>JAZSDM010000005.1:0-4234 GCA_045531145.1 Acutalibacteraceae bacterium | reverse complement strand
GATTTGTAAATGGTCGCTGTTTTCGTGGGGTTTAATTTCTTCAATTTTACCTACAACAACGTTTTTAAGATTGTCGCCTTGACATTCAATGCTTTCAACCTCAAACCCTGCCATAACCATTTTATCGCAAAGTTCTTCTACGGGTACATTAATATCAACATAATATTTTAATGCTTTAAGTGAAATTTTCATTTTATATTACCTCCTTAAAACTGGTCTAAGAAGCGTTTATCGTTTTCGAATAAAAGACGAATATCGCTGATTTTATAACGGGTTGTGGTAAGACGGTCAAGACCGATACCGAACGCAAAGCCTGAATATTCTTCGGGGTCAATACCGCAAGAACGAAGTACATTCGGGTGTACCATACCTGCGCCCAAAATTTCAATCCAACCGCTGCCTTTACAAACACGGCAACCTTTACCACCGCATTCCGAACAGGTAACATCAACTTCAACAGAAGGCTCGGTAAACGGGAAGAATGACGGACGGAATTTAACCGCAGTATCTTTACCGTAAATTTCGCGTGCAAATTCTTCTAAAATGCCTTTAAGATCGCACATAGTAATACCCTTATCAACAACCAAACCTTCGATTTGGTGGAATACGGGGGAATGTGTAGCGTCAACTTCGTCAGCACGGAAAACTCTGCCTGGGCAGATTACGCGTATAGGCGGTTTACGGTCTTCCATAGTTCTGATTTGTGCGGCAGATGTTTGGGTGCGAAGCAACAGATTTTCTGCAAGATAGAAAGTGTCCTGCATATCGCGTGCAGGATGGTCTGCAGGAACGTTCAAACATTCAAAGTTATAATAATCGGTTTCAACTTCGGGACCGTCTACAACGTCAAAGCCCATAGAAGTGAAGATATTAATCATATCGTCAAGCACGGTGTTAAGCGGATGAAGTTTACCGGTAGACTTAACCTTTGCGGGCAAAGTAATATCAATAGTTTCTTCCTTTAATTTTTCAAGTTGTGCTTGTGCTTTGAGTTCGGTTTGTTTCTCTGTAATCAAATTTTCAACCGATTGTTTTGCCTCGTTCACGAGTTGTCCCATAATGGGGCGTTCTTCGGGAGAAAGAGAACCCATTTGCTTTAAAATAGCAGTAAGTTCGCCCTTTTTACCCAAATATTTAACACGCAAACTTTCAATTTCGTTTTGGTCCTTGGCATTTACAATAGCTTCTTGCGCTTCATTGCGAATAGCCTCGAGTTGTGTTTTCATTTCATTTCCTCCTAAGAAGTACATTAACAAAAAAATAAACTCCGTCCTGAAAACAGGACGGAGTGAAATTACATTTCTCCGCGGTACCACCCGTATTTTTGCCAAAAGCAAACACTCTTGTAATCTGTAACGGGATTGCCCGTCAGCACCTACTGTATTTTTCAGCACTGCAGCTCTTAAGGGAACTTCGGTAAATACCAACGCATATATCCGCTTACAGCCTTGGCGGACACTCTCTTAAAGGCGGTATAGACTTACTTTCCTTCGTCATCGCATTTATCTATAACATAATACCATCAAAATTTACATTTTGCAAGTATTTTTTCTTTTATTTTGCAATAAAAAGTGGTATAATACATTATAATCGAATGGAAGTGTTGAAAATGATTGAAAATTTGCGTGAACAAGCCTATTTATCCGCTTTAGAAATTATAGAAACCGCAAAACTTAAAAATGGTGACATTTTGGTTATTGGTTGCTCTACAAGTGAAATTATTGGCGATAAGATTGGTACAAATTCTTCGCCTGAAACAGCACAAGCGGTGTTTGACGGTATTTATAAAGCGGCAAATGAAAACGAAATACATATTGCCGCGCAGTGTTGCGAGCATTTAAACCGAGCGATTATTATAGAAAGAGATGCAGTACCCTTTGCCGAAATAGTAAATGTTGTACCTGTGGCAAAGGCAGGCGGCTCTTTTGCAACCGCTGCTTATAATTCATTTAAAAATCCCGTTGCGGTTGAAGAAATTAAGGCGGACGCTGGACTTGATATCGGCTTTACTATGATTGGTATGCACCTTAAAAAAGTGGCGGTGCCTGTAAGACTTACCAATAATAAAATTGGTGAAGCTACTGTTTTAGCTGCAAGAACACGCGCTAAATTTATCGGCGGTGTACGAGCTAATTACAAGGATGATTTGGATTAATTTGCTTGACATAATAAATATATAATAGTATTATTTCTACAAGGATAGGTGATTTTATGAAATTTGAAGTTTTAAAATTATTATCAAACAATGCTAAATATTCTGCTGATGATATTGCAACTATGTTGGGTATCAGTGCGGATGAGGTTGAAAATTATATTAAACAGTTGGAAAAAGACGGTATTATCCGCGGATATAAGGCTGTTGTTGACTGGGAAAAGTTAGACGGCGCTTATGTTTCGGCAATAGTTGAGCTTAATGTAGTACCAAAGGCAGGTCTCGGTTTTGAAGAGGTTGCCGAAAAGGTAATGAAATACAAGGAAGTTGAATCGGTTTATTTAATGTCCGGTAATTATGACCTTAATTTAATTGTTAAAGGCAAAACACTTCAAGATGTTGCGCGTTTTGTTGCTAAAGAGCTTGCTACAATTGACTCCGTAACCTCTACTACAACCCATTTTGTAATGCGTCGCTATAAAGAGACTGATGTTGAACTTATAAGCGGTATGTCGGACGACAGGGGGCAGCTCTTCGTATGATAGATTACGGCAAGGTTTTAAATAAAACCGTTACCGATATGAAACCTTCGGGAATAAGAAAGTTCTTTGATATTGCCGCTACTATGGATGATGTTATTTCCTTAGGTGTGGGCGAGCCCGATTTTCAAACTCCTTGGAGTATTAGAAAAGCAGGTATCGAGTCACTCCAACGCGGTAAAACAAAGTATACTTCCAACTGGGGTTTAATAGAACTTAGAAAAGAAATTTCTACATATTTAAACCGCAAATACGCTTTGGACTATAACCCCGATAATGAGATTTTGGTGACGGTTGGCGGAAGTGAGGCTATTGATGCCGCTATCCGCGCTTTAGTTGAGCCGGGCGATGAGGTTATTATCCCTCAACCAAGTTATGTTTGTTACGAGCCTATAACCGCTCTTGCAGGCGGAAAACCCGTTATTGTAAACACCAAAGCAGAAAATGATTTTAAGTTAACTGCCGAAGAATTAAAAGCGGCAATTACAGATAAAACCAAGGTTTTAATTTTGCCATATCCGTCTAACCCGACGGGTGCTATTATGGAAAGGGAAGATCTTGAAGCAATCGCTAAGGTTTTGGGCGGTACAGATATAATCGTTTTATCCGATGAAATTTATGCCGAGCTTACTTTTGGCGGCAAAAACCACGTTTCTCCCGCTTCTTTGGACGGTATGTTGGAACGCACTATTACAGTAAATGGCTTTTCCAAAGCCTTTTCTATGACAGGTTGGCGCTTAGGTTACGCTTGCGGACCAAAACCGATTATTGAACAAATAACCAAAATACATCAGTATGCGATTATGTCTTCGCCTACAACAAGTCAGTATGCCGCTATTGAAGCGCTTAAAAACTGCGACGAAGACGTTGAGTATATGCTTAAAGAGTATGATATGCGCCGCAGAATGATGGTATCAGGCTTTAATAAAATCGGTCTTACCTGTCGCGAGCCTAAGGGTGCTTTTTATGCTTTCCCGTCAATTAAGGCTTCGGGTATGACAAGTGATGAATTTTGCGAAAAATTGCTTTACAGTAAAAAGGTTGCTGTAGTGCCGGGTACTGCTTTCGGTGAAAGTGGGGAAGGCTTTATAAGAGCGTCTTACTGCTATTCGGTTGAACATATTAAAGAAGCAATTAGCAGAATAGGCGAATTTTTAGAAGAAATAAAATAAACCAAAACCTTGTGGGAAAATTCTCACAAGGTTATTTTTAAAAAAAGGAATTTTTTTGTTGACAAAACAAATAATTATGTTATAATAGATTTTGCGCTATGGTGGATGTAGCTTAGTTGGTTAAAGCGCCAGTTTGTGGCACTGGAGACCGTGGGTCCGAGTCCCATCTTCCACCCCACGTAATTTCGGTACGAGAAATCGTACCGAATATTTTAAATTTAATATACACCTTGGGGTGTCGTCAAGCGGTAAGACACAGCACTTTGACTGCTGCATTCGTAGGTTCGAATCCTGCCACCCCAGCCAAATACAAAACCCGACCAAAATGGTCGGGTTTTGTATTTGTGTAAATTTAACTATTTATTGCCCTT
>JAZSDM010000115.1:0-6373 GCA_045531145.1 Acutalibacteraceae bacterium | reverse complement strand
GCTCTGAAAGCGGTTGGGGTGATGCCGAATTCCTTTGAAAAGGTTTTGGAAAAGAAACTGCTGTCGGTAAAGCAACATTTATAAGCGATTGAGGTTATAGACATATTGGTGTTTGCAAGCATTTGCTTTGCGGCGGAAAGGCGTCTGCTCTTAATAAACTCGCCTATTGTAACGCCAATATTTTCTTTAAAAGTTCTGCATAGGTGATATTTGCTCAGGTGGGACTGTTTGCAGATGTCGTCAATAGTGATTCTGTTTAATGCGTTATCGCTGATATATGCAATAATATCACTTATTTTGTCCTTATTGCTTTCATCTGACATACTTTCAAGCCCAATTTCTAAAAGTTCGGTAAAAATGGAAGCTAAACGGGCGTATTTCATTTCGCTTGAGTCGTTTAAAATATTATATATTTTAAGAAAAACCGTATCTGCTTTTATAACATTTTCGGGTGAAAGGGAACAGAACGTACCGCCTTTGTGGGTGAATATTTTGTCATATTCTTTTTTTATGTGCAAATTCTCACACAGTCGCTCGGTTTCAAAGGTGTTTAAAGCAATTATTGAGTGATTATATCTATTAATATCATCAGGTAAAACAAAGTGCGTTGCAAGACCGTGGATAAAATAAAGTCCGTTTTTTTGCATTTTGTAAAGCTGGCCGTTAATTAAAATACTTCCGTCATTGTCAAAAGTTTGGATAATTTCGCTTGTAACAGTGTGGGTGTGGGGTGTAGAACCGCCTATATTAACATAATCTATTTTATAATTGCAGTTTTCAATTGGAAGATTCAATTTTTGTTCCTCCTTCGGTTTTTAAAAATTTTACCATAAAAGCCGCTAAAAAGCAATATAATAAAACCGAAACAGCAAGAAAATTATTAAAAACAGAAATCTACAAACCGATTTTGTAATATTTTGAAAATGCATTATATTTTAAAAAAATAAAAAAATTAACATTTTGTTTATACATCTTGCAAAGTTATTTGGTAATATGTTATTATATAATGTATTTAAATTGATTAAAGGAGGAATAAAGATGATTGAAGTTTCATCACTCAGTAAGAGGTACGGTACGCATCTTGCTGTGCAGGACGTAAATTTCAGTATTCAAAAAGGCGAAGTTATAGGTTTTTTAGGACCTAACGGCGCAGGTAAATCTACCATAATGAATATATTAACCGGTTACCTTTCGTTAACACAAGGTAAAGTCGAAATTGACGGTTTTAATATTATGGAATATCCTGAGGAGGCTAAAAAGCGAATAGGCTATCTTCCCGAAATACCGCCTTTGTATATTGATATGAAGGTTAGGGAATATCTTAACTTTATTTATGACCTTAAAAAAGTTTCTTTCCCTAAAAAAGCACATATTGATGAGATTATGAAATTGGTTCAGATTGAATCGGTTTCCAACCGTCTTATTAAAAACCTTTCAAAAGGTTATAGACAAAGGGTTGGTTTTGCACAGGCACTTATCGGCAACCCTGATGTACTTATTCTGGACGAGCCTACCGTTGGTTTGGACCCTAAGCAGATTATTGAAATCCGCAACCTTATTGCAAGACTCGGCAGAAACCACACCATTATTTTGTCTTCACATATTTTGTCGGAAATTCAGGCGGTTTGTAAACGTGTAATAATTATCAACCAAGGCAGAATTATTGCTGACGACACACCTGATAATCTTTCAAATCAACTGTCTAAAGACCAGTCTTTAGTTGCCCGTATTGTTTGTAACGAGCAGGATATGCTTTCGGCTCTTTCAACTGTTAAGGGCGTAAAATCTGTTATTTCTTTGGGCAGAAAAGAAGACAACAGTTTTGATTTCCTTATTGAACCCGAAGAGGGTGCTGATTTGCGCGCGGCAGTATTTGAACGTGTGGCTTCACGCGGTAAAACACTTTTGTCGCTCACAAGCAACAAAGTATCGCTTGAACAGATTTTCCTGCGCCTTACAGAAGCCGGTACTTACGAGGAAGCAAGAAAACTTTTAGGTTTTAATGACCAACCTGAAAATACTGAAACCAAGGAGGCAGAATAATGAGCGCAATATTTAAAAGAGAATTTAAATCTTATTTTTGCACCCCTGTGGGATATATAGTTCTTGCAGCCCTTTATTTCTTTCTAGGTCTTTATTTTTCAATGATTTACAGTTACGGCGCACCGAATTTGGAAATGGTAATTGTTTCAATGTCTACAGTAGTGATTTTTGTTATGCCTGTTATAACAATGCGTCTTATGAGTGAAGACCGTCGCCAGAAGGTTGATCAGGCTTTACTTACCGCTCCTGTTAGTTTAACATCCATTGTTTTAGGCAAGTTCTTTGCGGCATTGGCAGTTTTCGCTTTAGGATTTTTGCCTACCGTAATTTTTGAAATTATTATTTTAAGTTATGTAAGCGTAAACATTTTGTCCTACATTTATGCATTGCTTGGTATTTTGCTTTTGGGTTCGGCGCTTATTGCAATCGGTATGTTTATTTCATCTACAACAGAAAGTTCGGTTGTATCGGCAATAATTACATTGATTGTAAATATTTTAGTGCTTTATATGTCCAACTTTGCGAGTATGGTATCAGCAGAGTGGTTGGCAAAAGTGTTTGAAAAAGCAGCCTTTATTTCTGCTTTTGAAAGTTTTGCAGAAAGTATTTTCTCAATTCCCAATATTATTTACTTTTTAAGTATTACCGCCGCATTCCTGTTCCTTTGCGTGCGTTCGCTTGAAAAGAGAAGATGGTCTTAAAGGAGGTGCCCTAAATGGAAGAAAATAAAAATTTAAATCCCGAAACACAAGCTGCAGAGGTTGCCCAAACGGCTGAAGTTTCCGAAAAACCAAAAAAAGAAAAAGTTAAAAAGCAAAAGGCACCTAAAAAACCAAAGCTTATTAAAAACCAAGCGTTACTTAAACGCGGCGGTTATGCAATGGGTATTACTGCTGCTGTGCTTGCTGGCATTATTGTTTTAAATGTTCTCATAGCCGTTTTGGCAGAGCGTGTTAATCTTGAATTTGATATGTCGCTTACAGCCGAAAATTCAATGAGCGAAGAAAATATTGAATTTGTAAAGAATCTGGATAAGGAAGTAACCGTTACAGTGTGCGCTAAAGAGGAAGATTATGTAGGCGAATATATGACCTACTATGCACAAGCGTACGGTGTTGCTGAAGATTATTCCGATTACTATAAGCAAACCGTTAATCTTATTGATAAATATAACGATTATAACAAGAAAATCAAAATCGATTATATTGACACTCAAAGTACTGAATTTACTCAAATTTCTTCAAAATATGCTAATGAGCAGATTAATTACGGTGATATTATTGTTACTTGTAATGACGGCAACAATGAACGCTACAAAATAATCGGTTATGAAGATATTTATGTTTTGACCGAAGATGACACCTATGCTTCCTACGGCTATTCAATGAGTACCGTTGAAGCAAATAACATTGAAACCGCGCTCACAAGTGCTATTGCTTATGTTACAAGCAGTAAGACTAAAAAAGCCGCATTCATAACAGGTCATTCAAATTACGATTATTCCGAAACATACAGAAAACTTTTAGAAACTAACAACTATGAGGTTGAAGTTATTTCGGATGCGATGGTGAACGAAATTTCAGATGAATATGATGCACTTTTCATTGTAGCACCCACAACCGATTTTATTGATACCGAACTTGACGCTATTGCAAAGTTCCTTGATAATGACGGAAAATATGAAAAAGGTTTGGTTTTCTTTGCAGATGCAACAGCACCTTATTTACCCAACCTGTACGCTTATCTGGAACAGTGGGGTATTGCAGTAGAGGAAGGTATACTCTTTGAAACCGATTCTAACAACTTTATCCCTGATGAACCTACTACATTAGGCTCATATGCCGCGTCAGACGATAGCATCAATAACGGTATATCAACCTGTATAACAGCGTATAACGTTCCGATTGAGGCTTTGTTTGAAGAAGAAAGTACCTATAAGGTTACTTCCTTGATTGCAACTCCCGAAACTACAGTAAACGCACCCGTTGGCACTCCAAACAACTGGACAGGTGCAGGGGAATACCAAGGTGCAAGTTATTCAACCGTTATTCAAAGTGAGCGTATGACTTATGATAAAGATAACGTGGAAATAAACAACTTTGTATTTGCGTTTTCAAGTATTGGGTTTATTTATTCCGATTATGCTGAAATGGCGCAAATATCCAATAAAGATATTGCTTTTGCTGCTGCAGAACGCGCAGTAGGTGCTGAGGATACAGGAATTTCTTTTGTCTCCAAAACTATCGAAAATGAAAGTTTCGCTGACGCTGTAACTCAGTCTTCGGCAAATGCTATTAATATTATCTTTATGATTTTGCTACCTGTCTGCTTAGTAGCAACAAGTATTTATGTTTATATTAGGAGAAAGAATTCATAATGAACAATTTTCCCGAAAATGAAAATAATATTTCACAGGATGATGAAATTTCGACCGTTTTTTCAGACCCTGAACAACACAAAGTTATTGCTGTTAAAGACGGCAATAAAAAGCGTTTAAAAATTGTTATCACCGCATTGGTCGCGGTTGCGGTTTTAGTATCAGGGACATTTGCGGTGGTAAAACTTATCCCTGAAAAGCAGGATGATACTGCTACACCCTCTTTAGAGGAAATTGAAGTTTTAAGCCAAAGTGATACCGATTATAAAACCGTTACGGTAACAAACCCAAACGGCAGTTTTAAGTTTTACAGTGTTGTTACCGAAGCCAAAGATGAAGAATCACAAGATACTGTAAACTGGTATATGGACGGTTATGAGGAATCACTTGTAAATACAAGCAGTATTTCTCAAATAGTAAGCAGTCTGACCGAAATTTCGGCTTGGCGCGAAATTAGTGAAAAAACACTTGCTGACTGCGGACTTGAAAACCCTGTTGTTAAAGCGGATATTGTAACACAGGATGACGGTCAGTTCAGCGTGCTTGTAGGTAATAAATCTCCCGATAATTCGGGCATTTATTTGAAACTTTCAACCAAAGATACAATTTATCTCGTTTCGGACGCTATTGATACAACCCTTACTTTTACTGCTCTTGATATGGCTAATACCGATGCTTTAGCAGGTATTACCGTGGACGATAAATACGCGGACTATACCGACAACGGTGTGCTTTCAAGGTTTGACAGTATAACCGTATCCGGCAAAAATTTCCAACAAGCAGTTGTGATTGAAGCAAATACCGATGAATCACTTTCGGGATATATGCCTTATATGGTAACTTCTCCAACAAAGCGTGTTGCAGAAAATACCGACGGTTTGTTTTCGCTTTTCTCAAGCGGTGTGACGGTTTCAGGGGCATATTCGTTTGATGTTTCGGACAGTACACTTAAAACCTTGGGACTTAATGACCCCGATTTTATTGCTACTATAAAGATACAGGATTTCACCTATACTTATAAATTCAAACTTCAAAGTGACGGTAATTATGCAGTAATTAATGATGATAGCGTAATGGTTAAAAAGGTTGACGCTGCTTCTTGCGAATTTTTAGGTTACTCCACTACTGATTTTTATTCTGACTGGGTATTTATGGAGTCGATAGATAACATATCTAATTTAACCTTAAAAACTGCTGATAAAACCTACAGTTTTGATATTGCGGAAAATACCGAAAGCGAAAGTGATGACGATACATTTATAATCACTTACGAGGGAAAGACAGATATTAAATCATCTGAATTCCAGACCTTCTACCGTTTCTGTATTTCGCTTGCGTGTTCGGAATATACTACTGATACGCTGCAGTCTGATGAGGTGCTTTCTATAACCTATACCTATAAAGATAAGAATGTAACACCTGCTACAGTTTCCTTTAAAAAGGCAAGCGCTACTAAATATCAATACAGCCTTAACGGTACTCCTATGGGCAAAATAAATGCTTCGGAGTTTATAAAGGTTGATAAATATTTGCAACAGTTAGTAAGCGGCAAAACTGTAACATATAACTAAAATTTAAATCCCTTTAACAAGCGTTAAAGGGATTTGTTTTTTGTTTATTCTTTTTTATCATCTAAATAGTCACGGTTGATTTTAAAACCGCCTTCAAAACCGTTGCCAATATCAAAAATATCAATATCGGGGTTATCGTCTAAAATGCTTGGCTTTTTAGGGCTTGGTATTTTAGGAGGATCCTGCTTAGTTTCTTCAGCAAGCCATTCGTGAAGCAAAATGTCACCTTCAGGATAGGCATTTTGTCCTTTGTGTTTACGGTTGTAAAGCCAGAAAATAAGCATATATATTACAAAGACAAAACAGCACACTGCCGTTATTAAAAGACCTGATTTAAGTCCGGGTGTTTGGTAATTGAAACGGATTACGCTTTCTCCCGCAG
>JAZSDM010000042.1:0-4888 GCA_045531145.1 Acutalibacteraceae bacterium | reverse complement strand
TTACCGCCCGGTCCGTCTTTGCGTTCACGCAAATCCGTGACCTCAATTTTTCCTTGTATTTCCCCTGGTTTTATATGTTTTTTATCTTCTTTTTCTTGGTCTGGATTTATCTTTTTTTCATCATTCATAATCATCTCTCCTCGTATAATAAAATAGTAGTTTTTAGTGTCCCTCTCCAAGGACAATATGCTACACTGTAAATGGTGCTGTGGATTGGTATATCACTCCTACCGGATAGACGGTTTAAGAAAGGCTCCAACCACAGACCTTTGCAGTATTGTTAATCAGTTAGATACCGCCCGACGGTTTATTTAGAACGAGGTTACAAGAGCAAAGCGCCCTGTGGATAACAGCATCAAAATAAATCTATCGGAGGTACAAACATGATTTTTGTTGGAATTGATGTTGCAAAGGATAAGCACGATTGCTTCATCATAAGTTCCGAAGGAGAAATTCTCGCTGATGTCTTTACCATTAGTAACAGTAAAGAAGGCTTTGAACATCTTCTTCAAATAGTCAATACCTGTACAGGTATTGGCGGCTCAAAAATAAAGGTAGGACTTGAGGCCACGGGACATTACAGTTACAATCTTCTTGGGTTTCTTCTTGACAATGGTCTACCCACCTATGTCATTAACCCTTTGCATACCAACCTTTACCGTAAAAGCCAATCTCTTAGAAAAACCAAGACTGACCGTGTGGATGCAAGAACAATCGCTTCTATGCTAATGTCTGATGTGAGCCTCAAGCCCTACACAAACATAGCATACCACAATTCCGAACTAAAGTCACTAACACGATATAGATTTGACAAGGTAAAGGAACGTGCAACTTTAAAAACTTCGATTACAAGGTTGGTCAATATTCTTTTCCCCGAATTAGAAAAGTTACTTCCAACTTTGCATACAGCCACTTCTTATGCGCTTCTTAGCGAGTTTCCCAGTGCAAAGCACATTGCCGAAGCTCATCTTACACACCTTACAAATTTGCTTCACACAGCCTCTAAAGGTCGTTATGACCGTGATAAAACTATTCAAATTCGTAACGCCGCAAGAAGTTCCATCGGCTCTTATATGCCAGCCAAGGCCTTGGAACTAAAGCACACCATCAAACTTATTAAAGAATTTAATAACGAGATTGATGAAATTGAATCAGCTATCCAATCCATAATGCATAAGATTGACTCTCCCATTACAACAATTCCGGGCATTAGTTTTCGTATGGGCGCAATGATTATTGCTGAGATTGGTGATTTTAACAACTTTGATTCGCCTGACAAAATTTTAGCTTTTGCAGGACTATCACCATCTACTTACCAATCCGGGCAACTTAATAACTGCTATGCTCATATGGAAAAGCGTGGCTCTCGTTATTTGCGATATGCTCTCTTCAATGCGACAAAACTCGTTTGCACCTGGAGTCCTTTGTTTTCCGATTATCTTGCTAAAAAACGTTCTGAAGGTAAACATTACTATGTCGCAATTTCTCATGCTGCCAAGAAGTTAGTTCGTCTGATTTTTGCTTTGCAAAAGTCAGGACAACCTTACATAGCAAACATTTGAATTCACTAATTATTTGAAATTCGGCGTCTTTGACGTCTGTTTCGTTATGCCTTTTTAACCGTCACTCAATTCACAACATTTTTTATTTTTTAGACTTGACTTTTAATAGTTAGTCTTTCTTAAAGACAACCGTACAGTAATACACGATATTTTTGTCTATTACAACCAAACTTTATTATATGTTTTTTAAAATCTTAGTTATATTTATCATACCATTTATCCCGACAGCATACCTATGATTTTAATGTCGAATTATATAAGAAAATTATCTTTTTCACCAAAAACCAATACTAAGGATGCGCACATTTATATATTTGGATATTTCTGTAGGTTGTCACATAACAAAATATTCCATTTGCATAGACATTTATTTTTTATAATCTTGCTTAGGTGATACACCAAATTTAGCTTTATAAGCCTTAAAAAAAGAGCAGTAATCGTTAAATCCGCATTTCAAAAACACATCATAAGGGCGCTCGCCCGACTGCAATAAAACCCTTGACATAACAAGACGCTTTGTCAAAATATAATCCCAGACAGTTGTACCTGTTAATGCCTTAAACTTGCGTATTAAGTGGGTTTTGCTTATAAAAAACCGTTCGCAAATATCGTCTAACTTCAAATTTTCGGTAATGTGTTCGTTTATGTATTCAATAATTTCTGCGGTATTTTCGCTGTAGATTCCATCACTGGACTTTGCTGTGGATAGTTCATTTATAATAACCGAAAGATAGGCTGATTTTTTAGTTTTATCCTTTATTTTGCACATTTTTTGAAGCAAATACATATAATCAAATTCCTTTAAATCACTTGCAGAATATCGGTTATTTTTACCAAGCGGTTTGTTACTGATAAATGAAGTTGCCTCGTGATTTTCATTACCTATAATAGCTTCATCGTTAAAAAATACAACAATTCTTTCGTAAGGCATATTGCTGTTTATAATCAGACTGTGCGCTTCCGATTTATTCATTATAAGCAAATCGCCCGACTTTAAACTGTAAATATTGCCCTCTACAAAATATTTTACATCACCCCTTAAAAAGCAGTAAAGTTCGTAATGCTCGTGGGTGTGCATTGAAATCTTTTTTGAATCTATATTTTTTTCGTATTTTTTGTGTGTAGTTAAATGTGGTTTTGGCATGCCAATCCCTCCCGAAAATATATTATCATTTTATGTTAATATATTCAATATTTTTTATTGAATATTTGCAATTTCATAAATAAAAAAACTATTGTATAATAAAAATATATTTTTCTCGGAGGTAAAATTTATGCTATATCCTATTGAAAACAAATACCGTACCCTTAAAAATTTGGACGGTTTTTGGAACTTTTCGGCAGATAAAGAAAATATCGGCGAACAAGACGGGTGGAACAACCAACTCGGCGGTGAAGTTCGCCAATTAGGTGTTCCTGCAAGTTGGAACGAACAAATTAACGAACTTTACAATTTCCACGGTAAAGGCTGGTACGAAAAGAACACCTTCGTGCCTGCTGACTGGAACGGCAAATCGGTTTATCTTCGCTTTGGCAGTGTTGCAGGCAAAGCAACCGTTTTTGTAAACGGAAGTCTCGCTTTCTCACACATTGGAACAGCGCTCCCCTTTGAATCGGATATTTCGTCCCTTTTGAATTTTGGCGAGCAAAACCGCATCACCGTTATTGCCGACAGTACGTTAGACCCTTGGAGTCTTCCCCCCGCTTCGCTTCAAAATAACGAAGGCAGAGCCGGTTTCAATTCGTCCTACCCCGCAGTACCTTATGACTTTTTTCCCTACGGCGGTATTCAGCGCAGTGTCTGGCTTTATACAACCTCAAAAAACCGTATTGAAGATGTTGTGATCCGCACCGATATTGACGGCAACACCGCAAAAGTAAACTACAAAATCACTTTTACAAACAATTTCAGCGGAAAAGTCACCCTTAAAACCGATGACCAAACCCAGCAAATCGAAATAACGAACCAAAACACTGCCGAAGGTGTTTTTGAAATCAAAAATCCAAGACTTTGGGATATCGGCAAAGGTGAACTTTACGAACTTTCAGTCTCTACAGATTTTGATGAATACACCCAGACCTACGGTATTCGTACCGTTAAAATCGAGGGTGATAAGTTCTTGCTCAACGGCAAGCCTGTTTTCTTTAAGGGCTTCGGCAAACACGAAGATTTCTACATAATCGGCAAAGGCTTTAACCACGCGCTTTGGACTAAAGATTTTTATTTGCTTAACTGGATTGGTGCAAACTCTTTCAGAACTTCACACTACCCTTACGATGAAAACATAATGGACTTAGCCGATAAAAACGGCATAATGATTATCGACGAAACCCCTTTTGTAAGTTTAGGCCAGCGCCTTTACAAAGACGACATTTTAAACAAGGCATTAGGCGTTATTGAAGAGCTTTACAACCGAGATAAAAACCACCCAAGTGTTGTTATGTGGAGCCTTGCAAATGAGCCTTACGAAACCGACACTAAGGAAAGTGATATTTTCTTCAAAGGTATGTTCCAAAAAATCCGTTCGCTCGATCCTACCCGCCCTGCAACCTATGTTGCCTGTCTTGAATCAGAGCAAAGCCCGACAGTTCAATACTGCGATATGATTTGCTACAACAAGTATGCAGGTTGGTATGTTAAAACAGGTATGGGCGAACAGAGTGACGATATCTTTATCGAATCCTTAGAAAAATACTATAACACTTATAAAAAGCCTATTTTGTTAGCAGAATTCGGCGCAGATGCTATTGCCGGTATGCACAGTGACCCTGCGGTTATGTTTACCGAAGAATATCAACGCGATACGGTACTTCGTCAGTACGGTATTATAAAGAAAATGCCGTTTGTTATCGGCGCTCACGTTTGGGCATTCGCCAACTTCAAAACCGCCCAAACCATTGCACGAGTTGTTGACAACCACAAAGGCGTCTTCACCCGTGACCGCCAACCCAAACTCTTAGCCCACGCACTTAAAGAATTGTGGAATAACGAAGAATAAAACTTAAAGCCCAAGTTATCTGACTTGGGCTTTTTTATTGGCGGTTAAGAATGTAAAATAATAAAAATAAAAAAATCTTAAATTTTTGTTGACAAGTAAATCTCACTTTGATATAATAATATGGCGCTCTTGAGAGTGATATATGTATGCGAGTGTGCTGGAATAGGCAGACAGGCACGTTTGAGGGGCGTGTGTCCACGACGTATGGGTTCAAGTCCCATCACTCGCACCAAAAATCCTGTCGATTAAGTTCGATAGGATTTTTCTTTTAATAGAATATCCGCCCCCTTAGTTAAATGGATATAACGGACCCCTCCTAAGTGTGAG
>JAZSDM010000128.1:0-5745 GCA_045531145.1 Acutalibacteraceae bacterium | reverse complement strand
CTTGGCCTCCGACTTGGCAAAACCCTCAAAATCTATGCTGAAAAAGACGCTAAGGATCTTCCTTGGGGCGAGCTCGGTGTTGACGTAGTTCTCGAATGCACCGGTTTCTACTGCTCTAAAGAAAAGAGCCAGGCTCACATTGATGCAGGCGCTAAAAAGGTTGTTATTTCTGCTCCCGCAGGTAACGATCTTCCCACTATCGTTTACAGCGTAAACGAAAATACACTTACAGCTGATGATAAAATTATCTCTGCTGCTTCTTGTACCACAAACTGCTTGGCTCCTATGGCTGATACTCTTAACAAGTATGCTCCCATCCAGAGCGGTATCATGACAACTGTTCACGCTTGGACAGGTGACCAGATGGTACTTGACGGTCCTCACAGAAAGGGTGACCTTCGTCGTGCACGTGCTGCTGCTTGCAACATCGTTCCTAACTCAACAGGTGCTGCTAAAGCTATCGGTCTTGTAATTCCTGAACTCAACGGCAAACTTATCGGTTCTGCTCAACGTGTTCCTGTTCCGACCGGTTCTACAACTATCCTCGTTGCAGTTGTTAAGGGCAAGGATATCACTAAAGAAGGCATCAACGCTGCTATGAAGGCTGCTTCCAGCGCATCATTTGGTTACACCGAAGAAGAACTCGTTTCTTCTGACATTATCGGTATTACCTACGGTTCATTGTTTGATGCTACTCAGACAATGGTTACCAAGATTGATGATGACACTTATCAAGTACAGGTTGTTTCTTGGTATGACAATGAAAACAGCTACACCAGTCAGATGGTTCGTACTATTAAGTACTTCGCTGAAATCTAATTTTGGATTAAATTTTAAAAGCTCTTGCGGAAACGCAAGAGTTTTTTGTTATATTTTATATTGTTTTAATAACTGTTCTATGGTATAATATCAATATATATCCTTTGGAGGAAGTGTATGAGAATTTTAGCAGTGGGTGATGTTTGCGGTTCTGTCGGATGCGAATATGTCCGCCGTGTTTTACCTGCTTTGAAAAAAGATAAAAATATAGATGCAGTTATTATTAATGCCGAAAATTCGGCAGACGGTAACGGCACAACCCGCGAAAGCGCCGAATACCTTTTAAATTTGGGCGCCGACGTTTTGACAGGTGGTAATCATTCTTTAAGAAGACCCGAGTTTTATGACTATTTAGACCAAAACGATTTTGTACTTCGTCCGCATAATTTAGGCGAAGATAAAAGCGGTAAAGGATACTGTTTGGTTGATTTTGGTAAGGTTATACTTGCTGTAATTAATTTAAGCGGTAAAATTTATCTTGAAAAATCGGGAGCGGATTGTCCATTTAAAGCGGCTGACGAGCTTATCGAAAAAGCTAAAAATGACGGAGCTAAAATTATTATTGTTGATTTTCACGCCGAAGCCACAAGCGAAAAAAGAGCTTTGGGGTTTTATCTTGACGGCAAGGTTTCGGTAGTTTTTGGCACTCATACCCACATTCAAACCGCTGATGAACAAATTTTGCAAAACGGTACGGGATATATTACCGACCTTGGAATGACGGGGCCTATTGATTCGGTTTTGGGCGTAAAAAAGGAAATTATAATTAACCGCCTCAAAAATAACGATATGTCAAAATTTGAATTGGCAGACGGTAAGTGCAGTTTGAATGGTTGCATTTTTGAAATTTGCGAAAAAACGGGTAAAACCGTAAAAATAGAAAGAATTAATATTTAAAGTAGGAAAACAATGAAAAAACTATTATCTGTTTTTCTGTGTCTGGTATTGGCTATAGGATTTGTCGGTTGTAAAGAGGATAATGTCAACTCGTCCGATAGTCCGCAAAATACCGAAACACAAAAATATAAAAACAATATTACACTTTTGTATTCCGCGTCGGATTCGTTTAATCCTTACGAGGTACAGACCGATACTAACCGCCAACTTTGTATGCTTTTGTATGATCCGCTTGTTAAGTTGGATAATGAGTTTAATCCTGTTTACAGTGTGGCACAGTCGGTTGAAACAAATGGTAACGTATGTACCGTTAAAATTAAAAAAGTAAACTTTTCGGACGGTAGCCTGCTTACCGCCGAAGATGTTGTACATTCTTACAATTTGGCTAAAGAGTCGGGCGGCGAGTACGCAAGCAATCTTTATGAAGTAACTTCCGTACAGGCTGAGGGAACAGACACGGTAGTATTTAATCTTAATGTTAGTGACCCTTATTTTGAAAATGTTTTGGATTTCCCGATTATTAAAAAGGGAAGTGAAAATGTTGCCGATTCGGATAGTGTTAAGTTTCCCCCGATTGGCAGCGGAAGATATAAAGTAAGCGATGACAGACAGTCACTTTTAATCAATGAACATTATCACGGTAAAAAAAGCAGTATTACTGAAATTCGTCTTATAAACGCGCCTGACAGTGAGTCGGTTTCCCATTATATTGAAATCGGCGCTGCAGATATGTACTATAGCAACATTTCTGACGGTAATATTTTGCGTATGAGCGGCCAGAAAATTGATATTAACCTTAACAATTTGGTTTACATCGGTGTTAACCAGAATTACGGCGCTTTAACCTACCGCCAATTGCGTCAGGCAATTTCAAGCGGCATTGACCGTTCTAAAATCTGTCAGGACACATATTACAATAATGCATTGCCCGCAACAGGATTTTTTAACCCTGTCTGGCAGGGTACAAAATCTGTACAAAATATACAAACTGTTGCAAATTCGCAAATAACTATTGAGAATTTGCAAGAAATAGGATATAATAGTTTAGATAGTGATGGTTTTTACAGAAAAAACGGCGGTCCTTTAAGTTTTAGTCTGCTTGTAAATAAAGAAAACCGTATGCGTGTTGCTGCAGCAAATGAGATTGCTAAGCAACTTGCAAATGTTGGTATAAAAATTACGGTTTTGGAAGAAAGTTATGAAAACTATTTGCAAAGATTACAAAGCGGTGGCTTCCAACTTTATTTGGGTGAGGTTAAACTCACCGATAATATGGATATCCGTCCCCTTGTAGCTTCAGGCGGTGCAGTGGCTTTCGGTGTTAAACAATCCCAAGTATCCGAACCGCAGGAAACCACTGAACAGGAAACTCAAGAACCGCAACAGACTGAGGATACTTCCTGTGCTCAGGTTGTTGAAAAATTCTACAAGGGCGAGGCCTCTGTTAATGACGTGGCTTCGGTTCTGCAAACCGATATGCCTGTAATTCCAATATGTTACCGCACGGGTGTGCTTTTCTGTAATGACAATATTGAAAATGTAATAGGTTCATCACAGAGTGATATTTATTTTTCAATTGAATCATATAAATTCAAAGTAAATTAGGAGGATAGGTTATGATAACTTATGAAACCAGATTAGGCAAAATTGCTATTAGTGAAGGCTATCTCTCAAAGCTTATCGGCAACGAAGTGACTTCTTGCTTTGGTGTTGTAGGTATGGTGCCCAGCACAAATAAGCAAAAGATTTTTAATAAACTTTCCAAAAGCGAACAGTTAGATACGGGAATCAAAGTTATCGGCAATACCGATTCTATCACTGTTGAACTTCATATAGTAGTTACCTACGGAATGAACATAAACGCAATTGCTTCAAGTATAACCGAAAAGGTTAAATATGTTGTTAAAGAAGCAACAGGAATAGAAGTAAATAAAGTAATAGTTAAAATAGACGGAATTAAAGAGTAATTCTTTCGGTCACTAAAGGAGTGTAAGATTTTGATTAACGGCGATATTTTGCGTAATGCAATAATTTCTGCAACAAATAATCTTAGTAATAACCGCAAAGCAGTAGATGATTTGAACGTTTTCCCTGTACCTGATGGGGATACTGGTACAAATATGTCTATGACACTTTCCAATTCTGCACGCGAACTTGAAAAATTAAGCGGCGCTACTGCAGGTAAAGTGGCTTCGGTCAATGCTTCGGCATTGCTTAGAGGCGCAAGAGGTAACTCGGGTGTTATTACATCCTTGCTTTTCCGCGGTTTTGCAAAGGGAATTGGCGAAGACGAATTTTTAACCCCCGAAAATGTAACTAATGCTTTTGTTTTCGGTGTAGAGGCGGCTTATAAAGCAGTTATGAAACCTACCGAGGGTACAATTCTTACTGTAGCGCGTGTAGCGAGCGAGTATGCTAAAGAAGCATTGGAACAAGGCAAGGACGAACTTGCAATTTTTGAATACGCTATTGAGGGCGCTAAAGTGGCGCTTGAAGAAACCCCCGAATTATTACCTGCACTTAAAAAAGCAGGCGTTGTTGACGCGGGTGGTAAAGGTTTCGTTCTTATATTAGAGGGTATGCTTTCTGTTATGAAGGACGGCGTTATGATTCAGTCAAACGCTGCTGCAAGCGATGAAGCAGATGAAGAAGAATCTTCCTTCAATGCCGCAGGCGAATTTGAAACCGAAATTACCTTTACTTACTGTACCGAATTTATTGTAAAACGCGCAGAAGATTGCGAAAAAGAGCCTAATGAACTTAGAATGTATCTTGAAACCATTGGCGATTGTGTTGTAGTGGTTGACGACGATGAAATCATTAAGGTTCACGTTCATACTGACCACCCCGGTAACGCTATCGAAAACGGACTTACTTTCGGTTCGCTCATTAATATGAAAATTGAAAATATGCGTGACCAGCACGAAAGAGCAAAACACGAAGCGAGTGAAGCCAAAAAGAAACCTGCTAAAAGTGCAGACCGCACCGAAACATTTATCCCAGTAGAACCTACAAAACCTGTTGGCTTTGTATCGGTTTGCGCGGGTGACGGCTTGGCAGAACTTTTCCGTGACTTAGGTGTTGATACCATAGTTTCGGGCGGACAGACTATGAACCCCAGTACCGACGATATTTTAAAGGCTATTGAGGCTACCCCCGCCGAAACTGTTTTTGTTCTTCCTAATAATAAAAATATTATTATGGCGGCAGAACAAACAATTCCGATAAGTACAAGAAAGGTAATTGTTATTCATACAAGAACAATTCCGCAGGGTATTTCTGCAATGCTTAATTTTGATCCTGACAGTGATGATAACGCAAACGCTATTGAAATGCAAAATTCTACCGAGCGTATTGCTACAGGTCAGATTACATTTGCCGCAAGAGATGCCGATGTTGACGGAATTAAAATCAAGCAAGGCGAACTTATGGCTATGCTTGGCGGTAAAATTACATTTGTTGATACCGACCTTGAAAAGACGGTTTTGAAACTTCTCAAGAAGATGATTAAGCCTTCAAGTGAGTTTGTAACCGTTATTCACGGTGCTGATGTTACCGAAGAACAGGCGGCTTCTATTGAAGCACAAATCCAAGAGAAATTCGGCGCTAAGACAGAGGTTACCTTTATAAACGGCGGACAGCCAATTTACTACTATATCCTTTCGGTAGAATAGGAGTGTTAAAAATGACAGCCAACACTGATATTAGGTATTTAAAAGGTGTCGGTGCAAAAAGAGCTGAAGTTTTAAAATCAAAGGGCATCGATACAGTCGGTGCCCTTTTGCGTTTTTTTCCGAGAAAGTACCTTGATTGGACAAACATTACCCCCCTAAAAGATGCTTTGTGGTTTGAAAATGTGTGTGTAAAAGCAAAAATTGTAACCCCGATTGAAACGGTTGAAACCCGCAGGGGAATTACTATATACAAATTTTTGGCAGAGGATCAAAGCGGCAGATTTGCAGTAAGTTTGTTTAACCAAAAGTATTTGGCAGAGCGCCTTAATTTTGGCGGTGAATACCTTTTTTACGG
>JAZSDM010000138.1:0-6176 GCA_045531145.1 Acutalibacteraceae bacterium | reverse complement strand
TTACCGCCCGGTCCGTCTTTGCGTTCACGCAAATCCGTGACCTCAATTTTTCCTTGTATTTCCCCTGGTTTTATATGTTTTTTATCTTCTTTTTCTTGGTCTGGATTTATCTTTTTTTCATCATTCATAATCATCTCTCCTTTCATTTCTATTTTTAGCGAATAGCGCTATATTATACAAATAATTGGAACGAATAAAAATACTTATTATCCAAAAAATATCATCATACCGTTTTTGGAGGTAAATTATGAAACGTGATGAAATGCCGATAGGATTTTCCTTTGCGCTTGCCCAAAATCCCGAAGCAATGCAGAAATTTGCATTGCTAAGCGAAGACAAAAAGCAGGAAATAATTAATGGAACACATTCTATTAAATCAAGAGAAGAAATGCATGAGTATGTGAATAAGATATAAAAAATCCGCAGAACTTAATATTCTGCGGATTTTTTATTGTATAACGACCGTCTGTAAAATTACAGACGGTCGTAATTTTTATAGATTAGTCATTAACATAAGGAAGTAATGCAATCTGACGTGCACGCTTGATAGCGGTGGTCAATTCACGCTGATGAGCAGCGCAAGTACCTGTTGCACGGCGGGGTAAAATCTTAGCGCGTTCAGAAATGAACTTGCGAAGACGGGCTACATCCTTATAATCAATGGCTTCAACACGGTCAACACAGAAATGGCAAACTTTTTTGCGGGGTTTTCTGTGCATGGGTCTTTCGTTTCTTTCTTCCATTATAAAGCCTCCTTACAATTAAAATAAAAAATTAAAATTAGAACGGCAGATCGTCGTCAGCAGCATCGCCTAAATCGGCAAAGTCGTTAACATCTGCGTTACTGAATGATGCAGGCTCACTTGAAGGAGCGGAATCTCTCTTAGATTCAACAAACTGCACATTGTTTGCAACAACCTCAAATGCAGTGCGGTTGTTACCGTTCTTATCCTGATATCTTCTGGTTTGAATTGAACCTTCAATACCGATAAGACTTCCCTTTTTGAAATACTTTGTTATAAATTCCGCAGACTGACGCCAAGCAACGATGTTAATAAAATCGGTCTGACGTTCTTCACCGGAACGATAACGACGGTCAACAGCAATTGAAAAAGTGGTAACTGAAATACCGTTTGGAGTAGTCTTAAGTTCGGGGTCTGCTGTTAAGCGACCTGTTAAAACAACTAAATTAAACATTACTGTTCCTCCATTACTTCTTAATAATCATTAAACGAAGAACACCGTCAGTAATTTTTGCAATACGCTCTAATTCTGCGGGGAAGTTAGCTTCGCTTTCAAAATTGAAGAAAACGTAGTAACCTTCTGCTTCGTCGTTAATGAGGTATGCAAGACGACGCTTGCCCCAATCATCAACATTTTCAATGGTACCGTTTTTAGCGATAAGGTCGTTGAACTTTTCTTTCAAGCTCTGTGTAGCTTCTTCACCGTTTGCTACGGAGAAGATCATAGCTGCCTCATACTTACTGGTCATTTACTTTGCACCTCCTTCTGGACTTTTGGTCCCGTGAACACACGGAACAAGGAACTAATGAGACCATATTATCCCATTAAGCACTAAAGTATTATAGCAACATTTGATATTTTTGTCAACAAAATTCTTGATTTTACAGAGAAATTAATTATAATAAAGTATGAAAGGACTGATACTATGTTACTTGCTATTGATATAGGCAATACAAACATCACCTTAGGTGCTTACAATTCAAATTTCCTTAGTTTTACTGCGCGTCTTGCTACTGACACCCGTAAAACCGAGGACCAATATGCAGTTGAAATTAAGCAACTTTTATCTTTAAACGAAATTGAAACTGACGATATTGAGGATTGTATTATTTCATCGGTTGTACCCGCAGTAGGAAAAAGTATCAGCCGCGCTGTTTCCAAACTTTGCCAGATAGTGCCTTTAACATTGGGACCCGGCGTTAAAACAGGACTTAATATTAAAATAGATAACCCCGCTCAACTTGGAGCAGACTTAGTAGCAGGTGCTGTTGGTGCGATTGACGCTTACAATATGCCTTGCGTAGTTATTGATATGGGCACTGCTTCAACAATAAGTGTGCTTGATAAAAACGGTTCTTTCTTAGGCGGTATTATTGCCGCAGGCGTAAGACTGACCTTAAAAGCTTTAACCGAAAATACCGCTTTGCTTTCCTCAATTCCTATTGAAGCACCGAAATCGGTTATCGGCACTAATACAACCGAATCTATGCAAGCAGGTCTAGTGCTCGGTACCGCTTCTATGATTGACGGACTTTTGGAAAAAATAATTGCCGAACTTGGCGAAACACCAACCGTTGTAGCAACAGGCGGTCTTTCAAAGGAAGTTATTGCACACTGCAAGACAAATATAATATATAACGAAAACCTATTGCTTGACGGTCTTCGTGTTATTTACGAAAAGAATCATCAGTAATTCCCGAATTTTTTCGGATTACATAAATTATGAACTGTACCCTTTCGGGACAGTATCGGAGGTAATTTTATGACAAAAACACAGGACAGAAAAAAACAAACCCAAACACTTGTTTTGGGCGCAATTCTAACAGCACTTGTAATTGTTTTACAGTTGTTAGGCTCGTTCATACGCTTTGGTATGTTTTCGGTTTCGCTTGTATTAGTACCGATTATTATCGGCGCGGCTACCTGCGGAACGAAAATTGGTACTTGGCTCGGCTTTATATTCGGCGTAGCGGTACTTTTAAGCGGTGACGCGGCAAGTTTTATTGCTGTTGACCTTGCGGGTACGATAATTACCGTACTTTTAAAGGGTACGCTTTGCGGATTAGCGGCAGGTTTTACATACAATCTGCTTAAAAACCGTAACCAATACCTTGCCGTAGCGGTATCTGCGGTTGTTTGCCCCGTTGTAAACACAGGTGTATTCCTTTTAGGTTGTGTTATCTTTTTCTTTGAAGCGGTGGCTTCTTGGGGAATGTCGTTAGGCTTTACAAACACTGTGGAATATATGTTTATTGGACTTGCAGGCGGTAATTTTATATTCGAACTTTTGGTAAATATAATACTGACTCCTGTAATTATAAGAGTTTTAAACTTTGCAAAAAAATAAAATATCGATATTCTACTAATAACACAAAGGACGGAAGTTTAACTTCCGTCCTTTTGGTTTATTTATTAATAAAATCAACAATATCCTTTGTGCATTGCTCAAAGTTTACACCGTAAGTGGAATAATTAGGCTCTGCCAAAGTAACTGCAATACAGTGTTTTGTATAATCACAAGCAAAGCTAACCGCCTCTTGCAAGGTTTTGCCGTTCATTAATCCGCCGTATACCGCGGAAGAATAAATATCCCCTGTGCCGTGGAAATCCTTAACTTCCCTATCGGTATAATATTCGTAAATTTCTTTTCCGCCGAGTAAACAGAAAACGCCAACCTCGGTTTCGCTTTTCTTAACACCTGTAATTACAACATCCTTAGCGCCGTTCTTATGAAGTTTTTGGCAGATTTCCAAAAGGTAATCTTTATCGTACTCTTCCTTATATTCCATACCAAGCATAAATGTAGCTTCGGTAATATTGGGGGTTATAACATCTGCTAAAGCGCAAAGGGTTTTCGTAGCCTTAACATAGTCCATATCAAAGTTAGCGTAAAGTTTTCCGTTGTCCCCCATTGCAGGGTCAATCAAAACTATACCATTTTCGGCATTAAAATCTTTAATTATTTCTTTAACGCTTTCAATTAAATCCACAGCGCCTAAGTAACCTGTATAAATACCGTCAAACTTAATATTCTCGTTCTTCCAAGCGGTTGTGATGGGATTAATTTCATCACAAAGGTTAGCAAAAGTCCAATGCTTGAACTGAGTATGAGTTGAAAGTAAAGCAGTCGGCAATGCGCAAGTTTCTATACCGAAAGCCGAAATAATGGGCATTGCTACTGTCAGTGAGCATTTACCCACGCAAGAAAAATCCTGAATTGTAAGTATTTTTTTCATTTTATCGCCTTCTAAAAAATTTTTATTAATTATATTACCACAAATCTATAGAGAAATCAATAGTTATATAAAGTTTATTATTAGTTCAAGAACAAACACTACCGCGCAGGAGCATACCGCAACACCGAAAAGACTTACACCGAAATATGCAAGCAGTACACCTGAAATAAGAGCTGCTATGCCCGACCACATACTGTTGGTGGCTTCTATTATAGCGGGAAATGTCATAACCGAAAGGGTTACATAAGGCACATAATAAAGAAACGAACGAAGTGTTACATTGGTGATTTTTTTGCGAATCAAAGTGAGCGGTAACACCCTTATTAAATATGTAACAACCGCCATAACGGCTATGTAAATATATACATTATTCATTTGTTTCTTCCTCCTTTACAGGAAACAGAACTGCCGCTGCTAAAGCGATAACCACAGTTAAAACAATTACCCTTATACCCGAAGAAAGACCGCTTACAAAAGGTATTTTAGTAAATACAAAACTTAAAATCATTGAAATTACAACAACGCTTGCAATAACCTTGTTTTTTCTTGCAGGCGGAATAATAATAGCCAAAAACATTCCGTAAAGTCCCACACTTAAAGCGCTTACAAGACTTTGCGGCAAAATATTACCCACAAGCACACCTAAAGCCGCTCCCATTGCCCAACACGGTATTGATACAGTCATAGCGCCGTAATTATAACAAGGGTTAAGTGTCCCCCTTACCGCTACGGAAATGCCGAATATTTCATCGGTAACATCAAATGCAACAAGCATTCTGTGTCTAAGCGGTGTATTAGGTGAAAGTTTCTGACTAAGTGCAGCAGACATAAGCAAATATCTTGCATTAACAATTAGCATTGTAAGTGCCATATCAATATACCCTGCATTTTCGGCAATAGCGGTAAACCCTGCATATCCTCCTGCAGATGCATTTGTAAGCGCTGTTGCCAAAAAGGTTTGCACTGCAGTAAGCCCTGCCTTTTTAGCTACTATACCCAAAGTAAAAGCAACCGCGAAATAGCCGAGTCCTATCGGCACACCGTCGCGAAGTCCCTTTTTGTACCAATTTTTATTTTCCAAAATAATCACCTTGCATTATTCTACAATTTTTATTGGTTTAAGTCAATATATTAAATTTTCACCGTTTTTTGAATTAAACATATTATGTTATAGAAGTTAGTGCTAAAAAACTGACTTAAATTAAATTAGGAGGCTATTTTATGGCAGATTTAAGAAACGGTTGCCCTACCGATCTGGACGTAAGCGAAGCGGTTTGTATTGATGCCGGCAGAGTTTATGATTCTTGCTGCGCCAGGGATTGCTTGGAGGATTTGCGTTGTTTCTTTTTACCCGAAACCCAAGCGCTTATCAACCACGCCAAAAGCGTAAGATTACGCAGCGCAGAAGTACTTAATGTTTTTATTGATGTAGAACCCGTAAATTTCAACAAAGGATTTTTCTCTTGTGATTTAACATTTTTCTTCCTGCTTTCGTTCGATTTATACACTTCGGCGCAGTCCTGCCCCAAGGTTATAAACGGTATTGCCACATTCAGCAAAAAGGTAATACTTTTCGGCAGTGACGGATGTGTTAAAACATTCTCCAACACAACAAATGATGACTGCGATTATCAAAACGGCACAACACACAGTAACAATATGCCAAAATGTGTCGTTCAAACTGTTGACCCCGTGCCGCTAACAGCTCGACTTGGCGAAATCAGAGACTGTTACGAAAGTGTTTGCCGCGTTCCAAAATGTGTTTGCGAAGCAATCGGCGGCAATGTTGTTACCGAACTTCAAAACGGAACACCTACCGTATACGCTACAATCGGTTTGTTTACCGTTGTTCAGTTAATTAGAAATGTTCAAATGCTTATTCCCGTTTACGATTTCTGCGTACCTGAAAAAACCTGCAGAAGTTCTACCGCAGAGCCTTGCGATACATTCAGCAAAATCAAATTCCCCATTGACGACTTTTTCCCGCCAAGACCTTGCAACGTTGAAAACGGTCCTTCCTGCAGTTGCCAAAACCACATCGAAGAAGACGACGAATAAAAACAAAAAAGAGAGTCAAAATTTTAAAATTTCGGCTCTCTTTTTATATTAATCTAATACATCTGCATTTATTTTATCAAACTGCTTAAAGAAATCTTTAATTCCTTTAATATCGGTTTCAATTCCGCCTTCAACATT
>JAZSDM010000025.1:0-1679 GCA_045531145.1 Acutalibacteraceae bacterium | reverse complement strand
CTTGTAAATATTTTCTTACTGTTTCTCTGTAACTCAAATGGTGTTCTCGCATATCTACTATAACACTTATTTTGAATTCAGTCGAGTATTTTTGTTGTATTTGTCCCTTTTTTGCCATAAAAATATGCACCTCCAAAAGTGACTAACTTTTGGGGTGCATATCATAATCGGTAGTCCTTTAATTTATACTCTGCTGCAAAGAATTTGCGCTTTGCCTATTAAATTTACTTTAAAATTGGCAGGGATGAAAATACTGTCACCCTTCTTGGCGTTAAGTTCGCCGTCTTGCCATTCGGCAGTTAATTCACCGTCTAACACAACAAGCGATATAAAACTGTCTTTTTCGCAAATTTCATAAGTTTCTTCAAGATTTAAAATGTCAGCTTTAAATAAGTCGCAACTTGCAAGTTCCCTTTTTGTGTTGTTACCTATCTTAGTAACTTCACCCACCTGACCGTACGGAATAGATGGCTTTTTACATTCGGTAACATCCAAGGCTTTTTCAATATGTAATTCACGGGGTTTACCGTCTGCTCCGAGTCTTCCATAGTCAGACACTCTGTAAGTTGTATTGGAATTTTGCTGAACTTCGGCAATTAATATTCCCTCGCCTATTGCGTGAAGCGTACCGGCGGATATAAAGAACACATCGCCTTTATTTACAGGCACAAAGTTGCAAACATTCGTCAAAGTATTGTCTTTTATACGACGTTCGAATTCCTCTTTAGAAATATCTTCCAAAAAGCCGTATATAAGTTTTGCGCCCTCGTCGCAGTCAACCACATACCACATTTCAGTTTTGCCGTACTCACCCTCTACTTTAAGGGCGTATTCATCATCGGGATGAACCTGAACCGAAAGTTTTTGCTTTGCATCAATAAGCTTTATAAGAATCGGAAAGTATTCAAACTTTTTACCGTTTTCGCCTAAAAAATCAGGGTTAGTTTTAACTACCTCAGTTAAAGTTTTACCTGAAAAATCACCATTTGCAATTATATTTTCTCCGTCTTTGTGGCAAGAAAGCATCCAACCTTCTGCTAACTTTTCAAGGTTAGACTCAAAACCATATTCATCACGAAGCTTTGTGCCACCCCAAAGGTAATCTTTAAATACAGGATTTAATTTAAGAATATACATAAATTCACTCCTTAAAATTATTTCAAGGTATTTTAGCATATATATTTTTTCTTTTCAATAATTGAGTGCTAAAATATTTCTTGTACGATATTCAAATTATAATTTGTCGGGGAGATTTATTTGTAGGGGACGATGCCCACATCGTCCCGTTTGAGTTTAACTGTAACTTATTGCGGGCGGATGTGGGCATCCGCCCCTACGAATTGTGCTCGATAAACTCCAATTTGTATAATCAAGTTGATTTTTCATTCCAAATGTAACGAAGAATCTCAGAATAAATGCACCTCAATGTATTCAAAGAATATAATGAATATAGGAGGTGCTATATGGGTACATTTGTCATAATGGCGCTGATAGCAACGCTTGGGACTTGGTTGTTAACTGCTTTAGGTGCAGCAAGTGTTGTGTTTTTTACATCGCCTAATCATAAAGTATTAAATTCTATGCTTGGTTTTGCTTCGGGAGTGATGATTGCTGCAAGCTTTTGGTCTTTACTCCAACCTGCAATAGAACGAGCAGAAGAAAATTCTCAAATTCCTGCA
>JAZSDM010000132.1:0-19755 GCA_045531145.1 Acutalibacteraceae bacterium | reverse complement strand
ATCATCGCCTATAAAAAAGATGATACTGTCTTCCCTCTTGCAAGTGCAGAATATATTTTTTCACCCCAAGAACATATCCTTGTTTTAGGCAATCCCAAAGAAATCGAAAAAGTTTTAAAATAAAAATAAACCATAATGCAGTTCATTTTTGCATTATGCTTTATTTTTTAATCAAAAAAATCTTTCACTTTATCCATAAAACTTTTGCGTTTATTGTAATTTTTATCATCAGTAGCACTGTCGAAATCCTTAAGTTTTTCCTTTTGTGCTTTTGATAAGTTCTTAGGAACTTCTACCGTAATTTTTACATATTGGTCGCCCCTGCCCGAATAACGCAAACGCTGGATACCCTTACCGCGAAGTTTAAATTCGTCCCCCGGTTGTGTACCCTCGTGGATGGTAAATTTAACCTTACCGTCGAGTGTAGGCACTGTAATTTCCGCGCCTAAAGCCGCTTGGGTAAAGGTTATGGGAATTTCACAGTACACATCATAACCGTCGCGCTCAAAAATGGGATGCGGACGAACATTAACATTAATTCTAAGGTCGCCGCTGGGACCTCCGTTAATACCGCTATCCCCCGCGCCGCGAAGGCTTATAACCTGACCATCATCAATACCTGCAGGAATTTCTACCGTTTGCTCTACCGTATGGCGTATTCTTCCTTTACCTTTACAAGTATCGCAAGGATCTTCAATTATCTTGCCGCTACCGTGACAGTGGTTACAAACCTGTTGGGTTTGAATTACACCGAAAGGTGTACGCTGAGTGGCTGCAACCTGACCGCTACCGTGACAAACGGGACAAGTTTTAGCGGTTGTACCCTTTTTCGCACCGCTGCCGCCACAGTCCTTACAATTATCAATTTTAGTGACATTAACTGTTTTAGTACAGCCCTTTGCAGCCTCTTCAAATGAAATAGTAACCGAAGCCGCAGTATCGTTACCGCGTCTTGGAGCATTAGGGTTTGAACGTCTGGAACTGCCGCCAAATCCACCGCCGAAAAATGACGAAAAAATATCACCCAAATCGCCGAAGTCACCCGTGAATCCGCCGCCGAATCCACCGCCGCCGTAACCGCCTGCGCCAAAGTTAGGGTCAACCCCCGCATGACCGAATTGGTCGTACCTTGAGCGCTTTTCCTTATCAGATAAAACTTCATACGCTTCGTTTACTTCTTTGAAGGATTTTTCAGCCTGAGCATCACCTGGGTTTAAGTCAGGATGGTATTTTTTTGCGGCTTTTCTATATGCTTTTTTAAGGTCATCTTCTGAGACAGATTTGTCTACACCCAAGACCTCATAATAATCTCTTTTATCAGCCAAAACAATTCTCCTACTATAATATATGTACGAGCTTCTTCGCTAAGCGAAGAAGCTCTAATTACGCATTACGAATTACGCATTACGAATTATTTATTTTCCTCTGCATCAGTATAATCTGCCTCATAAACATTGGGGTCAGCATTACCTGTTTCACCTGTGGGAGCACCTTCTGTACCTTGAGGATTAGCAGCCTTATAGATTTTTTCACTGAGTGCGAAAATTTCTTTCTGCAATTCTTCCTGTTTTGCTTTAATAGCGTCAATATCTTCGCCCTTTAAAGCTTCTTTGAGTGCTTCCTTAGCAGTTTCAAGTTTACCCTTTTCTTCTTCGGTAATCTTATCGCCCAAATCGGTTATGGTCTTTTCGGTCTGGTAAATCATCTGGTCAGCATTGTTGCGAATATCAACTGCTTCACGACGCTTTTTATCTTCTGCTGCATATTCTTCTGCTTCTTTAACAGCCTTATCGATATCTTCTTTAGACATATTGGTGTTAGAAGTGATTGTAATATCGTTTTCTTTACCTGTGCCTAAATCTTTAGCAGAAACGTGAACAATACCGTTTGCATCGATATCAAAGGTTACTTCAATCTGCGGAACACCGCGGGGTGCAGATGCTATACCGTCAAGGTGGAACACGCCAAGGGTTTTGTTGTCCTTAGCAAATTCGCGTTCACCCTGTAATACGTGTACTTCAACCGAAGTCTGACCGTCTGCTGCGGTAGAGAAAATCTGGCTCTTCTTAGCAGGAATGGTTGTGTTTCTGTCAATAACCTTTGTAGAAACGCCGCCCATGGTTTCAATACCGAGGGATAACGGTGTAACGTCAAGAAGTAAAAGACCCTTAACGTCGCCGCCAAGTACACCTGCTTGCAATGATGCACCAAGTGCTACACATTCGTCGGGGTTGATGCCCTTAAAGGGTTCTTTGCCCATAAAGTTTTTAACTGCTTCTTGTACAGCTGGGATTCTCGAAGAACCGCCAACCATAAGCACCTTGTTGATTTCGCTCTTTTCGAGTCCCGAGTCGGAAAGTGCCTGACGAACAGGAGCCATTGTAGCTTCAACCAAATCTGCGGTAAGTTCGTTGAACTTAGCACGGGTCAAGGTTGTTTCAAAGTGCTTAGGACCTGTGGAATCGGCAGTAATAAAGGGAAGATTAATATCTGTAGTGGTCATACCAGAAAGGTCAATTTTAGCCTTTTCAGCAGCCTCTTTAACACGTTGCATAGCCATTTTATCATTTGTAAGGTCAATGCCCTGCTCTGCTTTAAATGTAGCTACGATATAATCCATAACGCGCTTGTCAAAGTCGTCACCGCCGAGCTTGTTGTTACCTGCAGTTGCAAGAACTTCTTGAACACCGTCGCCCATTTCGATGATTGATACGTCGAAAGTACCGCCGCCAAGGTCATAAACCATAACCTTTTGGTCGTCTTCCTTATCAATGCTGTAAGCCAACGCAGCAGCGGTAGGTTCGTTTATAATTCTCTTAACTTCAAGACCTGCAATTTTACCTGCATCCTTAGTTGCCTGACGTTGAGCATCGGTAAAGTAAGCAGGAACTGTAATAACTGCTTCTGTAACGGTTGTGCCTAAATAGCTTTCGGCATCAGCCTTTAATTTCTGCAAAATAATTGCTGAAATTTCTTGAGGTGTATATTTTTTACCGTCAATTTCAACTGTGTTGGAAGTACCCATATCACGTTTGATAGAGCTTATAGTTCTGTCGGGGTTGGTAATAGCCTGACGCTTTGCAACCTGACCTACCATTCTTTCACCTGTTTTAGAAAAAGCTACAACCGACGGGGTTGTTCTTCCACCTTCAGCGTTAGCAATTACAACAGGCTCGCCGCCTTCCATAACTGCTACGCAAGAGTTAGTTGTACCTAAGTCAATACCAATAATTTTTCCCATAATAATTCTCCTTAAATTAATTAATCAAATTTTAGTTTGCTACTTTAACCATAGCGGCGCGGATAACCGTATCGCCTATTTTATAACCCTTTTGCAAAACTTCGGCAATAACATTTTCAGAGAGGCTTTCGTCCTCAATGTGCATTACTGCTTCGTGCAATTCGGGATTAAATGTATCTCCTACTGCGGCAACTTCGGTAATACCTAAATTTGCAGCAATACCCTCAAACTGCTTTACAATCATTTCAATTCCCTTGATATAATCGGGAGTTTCCTTGTCTGTAGCGGCAGCACGGTCGATATTATCAAGTATCGGCAAAAGTTGTTTAATTAAACCCGCTTTTGCAAATTCTGCAACCGTTGTTTTTTCGCGTTCGGTACGTTTTTTGAAATTATCAAACTCAGCAGCAGTGCGCAAAAGTAAATCGTTCTTTTGTTCTAACTGCTCTTTTAAGTTTTCAATTTCTAAATCTTTTTTGTTTTTCTTTTTTTCGGGTTTTGTTTTTTCAGCAGTAGTTTCTTCCTGCTTTACTTCTGTTTCTGCCACGAAATCAATCCTCCATATCTTTTTCGAAATTTATTACATTGATGAAATTTCTGTTTGACTTTTCCTGACTTTCGTTAACGTTCTCTATTTTATCTTATGTTTTCTCATTTGTCAATAGTTTTTCGAAATTTTCTTTGACTTTCCCTGACTATTAACAATTTTTTAATAATTTATTCTCGAAAAAGCAAAAAAAACAGCCGAAAAATCGGCTGTTTTAATATACCTATTTATTTGCCAACACAGAATTTGCGGAAAATTTCATCGGTCACTTCGTTTGTAGCGCGCTTACCTGTGAGTTCAAATAAAGCAGCTAAAGCATCATCAACACAAACACCTACAGCGTCCATAGTTTGTCCGCACTCCAACGCGGCAATTGCTTCGTTAACACCGTCAAGCGCCCTTTCAGCACAAGCGCGTTGGCGTTCGCCTATAAGCACCGCACTATCGGGACTTAAATTTGCCGTTCCCGAAATATTGGCTATCTCTTCGGCTAATTTTTCATATCCTGTCTTTAATTTTGCAGAAATTTCAACAATTCTAAAACCTTTAAAGACCGTGGTATCAATTTTACTTTCTAAATCAGTTTTGTTTATAATTATAATTGTGTTTTTATTTTTTATGCCTTGTATTAAATCCAAATCATCTTTATCAAGCGCCATAGTACCGTCAAACACCGCAAGTACCAATTCGGCAGAGTCGATACGCTCTTTAGCGCGCTCAACGCCAATACTTTCAACAGTATCATCTGTATTATGGATACCTGCCGTATCAGCAAGGCGAAGAGTAATATCCCCTACTGTTACAGTGTCCTCAATAACATCACGTGTAGTTCCTGCAACATCGGTAACAATTGAACGCTCAGCACCGCTTAGCATATTCATCAAAGTAGATTTTCCTACATTTGGTTTACCAACTATTACGGTATCAATGCCCTCACGCAAAATTCTGCCTGCATCATAGGTAGAAAGCATATTTTCAATTTCTGCTTTAGCAGAAGTTAACATCCGCAAGAAATTATCGTAATCAAGTCCTTCAATATCTTCGTCAGGATAGTCCGAAAAAGCCGCAATAGAAGCGTCAGCCGATACTAAATCACTTTCAATTTTATCAATCTTTTGTGCCACACCGCCTATGTGCGCCGCACGCGAAAGTCTTAACTCCGATTCACTTCTGGCACTGATAAGCCCCATAACACTTTCGGCTTTGGTTAAATCAAGTTTACCGTTTAAAAAGGCGCGTTTGGTAAATTCGCCCGCTTCTGCCAAAAAAGCGCCGTTTTGCAAAATGGCACGCAAAACCGCCTTTAACATAAGTCTGCCGCCGTGGATAGAAATTTCAACAACATCTTCGCCGGTGTAACTTTTAGGCGCGCGGAAAATAAGCGCTACTGCATCGTCAAGCACAGCGCCGTCATCCCTGATTTCGCCGTAGGCGGCGGAATAACCGTTCAACTGACATAACGGCTTTCCCGAAAAGGCAAAAAAGACCTTATCGGCAATTTCAATAGCCTTGTCGCCCGATATTCTTATAACCCCTATCGAACCCTCACCCAAAGGTGTGGCAATAGCGGCAATAGTGCGTTCACTCATTTCCCTCACTCCTGTGACACATTCTAACATATTTATAACTATTTTTCAATATATGAAAAAAGAGATGTAACCTGAGTTACATCTCTTTGTGTTGGCATCTACCTATTTTCCCGGGCAGCCTCCCGCCAAGTATCTTCGGCGCAAGCGAGCTTAACTTCCGTGTTCGGTATGGGAACGGGTGGACCCTCGCCGCAATCAACACCAACTGTGCGTCGTCCTCAGACGACTTTGCTATAATACCACACCGTTTAACGTTTGTCAAGCACTTTTTTGAAAAATTTTAAATATTTTAAAGCAATATACAAACTAAGCCGTTACAACCCTCGTTTATAACCCTTTCTACCGTTTCTTGAACACGCATTCTCGCATCCATGGGCATTCTTGCAAGTTTGGTATGAAGTCCTTCATTTACAAGTTCGTGCAAGGATTTTCCGAAAATATTGGAATCCCAAATTTTAACAGGGTCTTCTTCGAAACCGCTAAGCAAATACATCACCAAATCTTCAGACTGCTTTTCACTTCCCACAATGGGACTTACTTCGGTAGTAATATTTGCTTTCATCAGATGTATTGACGGCGCTGACGCGCGAAGTCTTACGCCGTAGCGTCCGCCCTGCTTTACGATTTCGGGTTCTTCAAGCGCCAATTCCTCAATATCAGGCATTATAATTCCGTATCCCGTTGCCTCAACCTCATCCAAAGCGCCTTTCACCTTTTGATATTCCTTTTTCATAGATGCTAATTCTTTTATATTTTCCATCAGTTCCTGCTCGTCATTTATAGCAAGACCTGTGGTTTCGGCTAAAATTTTATAGAAAAGCGCGGGTTTAATATTAATGGTAACCCAGGCACTTCCTGCACCCAAATTAATATTGTCTATAATAGCGTTATCCACGCTTTCGCTCTGTTTAAAACAATCTTCAAAAGAAGAAATATCCCTAATATGTTTTACATTTTTAGCCGATTCCTTTATTCTGTCAGTAATTTCTGTTCTAAGCGGATGTTCAATCGGTAAAGTGTTTATCCAACGCGGGAAACAAACATTGATTTCTTTTACAGGAAACTCAAACAAAATCCGTGACAAAATTCCTTTAATATCCTCAACATCAAGTTCCAAACAGTTAATCGGGGTTACGGGCATGCCGTATTTTTTTGATAATTCTTCGGCAGTGGTTTTTGCCTCTAATGATTCGGGATACATACAGTTTAAAAGCACTATAAACGGCTTATTTATTGACTTTAATTCGTCAATAACCCTTTCTTCCGCTTCGGCATATTCTTCTCGCGGAATATCGCTTATACTGCCGTCGGTAGTGATAACAAGACCTATTGTAGAATGTTCATTAATAACCTTTTGGGTACCAATCTCTGCCGCCATATTAAAGGGCACAGATTCTTTAAACCAAGGTGTCATAACCATTCGCGGTTGATCACCTTCTATATAACCCAAAGCGCTCGGCACAATATAACCTACACAGTCAATAAGGCGCACATTCATCTTAGCCGAACCTTCGATACAAATTTCCGCCGACTTTTCGGGAATAAATTTAGGCTCGGTAGTCATTATCGTTCTGCCGGAGGAAGATTGCGGTAATTCATCATTGGCGCGCTCTTTTTGATATTCTTCCGCCATATTAGGAAGAACCAATTTATCCATAAATTGTTTTATAAAGGTAGACTTCCCCGTTCTTACAGGTCCTACTACACCTATATAAATATCTCCGCCGGTCCGTTCGGCAATATCCTTATATATACTGGCATTACTCATAACTTTTCCTCCGTTTTGAATTAACTTTTCTTTGTAAATTAATATGCAACCATACTTTCTTTTATGACAAACTGTGTTTTAAAGAATAGTATAGAGTGAATAGGAGAATTTTTATGAGAAATCTTTTTGAATTACAGTCGGGTCAAAAATGCCTGATTGACGAGATATTAATAGACGGCAGTATGCGAAGACGCCTTTTAGATTTAGGTCTTACACAAGGCACCCAAGTTATGTGTGTGGGCAAAAGTCCATTAGGTGACCCTAAAGCATTTTTAATAAGAGGCGCCGTTATAGCGCTGCGACAAGAAGACTGCGAAAAAATACTTATTAAGGATGTGACAGTGTGAAAACAGAAAAACCACCTCAAAACAGTATAACCATAGCAATTGCAGGTAATCCAAACGTTGGGAAAAGCACAATTTTTAACGCCCTTACGGGAATGAATCAGCACACAGGCAACTGGACAGGCAAAACCGTAAGCACCGCAAAGGGTTACTGTAAAAGTGAAAAACACTATTATAAATTTGTTGATATCCCTGGAACATATTCGTTAATGGCGCACTCTTTCGAAGAAGAGGTTGCAAGAAATTATTTGTGCTTTTCAAAACCCAAAGCCGTAATAGTTGTTTGCGATGCCACCTGTTTGGAACGGAATTTAAACCTTGTTTTGCAGACTATGGAAATTACAAAAAACGTCATTGTTTGCGTAAATTTGCTTGACGAAGCCAAACGGAAAAAAATTAAAATTAATTTACAATTGCTCTCCCAAAGGCTTGGAGTTCCCGTTGTGGGAACAGTAGCACGCAGTAAAAAAAGTATTAAAAATCTGCTTTCAACCCTTGATAAAGTTTTAGACAACCCTGAGACCAAAAATTCTTTCACAGTAAAATATCCCGATATAATAGAAAATGCAATTTCCCTTTCAGAACATAATTTAAAAGAAAAATTAAACGGTAAACTTAATCCCCGTTGGTTAGCGCTAAAACTTTTGGAAACCGATTTTTTACTTTCCAAAGAAATCAAAAACTTTTTAGGTGAGCCTTTTTTCGAAGATGAAGATATTAAAGCGTCAATTAAAAAAGCAACCAATTACTTAAAAGAACACGGAATTTCGGATAACGAATTAAAAGATATTTTAGTTTCTCGGGTTATAAAATCTGCCGAAGATATTTTAAAAGGTGTTGTTACATACACCAATAAACAAAGTGACTCTTTTGACCGTAAAATAGACCGCCTGCTTACAAGTAAAACCTTTGGTTTTCCGGTTATGATAATTCTTTTTGCGCTGATTTTTTGGATTACAATAAGCGGTGCAAACTATCCGTCCGCCATACTTTCCAACTTTTTGTTTTATTTAGGCGACTTAATATTATCGTTTTTGCAATTAATCAGCACTCCCCTTTGGCTGCAGGATATTTTGATTTCGGGTATATGGCGGACACTCGCTTGGGTGGTAAGCGTAATGCTACCGCCAATGGCGATTTTCTTTCCGCTTTTTACATTACTTGAAGATTCGGGATACCTGCCAAGAATTGCCTACAACCTTGATAAACCCTTTAAAAAATGTAACGCTTGCGGAAAACAAGCGCTAACAATTTGTATGGGTTTTGGTTGTAACGCTGTGGGGGTTTCGGGTTGTAGAATTATAGATTCTCCGCGCGAGCGTTTACTTGCGATTTTAACCAACAACTTTGTCCCTTGTAACGGCAGATTCCCCACCATTATTACAATAATAACAATGTTCTTTTGTTTGGGTAGCGGTATTTATTCTTCCGTTTTTTCAGCCATCACCCTTACGCTTGTTATAATTTTTGGGCTTTGTATGACATTTCTGGTAACAAAAATATTATCAGTTACCGTTTTAAAAGGCAGTCCGTCATCATACACTTTAGAATTACCGCCATACAGAAGCCCTCAGATTTGCAAGGTTATTGTTCGTTCAATTTTTGACAGAACTTTGTTTGTTTTAGGCAGAGCAATCTCGGTTGCCGCTCCCGCAGGACTTATAATATGGTTAATGGCAAATATCCATATAAACGATATTTCACTTTTAAATTACTCTACTTCATTTTTAGACCCGTTCGCGCGTCTGATGGGGCTTGACGGTGTTATTCTAATTGCTTTTATTTTAGGTTTCCCTGCTAACGAAATTGTAATTCCTATTATAATAATGGCATATATGCAAACAGGCAGTTTAACCGAACTTTCATCCGTTTCGGCGTTATATGATTTATTTGTTGCTAACGGTTGGAGTTTTATAACCGCGGTTTCGGTAATACTGTTTTCACTTTTGCATTGGCCTTGCTCCACAACGGTGCTTACAATAAAAAAAGAAACAGGCAGTATAAAATGGACCGCTATTGCCGTCCTACTGCCCACCTTAATAAGTATTGTTGTTTGTATGTTATTTAATTTCTTAGCAAGGTTATTTGTATAAAAAATGTAGAGGGCGACCAATGGTCGCCCTCTTAAAATTATTTAATAGGATATGTCCAACCGAATGTATCCTCAATTTTGCCCCATTGAATACCTGTTAAGGTGTCATAAAGCATTTGAGTAACTTGGCCGATTTCACCGTTATTTACGGGATATTTTTTACCCTTATAGCAAAGCTCGCCAATGGGAGATACTACAGCCGCAGTACCGCAGCCCCAAGCCTCTTCAAGTGTGCCGTTTTCAAGAGCTTCTGCTAATTCGTCAATGCTTAAAAGTCTTTCAGAAACATTGTAACCCTTGGTTTTAAGCACTTCAATACAAGACATACGGGTAATACCAGGGAGAATTGAACCTGATAACATAGGTGTAACAACTTCACCGTTTATCTTGAACATAACGTTCATAGCGCCAACTTCTTCGATGTATTTGCGTTCAACACCGTCAAGCCAAAGAACTTGAGAATATCCCTGCTTAGCGGCGCGTTCGCCTGCACGGTTACTTGCAGCATAGTTACCGCCGCATTTTGCGTAACCTGTACCGCCTCTTACCGCGCGAACATCCTGGTCTTCAATCATAATTTTAACAGGGTTAATACCCTCGGCATAGTAACTGCCAACAGGAGAAGCGATTATACAATAGGTTGCATTGTGAACTGCGTGAACACCTAATGTTTCATCGTTACCGTACATAAAGGGGCGAAGATAAAGGGATGTACCCTCTGCCGAAGGTGTCCAATCCTTTTCAAGTTCTACAAAGGTTTCAAGCACTTCTAAAGCCAAATCTTCGGGAATTTCGGGAAGACAAAGACGGTCTGCCGAACGGTTCATACGGCGGATATTCTCAATTGGTCTGAAAAGCTGAACTTTACCGTCTTTAGTGCGGTAAGCCTTTAAACCTTCAAATATTTCAGAGCCGTAGTGCAAAACTGTAGAAGCGGGATGCAAAGAAATATTTTCAAAAGGAACTATTCTGGCATTTGTCCAGCCTGTTTCACTGTTCCAATCCATAAAAAACATATGGTCTGTAAAATATTTACCAAAGCCTAAAACGCTGCTGTCAGGCTTCTCTTTAGGACAAGTGGTTTTAGTGATTTTAATTTCCATTTTTAAAGCCTCCTAATTTTCGGAACCTATTTGCATAGCTTTAAGGTTAACTTCTAACATATCAGCACGCTTTGCAGAAATAACCTTTGAAAGTGCGGCTTTGACACCGTCTTCATTAAATTCATCAAATTCCTTGAGAATTTTGCCAACAATAATCATATTAGCCAAAGTAGGCATACCGTTTTTGCCTGCAAGAGTTGTTGCAGGGATATAATGAACGGTAACATCTGTTCTTTTTACTTTGCGTTCAATAAGTGAAGAATCAACAAAAATAACACCGCCTGGTACTACTGAATCTTCGTACTTATCAAGTGAAGGAAGATTCATTGCAACCAAAACATCGGGTTTTGATACTATAGGTGAGCCAACGGGAGTATCACTTAAGATAACACTGCAGCTAGCGGTACCGCCGCGCATTTCAGGACCGTAAGACGGAAGCCAACTTACCTGTTTGCCTTCGGTAAGACCTTTATAAGCCAAGAATTTACCCGAAAAAAGTATACCCTGACCGCCGAAACCTGCAAATAAATACTGTTTAGTAGCCATTATTCTGCCTCCTTCAAACTGCGGTCTTTATAAACGCCTAACGGATAGTAAGGAATCATTTTCTCGTCAATCCATTCAAGCGCCTTTTTGGGAGTAAGTCCCCAGTTGGTAGGACAACTTGAAACAACCTCAACAAGTGAGAAACCTTTACCGTTTATTTGATTTTCGAAAGCCTTTTTAATTGCTTTTTTAGCATTCTTTACATTTTTAACATTGTTTACGGCAACTCTTTCCAAGTACTCAGCGCCGTCAATCTGTGAAAGCATTTCGCAAACTTTAATCGGGAAACCGCAATGGTCGGTATCTCTGCCGTAAGGTGAAGTTTGGGTAATTTGACCGGGGAGTGATGTAGGAGCCATCTGACCGCCTGTCATACCGTAAATTGCGTTATTAATAAAGATAACTGTAATATTTTCATTTCTGGCAGCGGCGTGAACAGTTTCAGCCATACCGATTGAAGCCAAGTCACCGTCACCTTGATATGTAAATACAATATTTTCAGGTAAAGCGCGTTTAACACCTGTAGCAATTGCGGGGGCACGGCCGTGAGCCGCTTCAATCATATCGCAATTAAAGTAGTTATAAGCCATAACAGAGCAACCAACAGGAGCAATACCAACGGTTTTACCTTCAATACCCAATTCGTCCATAACTTCTGCTACAAGGCGGTGAACTATACCGTGTGTACAACCTGGGCAGTAGTGCATAGGTACATCCCTTAAAGCATGGGGTTTTTCAAATACAACCATTATTTTGCACCTCCGTTTTTATTAGCCTTCTCGATAGCGTCAAGCACTTCTTCGGGGGACGGAATCATACCGCCAACACGGTTACAAAGTACATATTCGCCACGGCATTTAGTAGCAAGTTTAACATCATCAATCATCTGACCCATTGAAAGTTCAACCGAAATAAATGTGTGAACTTTTTCAGAAGCCTTTTCAAAAGGCTTGTTGGGGAATGGCCATAAGGTAATCGGTCTTATCATACCAACTTTTATTCCCTTTTTGCGCGCTTCTACAATAGCATTTTTAGCAACACGCGAAGCAATACCGAAAGCGGCGATACAAATTTCAGCATCGTCCATCATATATTCTTCATACATTACTTCATTTTCTTCGATTTGTCTGTAACGTTCAAAACGCTCTAAATTGGATTTTTCCAATTCGTCAGGCTGTAAGAAAAGGGAGTTTACAATATTGTGCTCTCTTTCCATCTTAGTACCTGTGGTGGCCCATTTCTTTTCAGGCATAGGCTTAATATCATAATCAAGTGATACAGGCTCCATCATCTGACCCATAGTACCGTCTGCCAAAATCATAGAGGTCATACGGTATTTATCGGCAAGTTCAAAACCTTTAACGGTTAAATCCGCCATTTCCTGAACAGAAGCGGGTGCTAAAACTAACATACGGAAGTCACCGTGACCGCCCGCTTTAGTAGCCTGATAATAATCCGACTGAGAAGGCTGAATACCGCCAAGTCCGGGGCCGCCTCTTTGTACGTTTACTACAAGTGAAGGTAAATCTGCGCCTGCAAGGTATGAAAGACCTTCGCCCTTTAAAGAAATTCCGGGGCTTGAAGAAGAGGTCATTACTCTGTAACCTGTAGAAGCAACACCGTAAACCATATTAATAGCGGCAACTTCGCTTTCCGCTTGTAAGAAGCATCCGCCTATTTTGGGCATTCTTTTTGCCATATAAGCCGCAATTTCGGTTTGGGGTGTAATAGGATAACCGAAATAGTGACGGCAACCTGCAATAATAGCAGCCTCAGCAATAGCTTCGTTACCTTTCATTAAAACTTTATCTGCCATTTTTAAAATCAATCCTTTCTATTCATAAAAGACACACTGTAAGTTCAAAGAAAATTGTTCGCAGTGCCGTTTGAAGTGAGTGGTGCCGTACAAAAAGTACTGCCCCGAACAAAAACGGTGCTGTGGGCAATTTTACTGAACTTTTATCTTTCAACTGTGATTATGCAATCAGGACACATAGTAGCGCAGAATGCGCAAGCAATACAATCATCCATATTTACTGCTTCTACCGGATGATGTCCCTTAATATTAATCTTATCAGTAGCAAGTGCTAAAACTTTTTTAGGACAAACGTCCACACAAAGTCCGCAGCCCTTACACTTATCGGTTTTAAATGTCAATTTAGCCATTTATATCACTCCTTATGTCAATTGATTTTATTCTGTAATTTAATAGGAAAAGCATTTGGTACAATACTTATTATATCATCATAAATTCTACTGTCAACTGCGGTACACTTAATAGGTAATCCTGTAAGTTTTGAAACCTCATCAGCATAATTTATTGAATCTAAAATATCTTGCTTTGTTGTTTCTTCCCCTAAATTCGAGTTGTTAATAATGGCGGTAAATTTTATCTTTGCCGCATCTTCAATTTCTTTCATTACTTCGATAGTAGACTTTGCATCCCTGGTTAGTGGGCGGTAGCAGTTGATTACAAAAATCATTTCGTAATCATTTTCCTCTATAATAGACGGGGCGATTCGGCCAAGCGCTAAAGCACCGCGGTCGTCACCGCCAACGTCAATTATTGCCATCTGGTCTTTATTATCGGTCAATGAATACATCTGCTGGGGCATTGCAGGAATATCAACATTACTTCCCGCATATTCGGAGCAGATAAGACGAATACCTAAATCTTCAAATTCGCCCGCGCTGTCCTTTGTTCTGAAATATGGGTTTACAATATCCAAATCGGCAATAACCACTTTTTCGTATTGCTTTTTAAGGTCATAAGCCATATTCACTGCAATATTGGTTTTTCCGCTGCCATAATGCCCGCATAATAGTGTTATTCTTTTATAAATCATAATTTATTTCTCTGGATTTTACCGCTTGTAGTTTTTGGTAAACTGTCACGGAATACCACAATTCTCGGGTATTTGTAAGGCGCGGTTCTATCCTTAACATAGGTTTGAATTTCTTTCTTTAATTCTTCGGTGGGTTCAGTACCGTTTACAAGTACTATGCTTGCCTTAACAACCTGACCTCTTACATCATCAGGCGCGGCAGAAACACCGCATTCAAGTACATAGGGAAGTTCCATAATAACGCTTTCGATTTCGAACGGTCCTATACGGTAACCGGAAGACTTAATAACGTCATCAATTCTGCCCACATACCAATAGAAGCCGTCCTCATCGCGCCAAGCAGTATCGCCTGTGTGATAAAAACCGTCATGCCATGTTTCATCGGTCTTTTCCTTGTCACCGTAATATCCAACAGCAAGGCCGCAAGGCAAACCGTTTTTAATATTAATAACAATTTCGCCTGTTTCACCAACATCAACGGGATTACCGTCGGGATCTACTATGCTAACATCATAAATCGGAGCAGGTTTACCCATAGAGCCGATTTTGTGAGAAGTGCCTATCATATTACCTATAATCATTGTACTTTCGGTTTGACCGAAGCCTTCAAGAATCTGAAGTCCCGTAGCCTTTTCAAACTGGCGGTAAACTTCGGGATTAAGCGCTTCGCCCGCTGTTGTCATATGCTTAACCGATGATAAATCATATTTTGAGATATCCTGTTTCACCATCATTCTAAGCATTGTAGGCGGTGCGCAGAAGGTAGTTATGTTATATTTTGCAAACATCGGCAAAATATCTGCCGCGTCAAAACGGTCAAAATCATATACAAAGGTTGCAGCTTCTGCTAGCCACTGACCGTAAAGTTTACCCCACATTGCCTTTGCCCAGCCTGTGTCCGAAATTGTAAAGTGCAAACCGTCGGGGTCAACATCGTGCCAATATTTTGCAGTATGGAAATGACCTAACGGATATTTATAATTGTGTGCCGCAATTTTGGGATAACCGCTTGTACCCGAAGTAAAGTACATAAGCATTAAATCTTCACCGCAGGGTGAATCTTCAGTGCGGTCAAAATGAGTTGAATAAAGTTCGTATTCCTCATCAAAATTACGCCAACCGTCACGCGATCCGTTAACAATCATCTTGTGCTTGAGTTCGGGGCAATTTTTAGCCGCAATATCAACCTGATTTGCAGTATCCCCGTCAGCAGTACAGATAATAGCGCTTATACCTGCAGATTTGAAGCGGTATTCAAAATCGTGCTCTTGCAACTGATTGGTTGCAGGGATTGCAATAGCACCCAACTTGTTAAGACCAATCATCGCATACCAGAATTGGTAATGGCGTTTGAGGACAAGCATTACCCTATCGCCCTTTTTAATGCCTAACGACTTAAAGTAGTTAGCGCATTTAGCAGATGCCTTTTTAACATCTGTAAAGGTTATGCGGCGTTCGGTACCGTCCTTTGAAATATGTAACAACGCAAGTTTTTCGGGGTCTTTTTTGGCTAATTCGTCAACCAAATCAAAGGCAAAATTAAACTTGTCAGTATTTTTAAATTCAACCTTAGTAGGTGTGCCGTTTTCATCCTCGGCAGTATCAATAAACCTACTGTAAATGCGTTCGCTCTTGTCTTTGCGAAGACGCTTAGAAACCTGAGTACTGATAGTCTTCTCAGGGGTAAGTTCAGGAATCGGTTCACCTGTAGGATTAAGTACTATCGCATAGAAAGTACAGTCTTCACCCTCAACCGCAATCATACCGTGAGGAGTATTACTGTCAAAATAAATACTGTCCCCAGGTCCTAAAATTTCAGCATGGTCACCTACTTGAACCTTTAAGTGACCGGAAATTATAAGGTCACATTCCTGACCTGAGTGGGTTGTACATTCAATCGGTTTGTTTTGCGCTTCGGGGTCGTAAACGCTTTTTACATAAAGCGGCTCTGCAATACGGTTTCTAAAAGCAGAAGCCAAGTTGTAATATGTCATCCCGTGCGCCTTTTCAATACGCTGACCTTCGCCTCTTCTTGTTACGGTATAAGAACGAAGTCGGGGGCTATAACCCTCGATAATATCGGTAACATCGACATTAAACGCATTTGCGCAACGGTAAATAAAGGCAAAGTGAAGGTCACTTTCACCGTTTTCGCAAGCGATGTATTCCTCTTCGGTTACACCTGTTTTTTGCGCCATTTCACTGACTGTTAAATTTTCGATTTCACGCAGTTCTTTAATACGCCCTGCAATCTCTTTAATTTTAAAGTCTAGTTCCTTAATTTGTTCCATTTTTTTCTTTCCTCCGTCAGAATGATGGGACGAAATAAAATAAAAACCCGTCCCAAAGTTATGACTTTGAGACGAGCATTGATTTTCTCAATATACCCGCGGTACCACTCAAATTGCAGTTAATACTGCCACTCTTGGAATCCAACAATTCCTATGCCTTTACGCAGCAATCACGAAGGGGTTCTACTAACTTTCGCTTTCTTCCCCTCAGCTCAGAAGTTACAGACGTAAAACCGTATAAATGGCTTACACCAACCGCCATTTCTCTTAGTATACGCAAAATTACGCACTCTTCGTCAACGCTTTTGTACGGTGTATTATATCATAACAAATGGAAATTGTCAACAATTAAAGTTTATTTCTTTGGATTTTTCCGCTTATGGTTTTTGGCAATTCGTCACGGAAGACAATAACTCGTGGATATTTATAAGGAGCGGTATGTGTTTTAACGTAATTTTGTATTTCTTTTTTAAGTTCCTCTGTACCTTCGGTTCCCTTGGTAAGTACAATACTTGCCTTAACAACCTGACCTCTTATATCGTCAGGCTCGGCAGAAACACCGCATTCAACAACATAAGGTAATTCCATTATAACACTTTCAATTTCAAACGGTCCGATACGGTAACCCGAAGACTTGATAACATCGTCTATACGGCTTACATACCAGAAATATCCGTCCTCGTCACGCCAAGCGGTATCGCCTGTGTGATACATACCGTCATACCAAGCGTCATTTGTTTTTTCATCGTCAAGATAATATTCCTTAAATAGCCCACAAGGTATTTCTTTATCGGTATGGATAACAATTTCACCTGTTTCACCGTCTGCAACGGGGTTGCCGTCAGGGTCAACAATGTCGATATCAAACTGGGGTGAAGCCTTACCCATAGCGCCAATTTTTGGTTTAGTTCCGTAAAGGTTTGCAATAGCAAGGGTGGTTTCGGTCTGACCAAAGCCTTCCATTATTTCAAGGCCTGTTGCTGCCTTGAATTGCTTGAACACTTCGGGGTTAAGCGCTTCGCCAGCGGTTGTCATATGATGAATTGAAGAAAGGTCAAACTTTGAAAGGTCGCCGCGTATCAACATTCTGAGCATTGTAGGCGGAGCGCAGAAAGTAGTAATTTTATACTTAGCGAACATCGGCAAGATATCATTTTCGTCAAAACGGTCAAAGTCGTAAACGAATACTGCACCTTCGCAAAGCCACTGACCGTAAAGTTTACCCCAAAGCGATTTACCCCAACCCGTATCCGAAATGGTGAGGTGCAAACCGTCGCGTTCGCAACAATGCCAGTATTTTGCGGTTACAAAATGTCCTAAAGCGTATGTGTGCTTGTGCGCTGCCATTTTCGGATTTCCTGTTGTGCCCGATGTAAAGAACATAAGGGCAGTATCGTCACCGCAAGAAGTTTCTTCGTTTCTGTAATAATGCGCACTGTAAAGCGGATATTCGCTGTCAAAATCGTGCCAACCGTCACGTTTGCCGCCAACCATAATAAGTTTTTCTACCTGAGGACATTTTTTAGCGGCATTTTGAGCTATTACCGAAGTATCCCCATCAGCAGTACAAACAAGTGCTTTAACACCCGCAGAATTAAAACGGTATTCAAAATCGTGTTCTTTAAGTTGGTTTGTTGCAGGGATTGCAACAGCCCCGATTTTATGAAGAGCCACCATACAGAACCAGAATTGATAATGGCGCTTAAGCACTAACATTACCTTATCGCCCTTCTTAATTCCCAAAGAAGTAAAGTAATTGGCAACCTGGTTAGATGCGCGTTTAATATCCCTAAAGGTAAAGCGGCGCTCGGTCTTGTTAACATCAAGGTGAAGCATTGCAAGTTTTTCGGGGTATTTTTCGGCAATACCGTCAACAATATCAAAACCGAAATTAAAGGTATCGGTATTTTTAAACTTAATATTTTGCAAAGCGCCGTTTTCGTCTTCGGTTGTTTCAACAAACTTTTCACAAACCAAAGTTTCTGACTTTTTAGCAGTTGCAATACTCTTGCGGACAACCTCTTCTTTAGTGCTCTCTCCCGGTAAAACTACCGCGCAGAACACACAGTCCTTACCGTCAACCGCAATCATACCGTGAGGTCTTGAGGAGTCGTAATAAATACTGTCACCCTCATGCAAAATTTCGGTATGGTTACCAATCTGAACCTTTAAAGTACCACTCATAACAAGGTCAAATTCCTGACCGGAGTGGGTTGCTAAATGAATAGGCTTATTTTGCTGTGCAGCAGAATATTCGTATCTAACCCAATAAGGCTCAGCAATTTTATCCCTGAATTTTGGTGCAAGGTTTTTAATATCAATACCGTCTTCCTTTGCGGTTTGAAGTCCCTGACCTTTGCGGGTAACAGTGTAACCCGAAAGACGTGCGGCATTATGCCCCTCTAAAAATTCGGTAAGTTCTACCCCAAATTCCAAAGCACATTTATGTATAAAGCTAAAGGGAATATCCGCTTCGGCGGCTTCATATTTAATATAGTCTTGTTCGCTCACTTGGGTTTTTTGTGCCATTTCCTCAGTAGACCAACCCATAATTTCGCGCATTTCTTTAATTCGCGAAGCAATCTCCATAAGTTGTTGTTTTGCTGTGTTGGTAGTCATCAGTATACTCCCTTTCATAAAAAATAAAAAACACCCATCTCAATCTTTGAGACGGGTGTGTAATTAACACTCGCGGTACCACTCAAATTGCAGTAAAACTGCCACTCAGAATCCAACAATTCTTATGCCTTTACGCAGCAATCACGGGAAAACCTACTAACATTTAAAGTTTTCAGCCCTCCGGCTCGGAAGTGATAGGTTATTTATGAACACTTGCTATCGGCTTACACCACCCGCCGACTCTCTAAAAACAGCCGTTCAAAACCGTCTTCGTCAAAGCTTTTAAACTAATTTTTTGTATTATAACACCGCAAAAACGGTTTGTCAACACTTTTTGTCGAAAAAATATCGTCAGCAAAATTATATTGCCCCAATTCAGTTTAACATTCATTTTTAAAGGCAGCAAGAAAAATAATGTTTAAGCTCGGCTTAAACATTATTTTTTATACCTTTATATTTGCGTTTTGTAGCCATTCCGCCGCGGATATGTCTTTCTTTCTTGTTTTTTTCAAGCACAGTCTTAACTTCTTTGTAAAGTTGCGGATTATCGTGGCAAAGTCTCTCAGTCACGTCTTTGTGTGCAGTCGTTACAAATGGGAACGGTTTCGTCTATGCCGAGTTCTCGGAAGAGTTTGAGGAAGACCTCAACGTTTCCGTTGTGGTCTACCTCAATTCTGTCTATTACTCTCCTGAGTTGTGCGTTGGTTATCTCTCGCAGATTGCTGATATCCTCAATTTCTTTGAAAGTATCGGCGAGTATCATCTGCAG
>JAZSDM010000080.1:0-32840 GCA_045531145.1 Acutalibacteraceae bacterium | reverse complement strand
CACCTATTCGTCCAATTTAAGTACTGCCATAAATGCCTCCTGTGGCACTTCAACACTACCTAAGCGGCGCATTCTCTTTTTACCTTCCTTTTGTTTTTCAAGAAGTTTTTTCTTACGGGTAATATCACCGCCGTAACATTTTGCAAGTACATCTTTTCTCATAGCCTTAACCGTTTCACGCGCAATAACCTTGCCCGAAACCGCAACCTGAACAGGCACTTCAAAAAGTTGACGGGGTATAAATTCCTTTAATTTTTCTGCAATTTTACGCGCCCTTGTGTAAGAATTATCACTATGGACTATAAACGAAAGGGCATCTACCATATCGCCCGCAAGTAAAACATCAAGTTTAACAAGTTTTGATTTTTCATAGCCCTTCATTTCGTAATCGTAACTTGCATAACCTTTTGTACGTGATTTTAAAGCGTCAAAAAAGTCATAAACAATCTCGCCCATAGGCAAAATATAATGTATATCCACGCGGTCGCCCATATATTTCATATCGGTATAAACACCGCGGCGTTCTTCACAAAGTTGCATAATTGTACCTACGTAATCACTCGGCGAATAGATATGCACATCTGCAACAGGTTCTAAAGCGTCAACAATAATTGCAGGGTCGGGGTAGTTGGTGGGGTTGTCCACCGTAATTGTTTCCCCTGTGGATAAAACAAACTTATATTCAACGCTTGGCGCGGTGGTTACAAGGTCTAAATTATATTCTCTTTCCAGTCTTTCCTGAATAATTTCCATATGCAAAAGACCTAAAAATCCGCAGCGGAAACCAAAGCCCAACGCATTAGAACTTTCGGGCTCAAATAAAAGTGAAGCATCATTAAGTTGAAGTTTGTCAAGCGCATCACGCAAATCGGGGTATTTTGCGCCGTCAGCAGGGTAAATACCGCAGAACACAACAGGGTTTACCTTACGGTAACCTGCAAGCGCCTCTTTTGTCGGGTTGTCTGCCAAAGTAATTGTATCGCCAACACGCGCTTCACTTACGGTTTTAATAGATGCGGCAAGGTAACCAACTTCACCCACCTCTAAAACATCGCAAGGCTCCATTGAAGTAGCACGTTTTCTGCCGATTTCAACCGTATCAAATGTAGCGCCCGTCGCCATCATTTTAATAGTATCGCCCGATTTTAATTTACCGCTCATAATACGGAAATATACTATTACACCTTTGTATGGGTCATAGTAAGAGTCAAAAATAAGTGCCGAAAGCGGAGCATCAGCATCCCCCTTAGGAGCGGGGATTTCGGTGACGATTTTTTCCAAAACTTCTTCAATATTTACGCCCGTTTTAGCCGAAATTAAAGGCGCATTGTCAGCAGGGATACCGATAATATCCTCAATTTCACCTTTAACCCTTTCAGGCTCGGCAGAGGGTAGGTCGATTTTGTTGATAACAGGTAAAATTTCAAGCCCGTGGTCAACTGCTAAATAGGTATTAGCAAGTGTTTGCGCTTCTATTCCTTGCGAAGCGTCAACTATAAGCACTGCCCCCTCACAAGCGGCAAGCGAACGCGAAACCTCATAGTTAAAGTCTACGTGACCTGGGGTGTCAATTAAATTTAGTTCGTACCTTTCCCCGTCTCTCGCATCATAATAAAGGGTAACCGCGTGCGCTTTAATAGTAATGCCGCGTTCCCTTTCCAAATCCATACTGTCAAGTATCTGTTCTTCCATATCTCTTTGTGCTACCGACTGGGTATGTTCAAGCAGACGGTCTGCCAAAGTGGACTTGCCGTGATCAATATGGGCTACTATACAAAAATTTCTTATCTTGTCAAGCGGAAATGACACTTTCATTTCTCCTTTAAATATACTTACAACTACTATACCATATTTTTGTCGATTTTACAAATTATTTATTTTAAAAAATCAATCCGATTTTCTTGACATTATATATATGTTGTGATAGAATATACAGAGTAAATAAATCTTTAAACACGGTGCTGTGACACCGGCAAGATTAAAATATGTAAAACAGCCGTTGTAGCCCCAAGGGGTTATGCTGTTTGTTATGCGTATATCACCTTGCCGAACGGCAGGGTGTTTTTTTGAAAGTGAGGCTGAAAATTATGAAAACCGTATTCAAAAATGCAAAAATATATGAAAACGGAAATTTTGTTTGTAAAGACTTTTCGGCTGATTTGGGTACTACTGTTTCTAATTTGAATAATGTATTTATTTTTCCGGCTTTTTGTGACGTTCACGTTCATTTAAGAGAGCCGGGTTTTTCATATAAAGAAACAATTAAAAGCGGAACGCTTGCAAGTGCACGCGGCGGTTATACCGATGTTTGCGCAATGCCAAACCTAAACCCCGTACCCGACAGTGCGGAAAATTTAAAAGCACAGACCGATATTATTGAAAAAGATGCCGTTATAAATGTTTACCCTTATTGCGCTATCACAAAAGGGCAAAAGGGCGAAGAATTGGTACCTTTCGGCGAACTTACCCACGCATTTGCCTTTTCAGATGACGGAAAAGGTGTTCAATCACAGGATTTGATGCGCGAGGCTATGATAAAAGCCAAAGCCTTGGGAAAGATAATTGTTGCCCACTGCGAAGATAACAGTCTTTTGCACGGCGGATATATCCACGACGGGCAGTACGCAAAACTTCACGGTCACAAAGGTATTTGTAGTGAAAGCGAATGGGGACCTATAAAGCGCGATTTGGAACTCGCAAAAGAAACGGGTTGTAAATACCACGTTTGCCACATTTCCACTAAAGAAAGTGTGGACCTTATCCGCAAAGCCAAAGCCGAGGGTGTTGACGTGACCTGCGAAACCGCTCCCCACTATTTAGTCTTTAACGATATGGACTTAAAAGAAGAGGGCAGATTTAAAATGAATCCGCCCATTCGCAGTGAAGAGGACAGGCTCGCTTTAATCGAGGGTATTAAAGACGGAACAATTGATATGATTGCTACCGACCACGCGCCCCACAGCAACGAGGAAAAATCAAAAGGATTAGAAAAAAGCGCTTTCGGTATTGTAGGAATTGAAACTGCTTTCCCTGTTATGTATACATTCCTTGTAAAAACGGGAATAATAACCTTGGAAAAACTTATTGAAATTATGGCAATTAACCCTCGAAAGAGGTTTGATATATTACCAAACGGATTTACCGTTTGGAATTTAGATGAGGAATTCACCGTAAACCCAGACGAATTCCTATCCAAAGGCAAAGCAACACCGTTTGAAAACCACAAACTTTACGGCGTTTGCGAAATGACAGTTATGAACAATCAAATAAAATACATTAAGGAGAATTAGCATGGCAAAGAGAAGAGACTTAAAAAAGATTTTAATTATCGGTTCAGGCCCTATCGTTATAGGTCAGGCAGCCGAATTTGACTACGCAGGCACACAGGCTTGCTTAGCCCTTAAAGAAGAGGGTTATGAAGTTGTACTTTGCAACTCCAACCCTGCTACTATTATGACCGATACTACAATTGCCGATAAGGTTTATATGGAACCTTTAACACTTGAATTTGTAGCAAAGGTTATCCGCTACGAAAGACCTGACGCTATTGTTCCCGGTATTGGCGGACAAACAGGTCTTAACCTTGCTATGCAACTCGAAGAAAAAGGCGTTTTAAAGGAATGCGGAGTTGAACTTTTGGGTACAAGCAGTGAAAGTATTGAACGCGCAGAAGACCGTGAAATGTTTAAAGAACTTTGCGAATCTATTGGCGAGCCGACTATTCCGTCCGAAATAACCTACGACTTAGAACAGGCTAAAAAAGCCGCTAAAGAAATCGGCTACCCTGTTGTACTTCGTCCTGCTTTCACCTTAGGCGGTACAGGCGGCGGGTTTGCTTACAACGAAAAAGAACTCATAGAAATCGGTCTTAACGCATTTAAATTATCCCCTGTTCATCAGGTTCTTATTGAAAAGAGCGTTAAAGGTTATAAAGAAATTGAATTTGAGGTTATGCGCGACAGCAACGATACCGCTATTACCATTTGCGGTATGGAAAACATTGACCCCGTTGGTGTTCATACAGGTGACTCTATTGTTGTAGCGCCTATTATGACTCTTAACGACCACGACCTTAAAATGCTTAACGACAGCGCAATTAAAATCATCCGTGAACTTAAAATCGAGGGCGGTTGTAACGTTCAGTTTGCGCTTAACCCCACCACCAGCGAATACTATTTAATCGAAGTAAACCCCCGTGTTTCGCGTTCTTCGGCGCTTGCTTCAAAGGCGAGTGGATACCCGATTGCACGTGTTACCGCTAAAATTGCAGTTGGTATGACTTTGGAAGAAATCGCAATCGCTAATACCAATGCATCTTTCGAACCTCAGCTTGATTATATAATCGCTAAGTTACCCCGTTTCCCATTCGATAAATTTGCCACCGCTTCCAACACCCTTGGTACACAGATGAAAGCCACAGGCGAGGTTATGGGTATCGGCTCAACATTAGAAGAAAGTCTTTTAAAGGGCACACGTTCACTTGAAATCGGTGTTAACCACCTTTATCACCACAAGTTTGACAATATGACCGATAATGAACTTCGTGATTATATTGCCGAATTCCGTGACGATAACCTTTTTGCCATTGCAGAACTTTTATACCGTGGCGCTTCCGTAGAAGAAATTCACAATATCACTAAAATTACAGCATTCTTCCTTGAAGCAATTAAACGCATTATTGATATGGAAAAGAGCCTTAAAGATAATAAGTATGATTTAGAAACCCTAAAGTGTGCTAAGAAAATAGGCTTCTCGGACAAATATGTTGCGCGGCTTTGGGAATGCAGTGAAATTGACGTTTACAATTTCCGCAAAGAAAACAAACTTACTCCTGTTTTCCGTATGGTTGATACCTGCCACACAGGCGCATATATCCCTTACTTCTATTCTTCCTACACAGGTGAAAACACCTCAATTTTAACCAACAAAAAGAAAATTGTTGTATTGGGCGCAGGTCCTATCCGTATAGGTCAGGGTGTTGAGTTTGACTATTCAACAGTACACGCTGTAACCACCATCAAAAATTCAGGTTACGAAGCAATTATTATTAACAACAACCCCGAAACCGTTTCTACCGACTATACAACTGCCGATAAACTCTATTTCGAGCCGTTAACCCCCGAAGATGTAATGAACATTATTGACTTTGAACAACCTGAGGGTGTTATTGCATCTCTTGGCGGTCAGACTGCAATCAACTTGGCAGAACCTCTCCGCGACAGAGGAGTTAAGATTATCGGTACCGACTGTGACGCTATTGAACGCGCAGAAAACCGTGACAGTTTTGAAAAAATTCTTCACGAACTTAACATCCCTCAACCGCAAGGTCAGGCAGTTACCAAAATCGAAGACGGTATTAAAGCCGCAAGTGAAATCGGTTACCCTGTACTTGTTCGTCCGTCTTTCGTACTTGGCGGACGCGCTATGCAGATTGTTGCCGACGAAGAACAGTTAAAGCACTACCTTAAAACTGCGGTTGAAATTGACGAAGACCGTCCCGTATTGGTTGACAAATACATTCAGGGTAAAGAAGTTGAAGTTGACGCTATTTGCGACGGCAGAGACGTATTCATCCCAGGTATTATGGAACTTGTTGAACGCACAGGTGTTCACAGCGGTGACTCTATCAGCGTTTACCCCGCATTCAGCATTTCCAACAAGGTTAAAGGCATTATTTTGCAGTATGCTAAGAAGTTAGGCTTAGGTATCGGGATTGTAGGTCTTTACAATATTCAGTTTATTGTTGATAAGGACGAAAACGTATTTATTATCGAGGTTAACCCCCGCTCTTCAAGAACTGTTCCGTTCCTATCAAAAGCAACAGGTTACAGCCTTGCAGATATTGCAACCGAAGTTATTTTGGGCAAATCACTTAAAGAACAGGGCATTTTCGATATTTACCCACAGGAAAAAGACCGTTGGTATGTAAAGGTTCCTGTATTCTCGTTCAATAAAATCCGCGGACTTGATGCTTACCTCTCACCCGAAATGAAGTCTACAGGTGAAGCAATCGGTTACGACGATAAACTCAACCGCGCGCTTTCAAAAGCGCTTCAGGCAAGCGGTATGAAGGTACAAAACTACGGTACAGTATTTGTAACCCTTGCTGACAAAGATAAGCAGGAAGCATTACCCTTAGTACGCCGTTTCTACAATTTAGGCTTTAATATTGAAGCAACTTCGGGTACTGCTAAATTCCTTAAAGAAAACGGAATTAACACAAGGGTTCTCAAAAAAATCGAAGAAGATCCCGACGAAATCCGCGACGCATTACGTCAAGGCCATATCGCTTATGTTATCAACACCCGCGATATTGCTTCAAGCGGTCAGGCGACCGACGGCTTTAAAATCAGAAGTTTTGCTACCGAAAACAATGTTACAATCTTTACCGCGCTTGATACCGTAAAGGTTCTTTTAGATGTTTTGGAAGAAACAACATTAACTATTTCAACAATCGACGCATAAGGTGAAAAAATTATGATGAAACAAGGATTTTACAAAGTTCTTTATAATTTCGAATTAGCGCCAAAGGTTTTCAGAATGGTGTTAGAGGGCGATACTTCCGCCCTTTTAGCACCTGGTCAGTTTGTAAACATTAAACTTGACGGCAAATTCCTTAGAAGACCTATTTCGGTAAGCGATTATGACGATAAAACCATAACCTTAATTTACAAGGTTGTAGGTGATGGTACCGAGCAGATGTCCAAAATGCAGGCGGGCGAAATACTTGATTTGCTTGTAGGTTTAGGCAACGGCTTTAACCCCGAAAAAGCGGGCGAAAAGCCCTTGCTTATAGGCGGCGGTGTTGGTATTCCGCCTTTATACAATCTTTGCAAAGAATTAATTAAAATGGGCAAAAAACCTACCGTTATATTAGGTTTTAACACCAAAAGCGAAGTTTTTTACGAAGAAGTATTTAAATTGCTTGGCGCAGAAGTTATTGTAACAACTGTTGACGGTACTCACGGCGTAAAAGGCTTTGTTACAAACGCTATGGATATGGACTACGACTACTTTTTCACCTGCGGACCAATGCCGATGTTTAAAGCGATTGAGTCGGTAGCGACAACAAGCGGTCAATACAGTTTTGAAGAAAGAATGGGTTGCGGTTTCGGTGCGTGTATGGGTTGCAGTTGCAAAACCAAATACGGCAACAAACGAATCTGCAAAGACGGCCCCGTACTTTACAGGGAGGAAATTATATGGTAAATACAAAAGTAAATTTGTGCGGTATAGAACTTTCTAACCCTGTAATTCCCGCAAGCGGAACCTTTGGCTTTGGATACGAATTTGCAACGCTCTACGATATTAACTGCCTTGGTACATTTTCTTTCAAAGGCACAACCCGTGACGAGCGTTTCGGCAACCCCACACCTAGAATTGCCGAATGCAGTGAGGGTATGTTAAATTCCGTCGGTCTTCAAAACCCAGGTGTCGAAAAGGTTATAAGCCACGAATTACCCCTTTTAAAACAGTGCTTTAACAAAAAAGTTATGGCAAATGTAAGCGGATTTTCGGTTGAAGATTATGCCTATACTTGCGAAAAATTAAACGAGGAGACCCAAATAGGCTGGTTTGAAGTAAATATCTCCTGCCCTAATGTTCACGGCGGCGGCTTGGCTTTCGGCACAAGCGCAAAAAATGCGGCAGAGGTTACAAAAGCGGTTAAAAAGGTGACCGACAAACCCGTTTTTATAAAGTTATCCCCAAATGTTACCGATATTGTGGAAATTGCAAAAGCGTGTGAAGACGCGGGAGCGGACGGTGTAAGCCTTATAAACACCTTACTTGGTATGCGAATAGATTTAAACTGCAAAAAACCGATTTTGGCAAACAAAATGGGTGGTTTTTCAGGCCCTGCAATTAAACCTGTAGCGCTTAGAATGGTTTATCAGGTTTATGAAGCGGTAAAAATCCCTATAATCGGTATGGGCGGTGTGCAGTCGGCAGAAGATGTAATTGAAATGATGCTTGCAGGCGCTACTGCCGTTCAGGTAGGTGCGGCAAACCTTGTTAACCCTTACGCTTGCAGGGATATTATTAACGCTTTGCCAAAAACAATGGAAAAATATAAAATAAACGACTTAACAGAAATTATAGGAGGCGCACATAATGGGTAAGGACGTAATTATCGCTTGCGACTTTGCAAGCAAAGAGGCTACTTTAAACTTTTTAGACAAATTTACCGACAGAAAACCCTTTGTAAAAATCGGTATGGAACTTTTTTATGCGGAAGGTCCGCAGATTGTAAGGGATATTAAAGCCAGAGGACACAAAATTTTCCTCGACCTTAAACTTCACGATATCCCAAATACCGTTAAAAAATCAATGGCGGTATTATCGGGACTTGATGTTGATATGACAAACCTTCACGCCGCAGGTACAATTTCTATGATGGAGGGCGCTTTGGAAGGCCTTACCCGTCCTGACGGCACAAGACCGTTACTTATAGCAGTAACCCAACTCACCTCTACCGACCAAGAGCGTATGGAAAACGACCTTTTAATTAAAGAACCTATCGACAAGGTTGTTATGCACTATGCAAATAATGCAAAAATCGCAGGACTTGACGGTGTTGTATGTTCACCATTGGAAGCAGGCAAGGTACACGACACTTGCGGTAAGGAATTTTTAACCGTAACCCCAGGTGTTCGCTTTGCAGACGGTGACATTGGCGACCAAAAGCGTGTTATGACACCCGCCGAGGCTAAAAAAATCGGCAGTGACTATATCGTTGTAGGACGTCCGATTACCGCTGCCGTTGACCCCGTTGCAGCGTATAACAGATGTTGCGATGAATTTATAGGATAAATTAATGCGTAATTCGTAATGCGTAATGCGTAATTATGTTTTAACGGAGATATTTCAATGGGATTTTTAAAATATGTTGTTTACGCTTTGTTGATAGTATTTGCTATTGCTTTGTATATGGTATACACCGCTTATATGCAAATAAAAAACGAAAGCGAAAAAGAAGAAAAAATAGATATAGAAAAAACACCCTACAGAAGAAAGCACCTACTCACTAAACACGAATGGCAATTTTATAAAAATTTGAAAGATATAGCCGACAAGCTAAATCTTTGTGTTTTAGCAAAAGTAAGATTAGCAGATTTGATTGAAGTAAGCGCTGAAGTAGATGCAAAAGAAAAAAGAACGTACTTAAATAAAATTAAGTCAAAACATATCGATTTTATGCTTTGTCGTAAAGAAAATCTTTATCCCGAACTAATAATAGAGTTAAATGATAGTTCTCACAAAAAAGAAGATAGAGTTAAAAGAGATATTTTTGTTGAAAAGGTGCTTGAAAAAACAGGATATAAAATTATATTTGTTTATGGTTTTGATGATTTAGAAAAACAAATTTCAGAAAAACTTGAAATTAAAGATTCCTCCAATGAGAAAAACAAAGAGAATAATTTAATAGGAGTGTAAAAATGGAAAGTTATAAAAGAGAGTTTATTGAGTTTTTAGAAGGTGCGGGCGTTTTAAAATTTGGTGATTTTACCGCTAAATCGGGTAGAAAAATTCCCTACTTTATAAATGCAGGCGACATTAAAACAGGCGAACAAATTTGTAAATTAGGCGAATTTTACGCAAAAGCGTATTTTGAAAAAATAGGCAATAAAAAAACCGTACTTTACGGCCCTGCTTACAAAGGTATTCCGATTGCGGTATCTGTTGCCGTAGCCCTCGCTAAAAACGGACTTGACGTACCTTTCTTCTTTAACAGAAAAGAAGAAAAAGACCACGGCGAAGGCGGTGTGTTTGTAGGTTACAAACCTCAGGAAAATGAGGAAATTGTAATTGTAGAAGACGTTATCACTGCAGGTACCGCAATTAGAGAGAGTATGTCAATCCTCTCAGGTCTTAAAGGCACTAAGGTTTCTGCCGTTTTCGTTATGGTTGACCGCAAAGAAAAGGGCAAGACCGACAAGAGCGCTATGGCAGAAGTCGGCGAAGAATACGGCTTCCCCGTATATTCTGTTGTAGACGTTTACGATATTATTGAATACCTCGAAGAAGACGAAAAGAACCGCGAAAATGTTGAAAGAATCAAGAATTATCTTGCAATAAACGGAGCAAAGGAATAATTTATATGAGAAGTTTATTTGATATTGCTGAACTTTCGGTTGAGGAAATTGATAATTTACTTGCCACAGCGAGTGATATTATTGAAAATCCGCAAAAATACGCCCACAAATGCGAGGGTAAAAAATTAGCAACCTTGTTTTTTGAACCCTCCACCCGTACCCGCCTTAGTTTTGAGGCGGCAATGTATGAACTGGGCGGAAATGTATTAGGTTTTTCCGAAGCGCAAAGCAGTTCCGCATCTAAAGGCGAAAGTGTTGCCGATACTGCAAAGGTAGTTTCCTGCTATGCTGATATTATCGCAATGCGCCACCCCAAAGAAGGCGCACCGCTTGTGGCTGCTATGAATGCAACCATACCCGTTATTAACGCAGGTGACGGCGGTCACAACCACCCAACCCAAACCCTTGCCGATTTGCTTACCATCAAGCGTGAAAAAGGCAGACTTAATAATTTAACCGTAGGATTCTGTGGTGACTTAAAATTCGGAAGAACGGTACATTCACTTATAACCGCGCTTCGCCGTTATGATAATATTAAATTTGTACTTATTTCTCCAAACGAACTGCGTTTGCCTACCTACGTTAAAGAATCGCTTAAAAAGGATAACTTTGAAATTGTGGAAACTACCGATTTAGAAGAAGTTATGCCCGAACTTGATATCCTTTATATGACACGCGTTCAAGGCGAGCGTTTCTTTAACGAGGAAGAATATTTAAGGCTGCGCGACAGTTATATTTTAACCCCCGAAAAAATGCAAAACGCCAAGGAAGATATGGCAATTCTTCATCCGCTACCGCGTGTAAACGAAATAAGCGTTGCTATTGACGACGATAAACGCGCTTGCTATTTCAAACAGGTGCTTAACGGCAAATATATGCGAATGGCTTTAATCTTAATGCTTTTGGGGGTAGAATAAATGAACATTGATTCAATTAAAAACGGATTTGTTATTGACCATATAACCGCAGGTCTTGGCATAAAAATATATACCCTTTTGCACCTTGACGAGCTTGACTGCTCGGTAGCATTTATAAGAAATGTGCCGAGTAAGAAAATGGGCAAAAAGGATATCATTAAAATTGATGCCGATATTGAGGTTAACACCGAAATTTTGGGTTATATCGATCCCGATATTACGGTTAATGTTATTAAAGACGGCAAAATTATCGAGAAAAAGAGTATTGCTTTGCCCGAAAAATTAACAAATGTAATCACCTGTAAAAATCCGCGTTGTATTACCACAACCGAACAGGAATTACCCCAAATTTTCAAACTTACCGATAAAGAAAGCCGTACCTACCGCTGTCTTTATTGCGAATCCAAAGCAAAATAGTAAAAAGCGACCGAAAGGTCGCTTTTTTGATGCGTAATTCGTAATTCGTAATGCGGAATTATAATCGAATTTATATTGGTTATTGTAGGGGCGACCATTGGTCGCCCGTTTTAATTCGTGCAAATTTCGGCGGACAGTCGAGGACGCCTGTCCGTTGCCTCCCTTGTGTAAAGGGAGGTGGATTTTGCGAAGCAAAAGACGGAGGGATTGTAAATCAAAAATTAAACCGAGTATAAAATTACCACCTTGTCGCTAACGCCGCGACGGGCGCGCCATTTCTTATGTAGGCGAAAAGAAATGGCGGAAAGATTCGCCCTAAGGGGCAAGGATTCCCCTCGTTGTCGGGAATATGGCAAGACTAAAACGTCTTTAAGGAGCCGCTTCGCTTGCTATTTAAAGACGGGTTTTAATTAAATCACAACCTGCATCTCCGACAACTCACCCCTTCTTTTTTCCGCCTACGGCGGTCCTATAACTTTGCCTTGATTTTTTGATTTCGTAGGGGAGGGTAGACTCCCCTACAATAAGCAATTAAGATCTATAAATAATTCCGAATTAAACATAATCGGTTTTTTTAATAAAAACCCCGATTATGTTTATACATACCGTAATTTTTATAAGGCAGGAGGCGAAATAGATGAAATAAGCAAAGCCGTCCATTCGGGTAAATAAATTGCCGAAAGTTACGGTGCTTATTGCCGAAGCGTAGGGGTAATCAAGTCTTCCCGAAAACTTACTGCCAAAAAGCAAGACCGAATTTAAAATACACCCCGCTAACAGCAGATTACCCGAAACCAACCCCCAATACGCGCTTTTTTTGGGGGTGGCGATTAATTTTGCATAAACTACAAGCAAAAGCGAAGGCACAGCGACCGTTTTTATATACGGTAACGTTTGGGAATATAAATTTTTGAATTTCGGAAATTCTTTTATTATAATATTTTGTATTTCAAAATCTTTTGCAGTAAATAAGAAGAAAAACGCCACCGCAAGCACAGAAAAACAGGCGGAAATAAGCGAAAATTTTAAAATGGAAGTCCGGCTTCTTGTTGCAAACAAAACCACTACCGCTACAAAGGGTAGAACGGTTAAAAATTTAGGCATATCCCGCAAAAGCGCCTCATTTATAAATTTTATAAATTCCAAAAAAGTGTCTGCCGCCGCCCAAAAAGCGATAAAAAAAGCAACGCACATAAGCGGTTTGGAAATTGGGATTAAAAATATCACAAAGTAAAGCAACAGCGCTATCAAAAAGGAGATTAAAAAACCTAAAAATGTGAATTTATCCGCCTTGTTCACAGGCAATCCTATTACCGCGTTACCCAAAATAAAAAGGGTGCTAAGCGCTATAAAATGTTTGTTATACATTTGGTTTGCATCAATAGTTTTCAAGATAATACCCCTCTTCCTTAAGGGTGATTTTCGGCAAAGTGACCTGTTTGTCCAAAGCCATAATTTCAAAATAACGGTTTTTGATTTTAATTTTCTCATTTTCGGAATACTGACGGATAAGCCCTAAAATATCATAACCTACCGATATGGTTGATAGCGGCTGCGCCGACAGTAATTTTTTGGCATTTTCTGTTTCAACAAAAAATGCCGAAAGGGTAATATCGGGATTTTCGAAACAAAAATCGTATATATTGTTCATTTGTTTTTGGGTTACGCTATCGCCGATAACCAAAACCGCGCAATGCGAAAGCAGTAAGCCTTGGGTACACTTTCTTTCAACCTGCTCCATCGCCTCTTTTACGGTTTTGCCGCTACCCTCTATCAGTTTTACTTGTTGCCCCTCTGTTTCGGAATTAATAATAATTGCTTCAAAATAAGTTTTAAGTTGTCCGCCAGCGTTATCAAACCCAATGCTTGAAATTAAATATTCAGGTTGTGTTTGCCGACATCCGCAAAGCAAAATCAAAAGCGGAAAAATTAATAAAACCTTTTTCATTTATTTTTTTCACCCTTTAGCCTTACAAGATTTTTGTTAAAAAGCGGCCGCTTTTTCATATATTGCCACGGCGCGCGCCATACAGTATCCTTAAGGCTTTGCAAATTGGCTTTTGTTAAAGATACTGTGTAATCGGTACCAAAGGATTTAAGCGACAAAACATATATAAGCAAAACACCGATACCCGTTACAACACCGAAAAGCCCTATTACCGAAGAAAGCACCACTAAAAAAAGCCTTAAATAAAAAACTGCGGTTTTAAGACGCGGCAACATTAACCCTGCTATACCGCTTAATGCTACGATTATAAGGGTTGGCGCGCCTATTATTCTGGCTTCTACCGCTGCCTGCCCTACCACAAGACCGCCTACTATACTAATTGCGTGACCAAGATTTTGCGATGTGCGTACCCCTGCTTCCCTTAAAATTTCGAATACAAGAATCATTGCAAGGGTTTCTAAAAACGGGGTAAACGGCACGCCTGCCCGCAGCTGCATTACGCTTATTGCAAACGACGTTGGTAATAACTCCCTATGAAAAGTAGAAACCGCAACAAATCCCGCAGGTACACAAATTGTTATAAAAAAGCACAAATACCGCAACATTCTTCCGATAGAACCATAGAGATAATTTTGGTAATAATCTTCGTCCGACTGAAAATTTTCCGAAAACAAGTAAGGCACAGTAGCAACAACAGGTGTACCGTCGACCACAATTGCAATTCTGCCTTCAAGCAGTTTTCCTGCCACAACATCTGGCCGTTCGGTAGTACCGCTTGTTTTAAAAAGCGAATTTTTATTATCTCGTATCTGTTCGGTAATGTAATTTACATCTAAAATACCGTCAATATCAATTTTTTTAATTCTTTTCTTTATTTCATTTACGGTTTTCGGGTTTGCAAGCGATCCTAAATAACAAACAAAAACCAATGTGTCGGTGCGTCTGCCAACCCGCATCATTTCAACGCATAAATCGGGTGTTAAAAGTTTGCGCCGCAACATTGCAAGGTTTAAAAGCGCCGCTTCTTCAAAGCCCTCGCGCGGACCTTGAAGTATCCGCTCGTCCATAGGCTCGCTTATACCCCTTGTCCGCCAACCTTTTACATCTACCGTCAAAGCCATAGGACTGCCGTCAATTAAAATCAACGCTTCGCCGTATAGAATACCCTCTAAAATATTAGCAACACACTTCGCCTTTTTAACATCCCTTGCAAAAAGTATCTGTTCCGAAAGAAAATCGGCAATATTTTGCTTGTCGTTCGCCTTATCAACCGTAATAAGCGGGCGGATTACCGCATCGTTTAACTGTTCGGAATCGACCATACCGTCCATATAAACAAGCGCGCAGTCAAACGGCACGGTGTTTCTTGCGCTTATTTTTTTAACACGAAGTATAACATCCTTTTTAAATATTTCTTTGAAAAAAGCGACATCCCTATCAAGATTACCGCTTATAAAACTATTACTGTAATCACGAATTTGTCCTGCCATTTCTTCAACCCCGTAAATTTTTCTTTAGTTTGTGTAAAAACGGCAAAAAAATACCCGAAGAAACCTACATTTCTTCGGGGTTATATTATTTATTTACCTTAGTGTCAATGTCTTTTGCTGCTTTTTTAAGGTAGTCGTTATCGAAGTTTTCAAATTCGCCTTTATCTACTAATTTTGCAACCATAACATCAATAGGCATTTTGCCGAGCAAATCTACGCCGAGTTCTTCGGCAATAGTTTCACTGCCGCTGCCGAAAATCTTGAACTGCTCGCCGCATTCGGGACAAACCACATAACTCATATTCTCAATAATGCCAAGCACGGGAATATTCATCATTTCCGCCATATTATAAGCCTTTTTAACTATCATTGAAACCAAATCCTGAGGAGAGGTTACAATCACCGCGCCGTCAAGCGGAAGGCTTTGGAAAACGGTTAACGGAACATCGCCTGTACCCGGAGGACAGTCAACAAGAAGATAGTCAAGTTCTCCCCACACAACATCCTGCCAGAACTGTTTTACCGCGCCCGCAATAACCGGACCGCGCCATATAACAGGCGCTTCAGCATCAGGCAATAACAGGTTAACCGACATAATTTTAATACCGTTTTTAGTAACGGCAGGGATTATTCCCAATTCGTTTTGATAAACCTTTGTATCAATACCAAAGGTTTTTGGTATTGACGGCCCTGTAATATCAGCGTCAAGAATACCTACTTTATAACCCATTCTTTGCAAAAGAACCGCAAGAGACGAAGTTACAAGTGATTTACCTACACCGCCCTTACCGCTTACAACACCTATTACGTGTTTTATATTGCTATATTCGTTAGCGTCCGCTAATAAGCTTTCCTGCTGTCTGTCGGAGCAGTTTTGTCCACAAGAACCGCAATTGCCCGAACAACCTTGTTTTTTCTCATCTGCCATTTTCAATATCTCCTAAATAATATTTATAAATAATATTATACCTCTAATTTATTAAAAATCAAGGTATATTAATATATATTGTAGGGACAGGCGTCCTCGACTGTCCGCTGAAATTCGCACAAACAAAAACGGGCGTACACACAGGTACGCCCCTACGGAATGGCAATATAACCACAAATAAAACCGACCTTTAAAAAGGTCGGTTTTTAATTCCGAATTACGCATTACGAATTACGCATTAACAAAGGCATCATACTCATTTGCAATTGTTGCCCAGGTAACAGGGCCTACCGCTCCCGATTCGGGAAGCCCGAAAAGGCGCTGAAAGGTTAAAACCGCATCCCTTGTTTGAGTACCGAAATATCCTGTTGGCGGAATTTCGGGAATTTCAGGAATATTTTGCGCTATTCGTGCCAAATAGGTCTGCAAATCAGTAACACTTTGGTTGCGCATACCCTCGCTCAAGAAAAAACCGGGGTACAGTTTTGCATTTGTGCCCTCGTACCCTTGCGGTAAGGACGCCACTGTTTCGGTATAGATTCTTGACATTGTGTTCCAAGTAGCAGTATTAACAATCCCCGTTACAGGAAGACCGTAAAATTCTTGAAACCTTTCTACCGCCTGCACCGTTTCAGGCCCGAAAGTTCCGCTTCGTGGCACAGGCTCAAGCGCACCGTTAAAATAAGCGATAATGCTTAAATAATACTGTATTGTGGTAACAGGCACACCGCTCATCCCACTTGACACTTCATCTGCAAAAGGAACAGTGGCTTCGGCAATAGTAACCCCTTCGGAAACCAAATCCGCAAGGCTTTTTACCCCGTTGTAATACTGCTTTATGCGGTACCAGGTGGATTTATCAACTTCGCCCGTTTGGTTAAGGTTGAAAACTTCTTGAAATTTTCTTACCGCCGCTTCTGTGTCAACCCCAAATATTCCGTTAGCTTCTTCGATTTTGGGTATTGCGGGGTAATTTTGCGCTATTCGGTTTAGTTGTACCTGCAAAATTCTTACATTATTGCCCGAATCCCCCACGCGAAGAGGCACACCAGGGTAAGATTCGGTAGTAAAGCCTACAGGCGCGTTTTCTACAATGCCGATATCCTCACCGTAATAGTTTTGCAAAATTGCAAAAGGTGTTCGTCCTTGTTCTGCAAGGTTTACGGTACCCCATTGGGAAAGTCCCGCGCAGGTGGAAGTAGTACCGTTGCAAAAAGCGGTGAAAAGGGGTTGGATATTCCCTTGACGTACAACATAATCGTTAAAAATATCGTCTACTATGTATCCTATGTTTTCAAAAATCTCTCTATCGGGGACAAAGGCTTGGTCAAATTGGGTAGAGTTTGTAATATCAAAATCATATCCGCGCGCACGGTAATATTCAGTATAAACTCGGTTAAGTGCAAAGGAAATTATGGCGTAAATATTGGCGCGTAGGGCATTTTCGGGCCAAGTTGGGTAAATTTCACTTGAAGCTACATTTTTAATGTAATCAATAAAAGGCACTGTCACATTTTGGGCGGCAGAATCGGGCGAGCCTAAATGCACCGTTATAAATTCGGGAATTATTGGTGTTAATACTTCAGGCATTGTATCATCTCCTCATAGGTCATATTTTTGCGATTCGTCGAAAATTTGCGCATCCATATCAGCGCCCGCGGTTTCCTTTAACATTAAATTGGAACTTTGAATAGAAGTAACACCGCTGAAAACAGGTACATTTAAGTGGATATTGTCAACATACCCGTCGGCTTCAATCCGCAAATTGTAAACCGCGTAAGGTATTACTGTATTAGCGCTTTCAAGGGATAACTGCTTTTCGGGGGTAGGCAAAGAAAAAAACCTTGTTCTTCCGCTTTGGTCGGTAAAGGCGGTGTCTATTACATTCATATCCCTATAGTCCCCCGAAAACACCGTAACCTTTGCATTTGGCACGGGATACAGGGTTCTAACCGTTGTAACAACCGCTAAAAGTTTTCCGCCCGATTCGTCGGTTTGGTCTGGCGCTTGAACCTCGCTTACAACAGGAACAACCTTATTTTTTATGACACTTTCTTTATTGACCGATTTGTACATTTTAAGCATTTCGTTTTTATATTTTTCAATAATTTCTCTTTCCATAAAATCACCTCTTATCAGTTTATGACTCTACCCCACACTGTGTTAAAATAATATTGCCAAAAGAAGCCAAAAATGGTATAATAATGTTCAAAAGGAGTTGTAGGAAATGGTAGTTTTAAACAACAATAGTTTATATGTAGAAATCCACGAAAAAGGCGCCGAAATACGCAAGGTAACTTTAGACGGCAAAGACCGTATGTGGAACGGTGACGCAAAGTATTGGACAGGTGTTTCCCCTGTACTTTTCCCTATTTGCAGCGGCTTGCGGGACGATAAGTTTACTTTCGATAACAAAGAATACACCTTAAAGCAACACGGTTTTGCAAGAAACTCTTTATTTTCTGTAGAAAGCGCAACCAAAACAAGCGCTACATTTTTGCTTAAAAGTTCACCCGAAACCTTAAGTCAATATCCTTGGAATTTTGAACTTCGGGTTACATACACACTTATAGGCGATAAAATTGATGTTACTTATGACGTTAAAAACACAAGCGATAATACCATGTATTATTCCATCGGCTCTCACGAAGCATATTTGTGTAAGGGCGGTATTGAAGATTATGACATAATTTTTGAAAAGGAAGAAACTCTTTACCATTATGAACTCGACGGCAACCTTCTTACAGGTGACAAAACCCTTATAATAAAAGACAGTAAGGTTTTACCCCTTTATGACAAGTATTTTGAAGTAGATGCACTTGTTTTTAAGGATGTTAAATCCCGATTTGTGACACTTCGAAACCGCAAAACCGCCGAAGAAACATCGGTTAAGTTTGACGGGTTTGACTATCTTCTTTTGTGGCATAAACACGGCGCGCCTTATATGTGTATTGAGCCATGGGCGGGTATTTGCAACACCGTCGGCGACGGTAGCGATATTACAGAAAAAGAGGGGATTTTAAAACTTGCTCCTAACGGTAACAACATTTTAAAACACACCATTTATTATTAATTCGTAATGCGGAATTCGTAATTCGTAATTAGAAACCGACCTTTAAAGAGGTCGGTTTTATTTGTGGTTATATTACCATTCCGTAGGGGAGGGGCTCTGTCCCCTCCCGAATTATTACAAAACAAAAACGGGAGGGCATGGGAAATATAACCTGTGAACTGCTTATTAATTTAACTGACATTCTCGATACCGACGCATTAACCCTTTTATACGGCGAAAAAACTGAAGAACAACCGAAAGAAAAACCTGTAATAATTGAAGAGGAAACGGCAGGCGTTATTGATACTTCGGAAATACAACCGCTTGTTACACAAAATGTATATGAAAAAATCGCGGTAATTGCTATGCGTGTTTTTCCTGAGAAAATAAAACAAGAAATATACGAATATATTATCGGCGCACTTAAAAGTATTGGCAAATTAAAGTTATAAAAGCACCCTTTCGGGTGCTTTTTCATTTAACCAAAAAAGGCTCCCTTGTGTAAAGGGAGCTGTCTCGAAAGAGACTGAGGGATTGTGAATAAAAATTTAAAAGAGCGTAAATTTTTAAAAGCGGGCGGTCGGGGCTCCCTCCCCTACAATATATTAATTACGAATTACGCATTCCGAATTACGAATTATTTAAGGTTTTTTCGTAATCGAAAAACCGAAATGTGCCGTTTTCGAATTCTATTGCTTTTCGGTATTCGCCAAAACCCACCTGCCGTATGTTCTGATACGCCACACAAACCGCGCAAAAGCCGAATAAAATGCAACTGCTTACAACTGCCGAAATGTACATTTTTCTTATAAATTCTTTCATTTTTTCTCCTTTTTTTTATTATTTTAGAGTATTTAACAAACTTATCAGCGCGTCTGCTACAAGTTCTGCTGAATAACAAGCCTCATCCAAAGTATTAGCATCCGTGCCGAATTCTATCAAAAGAGCGCCTGTGCTTAAAGACTGGTTATATTTTTTTGACATAAGGCTTAAAGGTCTTGCAAGTGTGGGATATTTTACCTCCAACATCTGCTGAAGTTTTAGCGCTAATTTTAAATTTTCCTGCCAGTTTGGGTGATTTGTAATATTTCCGCTCTGGCTACCCATTACAAGCATCACCTGAGCCGCTTTTTTACCGTTTATTTCGGTAGCAAGTTTTACCTTGTCGCTTTCGCCCGAAGAAACGGCATCGCGGTGTAAATCGAGCACAATTTTTATACTTTTATACTTATCAAGATACGACTGTACAGTTTTAGCGCTTCTGCCGTAACTGCCTGTATATTCGGGATAATCGTGCTTTGTAGTGTCGTGCAAGGTTTTAATGCCCGCGGCATTTAATTTTTCTGCCACAATACTGCCTATTTTTGCCATATTCTTATTATTGTCGGTTGTGCGGGAATTAAACTTTTCGGTATAAAATTTTTCGTCCTGTTCCATAAAGGTTTCGGTTGTGTGGGTGTGCATTATAAGAACCTGAGGCTCATCGTTTTTTGCTATTTTAAAACCTAATTTAGAATTTAAAAGGTTTTTTATATTAATATCAAGGTCGGTGCTGTTTTTCATATAAACATTGTTAAAGGAAAGCGGCGCTGTGTAAGGCGAAATATATTTTTCTATAATTTGTCCCTTTACCGCCTCTACCGAAACCTGTGTTGTTTCTTCTTTTGCGCTTATATTTTCTTCTTTTGCGGTTTCTTGAGGTTTTTGCGGCGGTTGAGTTATATTTTCCTTTGAAGAAGTAAAAACGCTGTCAGCCAAGAAATACGCCACTTTATCGTTTTGGCTTATATTGACACTGCCGTCTGACAAAAAACTAAAAAAAGAAAACACCAATAAACAAAAACAGGACAAATAGCAAATTAAAAGTCTTAAAATTCCTAATTTTTCGCACATATTATCACCTTTAAAAGTTTATGCGAAATAAAATTTCTTTAGACCAGACTTAAAATTACATCTTCTTCGATATTTGGTTGCAAAAATACATTTAACGCTTCGCTTAAACAGTCGCTTATGCGTTTGCAAAGCAAATCGGCATCCTTTGGGGTTACTATCATATCACTGTGGTACTGTGCCTCTTTACCTGTAAGTTCAAAAGCGATTGTAAGGGCGTCTACAACGGTGGGAACACCTACCGCCACCACGGGCACGCCCAAAGTTTTTTGGCTTAGTTCTTTTCGGGAATTTTTAACCCCTGAGCCTGGGGAAATTCCGCTGTCACAAAGTTGTATACAGGAAAAAAGCCTTTCTACACTTTTTGAACAAAGGGCATCTACCGCAATTACCGCATCGGGTTTAACAGTTTCTACCGCACCGCGCACCAATTCACAAACCTCTATTCCCGTTTTTCCAAGCACATTAGGTGCTATAACCGAAACACTTTTTAATCCTTTAAGGCCAATACTTTCAGCAAATTTTCCTACAATATGCCGTGTTGCTAAAATTTTTTCAGCCACTCTTGGACCTATCGAATCACTTGTAATTTCATAATTTCCAAGCCCTACCACCAAAATTTTTTCTTTTTTTTCGGGTAAAAGGTTTAAAAGTGCGTTAAAAATCTCTTTCTTAATAGCGTGGAGGTCTGTAACTTTTTCAATACTTTGGAATTCCAAAGTGTAATACTTACCGTTGCTGTTTTGCAAAAAACTTAATGTTACCTGTCCTATTTTTCGGCTTTCAAAGGAGTTTTGTTCGTTTTCTATTGCAAGATCTGTTCTGATACTCATATTTATCCCCTTTTTTTGTTAAAAAAGTTGCAATATTCTATGAAGTATGTTATACTATCATAGATATATTATATTTAATTTACTTATTATTATTATATAAATATAAAGGTGGTTGAAAAAAATGTCTGTAAATCCTTTAGATGAAATATGGTCCGCCATATGTGACGAATGCAAAAAAACAATTTCTGAAGTCGCTTTTAATTGCTTTTTAAAAGATTTAAAGCCTGTTATTTTCAGCGACGGCGAATTTACAATTTCAATTAATGACGAATACAAAAAAGGTGTTATAGAACAAACATATCTTGAAAAACTTAATGACGCTATACAAACAATTATGGGCGTTAATATGGTTGCACGAATAGTACTTGACGAAGATGAAGAAGAAATTTTAAAAGCCGAACAGTTCAGCGAAGGTCTTAGTTTTGAAGATTTCTTTACCTTTTCTAACTTTATTGTAGGCTCTACAAACCGTTTTGCCCACGCCGCCGCCTTAGCGGTTGCCGAAGCAAACATTCCGCAATCAACCTACAATCCACTTGTTATATACGGTCCTTCGGGTGTAGGTAAAACCCATCTTATGCTTGCAATAAAGAACCACATAAGGAAAAAATTCCCTAATAAAAATGTTGAATTTATCCGCGGTGAAGATTTTACAAACCAATTAATCCGCGCTTTACAGCAAGGTAATTTAGGACTTGGCACGATTGACGACTTCCGCAACAAGTTCCGTAATGTTGATGTTCTTTTGATTGACGATATTCACTTTATAGCAGGAAAAGAACAAACACAGGAAGAATTTTTTAATACCTTTAATGCTTTGTCCCAAAAAAATAAACAAATCGTTGTAACGCTTGACCGTCCGCCCAAGGAAATTAAAACCCTTGACGACCGTATCCGTTCCCGTTTTGAAGGCGGACTTTTTGCTGATATTACCCCGCCCGACTTTGAAACAAGGGTTGGTATTATAAATAAGAAGTGCGAACAGGTGGGAATATCACTTGAAGAAAACCTTGTTTATTATATTGCCGAACATATAAAGGTTAATACCCGTCAGTTAGAGGGTGTTGTTAAAAAACTTCAAGCCTTTATTTCAATTCAAAACAAAGTTCCCAATCTTTCGGTTGTACAAGGTTTTGTAAGGGATATTATTTCGGACGATAAGCCCGAACCTATTAAAATTGACGATATTATTGCCGAAGTTGCTAAAACCTACAATGTGTCGGTAAGTGACATTCTTTCAAACAGAAGAACTGCTCCTTTAGTTCTTGCCCGTCAGGTAGCAATGTTTATTGCAAGAGAAACTACCGACCTTTCTTTTAAAACAATAGGTGAAAATTTTGGAAAAGACCATACTACCGTTCTTTACAATGTAAATAAAATTGAAGAATTTTTAAAGGACAGGCCTTATCAAAAAGAACTTGTTGAGGATATTATCAAAAATTTAAGAAGCAGAAATGCGGTAAGTTATTAACATTTTAAAGGTTAATTAACTGTGGAATAAATTGAATTATTGTGGAAAAAGAAAAAGTTACAAAATTATCCCAAAATTATAAAGTTTTTTACTAACACAATAAACCTAATAACAAAAGGCTTTAAATAACTTTTCCACCGTTTCAACCTATCTTATTATTACTGTTATTTTATTATTTTTTTTAGGAGGAAAAAATATGATTTTTTCTGTAGAACGAGCAAAACTGCTTGAAGCAGTTCTTAAACTTCAAAGTGTTGTCGGTTCTAAAACTTCAATGCCGGTTTTGGAAGGAATTTTAATTTCTGCCGAACAAGGAAAAATAACCTTAATTTCTTACAATCTTGAAATGGGTATGAAAAAAGAAATTTATGCTAAATGCGAACAAGAGGGCGATATTGTTATTAATGCCCGCTTACTTGCTGACATTTTAAGAAGAATGAACGGTTTGCAGGTAGAAATTTCTGCTGATGACCGACTTAACTGTAATATTAAATGCGGCGATGCTACATTTGATATTATGGGCATGGCAGCAACCGATTTTCCCGAAATTCCTACCGTTTCAGAAAATAACAGTTTTGAAATTGAAGGCAAACTTTTAGCACAAATGAAAAAAGGAACAGCTTTTGCAGCTGCTCAAAATGAAGGAAGCAAACCTATTCTTACAGGTATAAATATTTCCGTTTGTGACGGAATTATACAGTTTGTTGCTATTGACGGTTACCGCCTTGCAATAAAACGCGAGCCTGTAAAACAAATAAACGATTTAGAATTTACTGTTACAAGCAAATCTTTAAACGAAGCAGTTAAACTTATTGATGACGAAACCGAAAATGTTGAAATAAATGTTGGAGACCGTCTTATTTGCTTTAATATTAACGGATATTCATTTATTTCCCGTCTTTTAGAGGGTGAATTTGTAAATTACCAAAAAACATTACCTTTAGAACATAAACAAAAGGTAGTTGTTAACACAAGGGATTTAATAAATACAATAGAACGTGTTTCACTTTTAATAAGCGAATCTTTTACAACACCTGTTCGTTGTTATTTTAATGAACTTAATGTTGTATTTACCTGCGCTACTTCAATGGGCCGTGCTACTGAAACCTTTAATACTAAATTAGAGGGTGAAAATTTTGAAATAGGTCTTAACAGCCACTATTTATTAGATGCTTTAAAGGCAGTTGAAGACGAAAATATTCAAATTTTATTTAACGGACCTAATGCAGGTGTATTAATAACTCCTACCGAAGGCGAAAGTTTTAAATATATGATAATGCCTATGAGGTTGAAATAATGGAATTTCAAAAAATTTCTATAAAAGAGGATTTTATCCGTCTTGATAGCGCGATGAAACTTGGCGATATGGTAGTAACAGGCGGTCACGCAAAAGTTGTTATTCAAAACGGTGAAGTTAAAGTAAACGGCGAAGTTTGTACTATGAGAGGTAAAAAACTTCACAAAGGCGACAAGGTAGAATTCGAAGACCTTGGATTTGAAATAGTATGATTGTTTTAAATTTAAATTGTAAAAATTTTCGCAATTTAGAAAATGTAAATATTGTTCCTTGTGAAGAAATGAACGTAATTTGCGGCGAAAATGCGCAAGGGAAAACAAATATACTTGAATCTATCTGGCTTTTTACAGGTGCTAAAAGTTTTAGAACCAGTAAGGATAATAATTTTATTAAATTTGGAGCCGAAAAGGCGGTTTGTTCTTTAGATTTTAAAAGCGAAGGTATTGAAAAGCAAGCCTTAATAGAAATTAAAGAAAAAAGAACAGCAACTTTAAACCAAAACAAATTAAAATCGGCAAGTGAACTTGCGGGAAAATTTAACGCAATAGTTTTTTCGCCTAATGATTTAAGTCTGGTGGCTGACGGGCCGAGTGTTAGAAGAAAATTTTTAGACACTGCAATAGGTCAGCTTTATCCCTCTTATATAAGTATTATAAAAAATTATGTAAGGGCGGTAACCCAGCGTAACCGAATTATTAAAGATTATAAATATGACTCCACACTTTCGGTTATGCTTGATGTTTTTGAAAATTCAATTGCAGATTTTGGACAAAAAATTATTGATTACAGAAAAAAGTATATTGAAACAATAAACCAGTATTTACCTACTGTTTATAACGGTATTTCTAACGGACGCGAAACTTTACAAACCGAATATATTTGTTCTTGCAGTGATAATCTTTTAGAAAAACTTAAATTTGCAAGAAAAGAGGATATGTTTTCTGGGGTTACTTCGATAGGTCCTCATAGGGACGATTTAGAATTTAAAATTAACGGTATTTCGGCTCGAAACTTTGCTTCGCAAGGTCAAAAACGAAGTGTAGCGCTTGCAGTAAAACTTTCGGAAGCAGAGGTTATTAAACAAAAAACAGGCGAATGTCCCGTAATTTTACTTGATGATGTTATGAGTGAATTAGATCCCACAAGGCAGGATTTTATTCTAAATCATATTAAAGGTATGCAATCATTTTTAACCTGCTGTGATGACAGTAATGTTAAAAATTTAATTGCAGGTAAAAAATTTATTATAAAAAACGGAAGCGTAATATGATGTATATTCATTTAGGCGGCGAATATGTGATAAAAGAGGAAGAAGTAATAGGTATTTTTGACCTTGATACTTCGACCGTTTCAAAACATACGCGCGATTTTCTTAATTTAAAAGAAAAACAAGGTAAAGTAATAAATGTTTCTTATGAATTACCTAAATCATTTATTTTAGCAACCAAAAAAAAAGAAGAAAAGGTTTATATTTCTCAAATTTCCTCTTTAACGCTTAATAAGCGTTCGGGAATAATTATAAAATAAGTTCCAAATTTGAAAGGAATGTGTTTAATGAATAAAGACATAACAACACCTGTAAGCGAAAATTATGACGAAAATTCCATACAGGTATTGGAAGGACTTGAAGCGGTAAGAAAGCGCCCCGGTATGTATATCGGTTCAACGGGCGAACGCGGTTTACACCACTTAGTGTATGAAATTGTGGATAACTCTATTGACGAAGCGTTAGCAGGTTATTGCGACAAAATACTTGTTGAACTTCTTGACGACGGAATTATAAGAGTTACCGATAACGGCCGTGGTATACCTGTTGGTATTAATCCGCAAAAAGGAATACCTACCGTAACAGTTGTATTTACAATTTTGCACGCGGGCGGTAAATTCGGCGGAAGCGGTTATAAGGTTTCAGGCGGTTTGCACGGTGTTGGTGCATCTGTTGTTAACGCGCTTTCAAGCTGGCTTGAAGTTGAAGTTAAAAACGGCGAACATATTTATAAACAAAGATATGAACAGGGTAATATTGTAACCGAACTTGAAATTATTGGCGATACTACCGAAACCGGTACTACAGTTACCTTTAAGCCCGACCCGAATATTTTTACCGATACTACAAGGTATGATTTTGATATTCTTTTGCAAAGACTTCGCGAACAGGCTTTCCTTAATGCAGGTATCCGCGTTGTTTTGGAAGACAAAAGAAGCGATGCCGAAATCCCCGACAGACAAGAGGATTTACATTACGAGGGCGGTATTAAATCTTATGTTGAATATTTGCTTGAAAAGAGCAAAAAAGACCGTCTTAATAGTGATGTAATTTACCTTAACGGTACTTCGGGTGACTCTATGGCGGAAATTGCGCTTTTATGGAGTACTGCTTATGACAGTAAGGTAATGTCTTTCGCAAATACAATCCATACTATTGACGGCGGTACACACGAATCATCTTTTAAAACAAGTTTAGCACGTGTTGTTAATAAATACGGCAGAAACTTTAAGTTTTTGAAGGACAGTGATAATAACCTTAAGGGCGAAGATATTAGCGAAGGTCTTATTGCGGTTGTAAGTGTTAAACTTACCGATGCACAGTTTGAATCTCAAACTAAAGCAAAACTCGGTAATACGGCTATCGGTACACTTGTTAATAACATTGTTGCTGATAAATTGATGCAGTATTTGGAAGAACACCCAGCCGAAGCCAAAATCATTTTGGATAAATCAATTGCTTCTTCTAACGCGCGTGAAGCGGCGCAAAAAGCCCGTGATTTACAAAGAAATAAATCAGGTATTGGCGGCAGAACCCGTATGCCTGAAAAACTTAAGGACTGTATTTCGGACGACCCGACAAAGACCGAAATATTCATCGTCGAGGGTGACTCGGCAGGCGGTTCTGCAGTTGAGGGAAGAAACAGTACTTACCAAGCAATATTACCTCTTTGGGGTAAAATGCTTAACGTTGAAAAAGCAAGGGTTGATAAGGTTTACGGTAACGATAAATTAACACCTGTTGTAGTAGCATTGGGTACAGGTATTGCCGAAAATTTTGATATAACCAAACTTCGTTACGATAAAATTGTTATTATGGCCGATGCCGACGTTGACGGTAGCCACATCAGAACACTTTTACTTACATTCTTCTTCCGTTATATGCCCGAACTTATTGAAACCGGTCATATTTATTTGGCTCAGCCTCCCCTTTACCGCGTTGCTAAAGGTAAAAAGTATTACGATGCCTTTACCGACGAGGAAAGAGATGCATTTATTGAGCAATTAGGCGGAAATGTTGATATTCAGCGTTATAAAGGTCTTGGTGAAATGAACCCCGAACAACTTTGGGAAACTACACTTGACCCCGAACATAGAACAATGTTAAAGGTTACTATGGCAGATGCTGAACTTGCTGACCAGACATTCTCGATGCTAATGGGCGACGAAGTAGAACCAAGACGTAAATTTATTGAAGAAAATGCAATATTTGCAACAGATTTGGATATTTAAGGAGGGATAGATAATGGCTAAACAAGAAAATGTATATTGGCCGAGTGATGAGGAAACTAACATTCAGCCTGTTGAAATTGTAGATGAAGTAAGAAACAGTATGCTTCAGTATTCAATGTCGGTATTGGTGGGCCGTGCTATCCCCGATGTTAGAGACGGTCTTAAACCCGTTCACAGAAGAATACTTTATACTATGTACGAAAACGGACTTAGTCCCGATAAGGCATACCGTAAGTGTGCCGATACGGTAGGTTCGGTACTCGGACGTTACCACCCCCACGGTGACGCCAGCGTTTATGACGCTATGGTTCGTATGGCGCAGGATTTTTCTTTAAGATATCCGCTTATTGACGGTCACGGTAACTTTGGTAATATTGACGGTTACCCCGCCGCTGCATACCGTTATACAGAGTCGAGAATGAACCGACTTTCACACAGTATGCTTGACGATATTGATAAAGAAACTGTTGATTTTAACCCTAACTACGATAACCGTTTGGAAGAACCAACCGTTTTACCTGTAAGATTTCCGCAACTTTTAGTAAACGGTTCTTCGGGTATTGCTGTTGGTATGGCTACCGAAATTCCGCCGCATAACTTGGGTGAAGTTATTGACGGTATGTGTTGCCTTATTGACAATCCTGAAGCAGAACTTCAGGAAATTTGCCAATATATTAAAGGACCCGACTTCCCGACAGGCGGCATTATTATGGGAAGAAGCGGTATCCGCGCCGCTTACGCTACGGGCAGAGGAAAAATTATTCTTCGCGGTAAGGCAGAAATTGAAGAGGTTAAAAACGGCAAGTTCAGAATTGTTATTACCGAAATTCCTTACAAGGTTAAAAAACAGGAACTTGTTAAAAATATTTATGATTTAGCGGCTGACAAACGAATTGAGGGTATTGACGACGTTGTTGACTATTCTTCAAAGCGTGATGGCGGTATAAGAATTATTGTAGACCTTAAAAAAGATGCAAATCCGCAGGTTGTACTTAATAAAATTTATAAAAACACCGCTTTGCAGACCACTTTTGGTGCAATTTTGTTGGCTATTGTAAACGGAAAACCGCAAATTTTAACACTAAAAGAAATGCTTCAAAACTGCATTGACTTCCAGTGTGATATTATTGAACGCAGAACCGCTTACGATAAGAGAAAAGCCGAAGAAAGAGCCCATATTTTAGAGGGCTTGAAAGTTGCGCTTGATTTTATTGATGAAGTTATTAAAATTATCCGCGCAAGTAAGAGTATTCCCGAAAGTAAAGAAGCTTTGATGGAAAGATTCCAACTTGACGATATTCAGGCTACCGCAATTGTACAAATGCAGTTAGGTAAACTTTCAGGTCTTGAAAAACAGAAAATTCTTGACGAATTGGACGAAAAGTTGGCATTTATCAAGGAATGTGAAGCTATACTTTCAAGCAAGGAAAGAATTCTTGACATTGTTAAGACCGAAGCGCTTAATTTGCGTGATAAATTCTCGGACGATAGACGAACCGATATTACCGACGTTGCAGGCGAAGTTGACATTGAAGACCTTATTCCCGAAGAAGAATGTGTTATTACAAAAACCGAAAACGGTTACATTAAGCGTGTTCCTGCAAGTGAATACAGCGTTCAAAACCGCGGCGGTAAGGGAATTAAGGGTATGAATACCCGTGAAGACGATATTATACAAAATATGTTTGTATGTTCTTCACACGATTCTATCATGATGTTTACTAACCTCGGCAGAGTTTACAGAATTAAGGCTTATGAAATACCTGAGGGCAGCCGTCAGAGTAAGGGACTTAGCGTAGTTAATGTTATTCCGCTTATGAGCGAAGAAAAAATTACTACCATTCTCCCCTGCACCGTTAAGGACGATAACGAACGTTATCTATGCATGGTTACCAAAAAAGGTATTATTAAGCGCACTAAACTTTCCGAATTTAAAAACACCCGTAAAAACGGTATTATTGCCCTTTCTATTGACGAGGGTGATGAACTTATGTTTGTAAGAATGACCACAGGTGAAGAAAATCTGCTTCTTGCAACCAAAAAGGGTGTTGCTATACACTTCCGCGAAAGCGATGTTCGTACAATGGGTAGAACTGCGCGCGGTGTTAAGGCTATCACTATCCGCGAGGGCGACAGTGTAGTAGATATGGCTATCTGCGACCAAAACACCAAAGTTCTTACCATTAGCGAAACCGGTTACGGAAGAATAAGCAATATTGCCGATTACCGCTTGCAGTCGAGAGGCGGTAAGGGTATTAAGAACTACCGTACCGATAAATACGGTGATGTTACTGCAGTTCTTCCTGTTATGGAAAATACCGATATTATTATGATTGCGGACGACGGTATCATTATCCGTATTTTTGCTGACGATATTTCGGAATTTGCTCGTCCTGCAAAGGGTGTTCGCGTAATGCGTACCACCAATCATAACGGCGATACTGTAAGAAAGATTTTGTCGGTTGGTATTGCAGAACATGACGCAGAGGAAGTAAACGACAAACCCGAAGAAGCCGATGCAGACGCAGGTTTGGTTGACGAAAAAGAACTTTTAGAAGAACAAAACGAACCGCAAGAGGTTTTAGAGGAAAATGAATAAAAAAGCGGCAAAAATCCTCTGAAAGACGGTGAATCTTCATTTATGAACGATAATAACGATTTAAATAGGGAAACCTTTGGTGAGGGCGGCGAAAATCCGCCCTATGCACCGCCTACACAAAACTTTGTAACCTATATCCCTTACGGACTTACCCCAAAAACCTTTGAGGAAAGAAGAAACATTAAAAAAACAGCCAACATAATAGGCGGTTCTTTGCTTATTATGACGGTTGCGGCAGGTTTTCTTTCTTTTGTGGTTACAATTATTTTATCCCTTTTGGGATTAACAAGCGAAACGGTTTATAATATTTTAAAGGATGCTGCGGTTAATCAGTTTTTCCAGATTACCGCATCTACCCTTATTTTTACACTGCCTTTTATTGTTTTGTTTAAATGCGCAGGGTATAGAATAAGTGATTTGGCAATTTTTTCAAAACCCAAAAAAGAAAATGTTTTACCCCTCTATTTAATGGGTATTTCATTCTGTGCCTTTTCTAATGTTGCAGTTTCTTTCGCAGGCAGTATTTTCGAACAGTTAGGCTTTAATTATGAAGTTGATATGGGCGACAAACCCGAAGGTTTTTTCGGATTTTTATTAACCTTAATAGCAACTGCGGTAATTCCGCCTTTGGTTGAAGAATTTGCTTGCCGCGGTCTTATTTTAGGCGCTCTTCGAAAATTTGGGGACGGTTTTGCAATAATTGTATCCTCTATTATATTCGGAATTATGCACGGTAACTTCCAACAAATGCCGTTTGCTTTTTTGGTTGGTTTGGTTTTAGCCTTTATCACAATAAAAAGCGGCAGTTTATGGATAGCGGTTGCGGTACATTCGTTTAACAATTTAATTTCGGTTATTTTTAATTATTTGCCTAAAAATATACCGGTTATGGCGGAAAACGCGATTTATATTCTTTTATTAGCGGTTTTAATGGTACTCGGTTTGATTTCATTATTCCTTTTAAGGAACAAAAGCGAAATTTTTGCTATAGAAAAAAGCAAAACCGAATCAAAAGAATCGCAAAAGGCTAGATGGTTTTTCTCAAGCACTACAATTATTATTTTTATAATTATTTCTTTTCTTGAATCTTTGGCATATTTCTCATAAAGGGGGATTATTTATGTTGGATATAACAAGTGCTTTTGGAGTTATGTTTTTAGCTCTTTACTATATGTTTACCTTTGCCGTTTCCTTGGCAACATATTTGCTACAAGCTTTTGCTATTTTTAAAATGGCAAAAAATATGGGATTTGGTAACCCTTGGCTTGCTTTTATTCCGTTTGCCAATGTTTATATGTTCGGTAAAGTAGCCGAAACATATATTAAATCTGACGGCAGACCTTCAGCAAAATTCAGTAAAATCCTTTTAGCGCTGCAAATAATACTTATGGTTATTTTAGTTTTGTTGATAATCTTAATTGTTATTGTGATATTTATTGAAGCTACAGGTACATATTTCTTAACTCCTGAAATTGAAACCCTTGCAGCTTCGGCAATGGTTCTACCTGTAATTCTGGCGATTTTCGCAGTATGTGGTATTTCTATTTCGTATGCAGTTATTCATCATGTGGCTTTATGGCGTATTTTTGCGCTTTACAATTACAAAAACGCAACTCTTTTCTTGGTATTGACATTGTTTGTTGGTATTCTTACTCCGATTTTTTTATTCATACTAAGAAACAAACAACCAATGTTTACTATGGAACAAAGAGTTAAGCAACAATAAAAAATGGGCTGTCTCGCAAAAGGTGATATGCACAAACCCTGCCTCCCTCTGACGAGGGAGGTGGCACAGCGTAAGCTGTGACGGTGGGAGAGAATAAAAAAATTCGAATTTTTTCTCTCCCTCAGTCTCGTTTCACTCGACAGCTCCCTCGTCAGAGGGAGCCTACAAGAGTTAACGGAAATTTTGTTTTGTGCAACTTTACCTTAATGAGACAGTCCCTTGTCTTTTGAGGTGATTTATGGATAAAAAATTTATGCAAAAGGCATTAGAACTTGCGAAAACCGCTTTCGATTTGGGCGAAGTACCCGTAGGCGCCGTTATTGTAAAAAACGGTGAAATTGTAGGGCAAGGGTACAATATGCGCGAACATAAACAAAACGCATTGTCCCACGCAGAAATTGAAGCAATAAATTCTGCCTGCAAAACTTTGGGCAGTTGGCGGCTTGACGGTTGCGAAATGTATGTAACACTTGAACCTTGCCCGATGTGTACGGGGGCGATTATCAACGCCCGAATCAAAACAGTTGTCTTTGGCGCGTTCGATTCCAAAATGGGAAGTATGGACAGCGTTATAAATCTTTGCGATTATCCTTTTAACCATAAAGTAGAAATTTATGCCGGAATTATGGAAGACGAGTGCAAAAAAATCTTAGAAGATTTTTTTAAATTAATGCGTAATT
>JAZSDM010000035.1:0-1591 GCA_045531145.1 Acutalibacteraceae bacterium | reverse complement strand
AAATGTTACGGCGGTGATATTACCCGTAAGAAAAAACTTCTTGAAAAACAAAAGGAAGGTAAAAAGAGAATGCGCCGCTTAGGTAGTGTTGAAGTGCCACAGGAGGCATTTATGGCAGTACTTAAATTGGACGAATAGGTGGTTTTATGACAAACAGGCAAAAAGCAATTATAAAAAGAAATATTTTCTTGAGCTTTTGTGTTTTGATTTTAATACTTATAATAGCGCTTGTTGTATTTATAATTTCGGCTGTAACGGGGGACAGTGAAAAGGACATATCCTCACAGCAAAGCGATATTTCTTCGAGTGATATAACTTCTTCGGAAGACACTTCGAGCGAGGAAACACCGTCAGGACCCGATATGGTACAGCGCGGCGAATATACACTTGACGCAAATTATAGCAATTTACTGCTTGTAAACGGCAGTAACCCCTTGCCCGAAGATTATGATTACGAGGGTAACCTTACCGAAATTCCGCAAAAGTATATTAAAGGCTCGTTAACAAAGATTGATAAAGACGTTTGGCCGTATTTACAGGCAATGCTTGATGCAGCGCTTGGTGAGGGTATAGATATAGGCGTGTGGTCGCCCTACCGTTCTTATGATACACAGAAGATGCTTTTTGAAAGACAGATTGATAAGCAAATAGCCAATGGCGTACCCAAAAACGAAGCAGAGGACAAAGCCGCCACAATCGTTGCCCGACCGGGTACAAGTGAACATCACACAGGATTAGCGCTTGATATAAACTGCGCGAACGATTCTTTTGAAGACACACCCGCATTTAAGTGGTTACAGGAAAACGCTGAAGATTACGGTTTTATAATGCGCTATTCGGAAGAAAAGCAGGATAAAACAGGGGTTATTCACGAATCGTGGCACTGGCGTTTTGTAGGCATTAACACCGCAAAAGAAATCAACCGCCTTGGTATGTGCCTTGAAGAATACCTACAATATAATTCGTAATTCGGAATTCGTAATTCGTAATTAAAAACCGACCTTTAAAAAGGTCGGTTTTGTTGTTATTTCTTTGGTTTGTCTTCTATATTTTCTAAGGCGTATTTGCAACATTGAAGAACTAAAAGGTTAAAGGAAACATTATTTTCCTGTGCGGTTTGATTTAATTTTTCAAAAAGCGGTTCGGTAAAGCGGACAGTACGCGCAACATTAGCACTTTTTAATTCATTGTCTATTTTAAACATTTTTATCACCCAATATAATATTATGCTCGTTTTTGGTTACATTTATATAACCAAAAACGGTTGCATAAACAAACGAGATATGATATATTGAAGTAGGGTGATGATTGTGAAATGTGAAAATGAATTTTGCATATACCAGGAAAAAGGAAACTGTGTTTTGGAAAATATCCAACTTGATATCATAGGTCTTTGTACAGAATGTATATATGTAAATATTCCCGAAAAGCAATTAGAAAATTTCAAAAACGAACACCGAAAAAGAAAAACCGACCTTTTTTAAAGGTCGGTTTTGTTATAGCCTATTTAGAATGAATAATTAAAAATAATTCCGAATTCCGCATTCCGAATTCCGCATTAATCAATGTCTTTCCCGCAGCAGCGTTTGTA
>JAZSDM010000019.1:0-2699 GCA_045531145.1 Acutalibacteraceae bacterium | reverse complement strand
ATGTACAAAAACAAGGATTTAGCGCCAGAAGTAAGAGCAAAAGACCTTTTATCTAAAATGACGCTTGATGAAAAGCTTATGCAGATGAATATGCAATGGCCTATTAACGATTTTCACAAGAATCTTGTGGAAAACGGTGGCGAACCCACAGTTACGCCTAACGGCTCTACTTTTGCTTGTCCTGAAACGTTAGAAACAGTAGATGATTTACAGGATTATTATCTAAATAAAACACGCCTTGCAATTCCGCTTTTGTGCCATTACGAAGCGCTTCATGGTCTTATACATCCAAAAACAACCAACTTCCCGCAAACTGCAGGTATCGGTTGTAGCTTTAACCGTGAAAATGTAAGAAAAATGGGCGAAATCATTGGACGTGAGTGTAAAGCGTATGGTGTAAGGATGGTATATGCTCCTACAATTGACATTCCGCGTGACCCCCGTTGGGGAAGAACACTTGAAAGCTATGGTGAGGACCCATATGCTACCGGTGAGCTTGGAAGCGAATACGTAAAGGGTATTCAGTCTAATGGTGTTGCATCATGTGCTAAGCATTATCTTGCTTATGGTGTTACTGAGGGTGCTCTTAATATGGCTCCTGCTCATATTGGTGAACGTGAAATACGTGAAGTAATGCTTGAACCTTTTAAAAAGTGTATAGACGCAGGGTTAATGGCTATTATGCCTTCTCATAATGAAGTTGACGGTGTCCCCCTACATGCATCTAAAAAATATCTTCGCGATATATTGCGTGATGAATTAGGTTTTGAGGGTGTTACTACATCTGACTTTAGCGCTATGGAATTCTTAGGAGAACGTGTTCATCATATAGCACCCGATAAATTAACAATCGGTAAACGATGCATTGAGGCAGGTATGGATATTGAATCTCCGTATCCGGTTGGCTATGGTGAAGAATTTAAACAAGCAATTCTTGACGGTGAAATTGATATGAAGTTAATTGACCAAGCCGTTTTGCGTGTTTTAACCTTGAAATTTAAGTTGGGATTATTTGAAAATCCGTATACCGACCGCGAACTTGTTAAGATTGTACATAACAAAGAGGCAATAGACCTTGCCCGTGAAATTGATGAAGAATCGATACTTCTTCTTAAGAATGACGGTATGCTGCCACTTAATGAGAAGAAGGTTGGTAAGGTTGCTGTTATAGGTAATAACGCTAAAAACAGTAATTTGGGCGTGTATATCAACTATACCGAAGCTTGTGTTAGCTTCTATGACGGTATGGTTGACCGCTTGGGTGAAGAAAATGTTCTTTATTCACTCGGCTGTAATGCTTTAACTTGTACTGACGAAATGATAGAAGAAGCAGTAGAAACCGCAAAACAAGCAGACACCGTATTTTTAGTAATTGGTGACTGTTGCTTTAAGAACGGCGGAGCTCCAGGTATGGAGCAGGATGATGGCATAAAGTACGAAACCACCGTTGGCGAAGGCTTTGATACACACTATTTAGGTCTCACACCTTCACAACAACGCTTATTTGATGATATAACAGCTCTCGGCAAGCCTACATTATTGGTATTCTACGGCGGCAGACCTTACGCATTGGAAAAAGATGTTGAAAAGGTTAATGCCTTTATGTTCTGTTGGGGCGGCGGTGAGCAAAACGGTATTGCTTTTGCTAACCTTATATTTGGTGATAAGACCCCAAGCGCACGTCTTTCAGTATCCTTCCCGAAATCTACAGGTTCTATTCCTTGCTTCTACAACCACAAGCAATCTGCAAGAGGATATTACAAAGACCGCGGTACTTGCGAAAAACCCGGACACGATTATGTATGGGGCTCACCTGAACCATGGATGACATTTGGTTACGGTCTTTCTTATACAAACGTTGAATATAGCGATTTAAAGGCAGAAGTGCTTGCAAACGGTGACGTTAAAGCAAGTGTTACGGTTGAAAATAAGGGCGACTATGATATTAATGAATCGGTATTAATGTATGTTAAAGCACTCTGGTGCCCGATTTCACCTTTTGAAAAGCGCCTTCGCAAATTTGACAAGGTGTTCCTTAAAAAAGGTGATAAGAAGACGATTGAATTTACACTTACTGACGAAGACTTCTCTTATATAGATGAAGATTACAAGACAGTAAAACACAACGGCGAGCATAAGCTTTTGGTTGAAGGTTTAGAATGCAGCGTTAAATTTGAATAGGAGTGAACATTTTGTATCCTTTGTTGTTAAAACCGCCGATTAAGGATTATCTTTGGGGCGGAACAAGGCTTAAAACCGAGTATGGATATGATACCGACAAGGATATTGCGGCTGAGGCTTGGGTGCTTTCTTGCCATAAAGACGGCTCGGATGTTGTTATTAACGGCGAGCTTGCAGGCAAAACTTTACCGCAGGTTTTAGATATCTGGGGTAAGAAAGCTTTAGGCGAAAAGGCGGCTGAATTTTCGTATTTTCCGATTCTTATAAAGCTTATTGACGCTAAGCAAAAGCTTTCGGTTCAGGTTCACCCCGATGATGAATATGCCCTAAAAGTTGAGGGTGAGTACGGCAAAACTGAAATGTGGTATGTGGTTGACTGCGACGAGGGCGCACAACTTATATACGGCTTTTTGGAAGATATTTCTAAAGAGGAATTCGAACGTCGTATAAAAGACAATACTTTGACCGATGTTTGCAACTTTGTGCCTGTAAATAAAGGCGATGTGTTCTTTATATCC
>JAZSDM010000102.1:0-11216 GCA_045531145.1 Acutalibacteraceae bacterium | reverse complement strand
CACAGCTCTTATACAGAAAAAGAATGTAAATGAGACAGAAGTTTCCACAATCTTTTACTGTGGTGTTGTTTTGAGCGTTGCGCTTTATGCAGTAATGTTTTTTGCGGCACCGTTCATAGCATCAGCATATAACAATCCGTTGATAACATCTGTTATAAGAGTATTTGCTTTAAGGCTACCTATAAGTTCATTCCAACAAGTACCGTCTGCACTTCTTTCAAGGAAACTTGATTTTAAAAAGTTTTTCTTTTCAACAATGGTAGGGGTTGTTGTTTCGGCGGCGGTAGGAATAATTATGGCGCTGAAAGGTTTTGGGGTATGGGCTTTAGTGGCTCAAAATCTTGTTGCTACAATTTTGGATGCAGTTATTTTGTCTATAGCTTCAAAGTGGACTCCAAAAAGGAAGTTTTCATTGAAAGAAGCCATCCCCCTACTGAATTATGGGTGGAAAATTATGGCATCCGACCTGATTGGTACGGTGTTCAACAACCTGAATTCTATGGTAATAGGTTTAAGGTATAATTCTGCGGACTTAGCCTACTATACTAAAGGGAAAACTCTTCCGCAAATGTTTAGAAATAATATATATACTACACTCATAAGTGTACTGTTCCCTGCTATGTCTAAGATTGGTGACGATGTACAAGAAGTTAAAATGGTTGCCAAGCGAAGTGTTAAAATGCTTGCATATATCATATTTCCTATGATGGTAGGAATGATTCTCGTTGCTGAAGATTTAGTTGTAGTGTTATATACTGAGAAGTGGCTTTTGATGGTACCTTTTATTAGTATAGTTTGCATTGAGTGTATGCTATCCATAATTCCTACAATAGTGTTACAAACATTAAAAGCAACCGGTCATAGCGGAATCATTCTCAAACTGGAATTTATAAAAAAACCCATTTTATTGCTATCCATATTAATTGCAATAAATTTTGGAGTAGAAGCAGTTGCGTGGACATTACCGATTAATACAATAATAGAGTTGGTGTTAAATGGTGTTTTTAGCGCTAAGATAACCGGATACAGACTTGGCGAGCAATTCAAGGATATACTTGCTCCGTTGGTGTTGTCACTTGGAATGGGTATTGCCGTTTTTGCTGTAAGTTTTATAAAAACCAATATAATTTTTGGTTTAGCACTAAAGGTGGCTGTGGGCGGTTTCGCCTATTTAGTATTTTCTGCAATATTTAAAGTTGATGAATTTAGAGTTATTTTAGGGTTTGTTAAATCTAAGATTCATAGATAGAATAATTGAAAAAGAACTTGACTGTATTTTAGTCAGGTTCTTTGATTTATATTGTTGTTTGTAGTCGATGATTATAGGATGATTTCTTCAAGAGTTTTAAAGAGGTGAACCTCTTTTGCACTCATTGTTGCAATAATAATGAAAATTTGATACAATTATAAAAGTAATAGTATCGTTTGAAAGTAAAATTATTATGATTTGTTTAAAATCGGATAGATTGGAAGTACATGTGCTTGAGCCAGGAGAGGGTGCAAACAAAACGCTCCGATTTAACCGTGCGGGTTTTGTTAGTGAAGTGATTCTGGACGGAAAGACGTACTACTGTGCGTCAGAGCCAAATTGCCTTTGGCACGCTTGTTCGGGAGGCAGAGGTTTCTGCAGTGACTATCTTATGGATGTAAGTTCTGAGGCGGAAATCGGCGAATGGTTCCCGAAACTTGGTGTCGGATTATTAAAGAAATTTGAGGACGACCAATATTGGATCTTCAAAAAGTACGAATGTAAAGATGTTGCTCCTACTTTTAAATCGTGGACCGATGAGAACGGCAGAAGTTTTGTGCAATTTAAAACCGTAACTCCTCAATGTCTGGGTTATGGATTAGAAGAAACAAGGACTGTTTGTGTATATGACAATTGCATGAAATTTGATGTTGAAATCAAAAATATCGGCGTGAAAACTATTTCTGCCCGTGAATATTGCCATAACTTTGTAAGTATCGGCGGTATGGCTATCGGACCTGCCTATACACTGGAACTTCCCGATGTTCAAGTTCCAAGCGGTCTTATTCCAAGTTATGAGGGAGTAGATAATATCGAGGGAATCGAAGGCGGTTTGCGAATTATGGGGCACAGCGAAAAGGAATATGCTATTATTTCCTTAGGTGAAGATAAAATCACTTCAAAAGATGGTTTCCGTTGGAAGTTGGCGAATTCCAGTGATAAAGCGTTTGTTGCTTGTGAAGAATCATTTATTCCAAATGAAGTAAAGGTATGGTGTGTAGACCATATGGTATCTCCTGAAGTATTTAAATCTATCGAACTCGAACCCGGACAGACAGACTTCTGGAGCAGAACATACACATTCGGTAGACTTGATTGATAAGTTTAGTATTTCAGTACATAGTGTTGCAGAAAGATATAAAGCGAGGTGAATTTCACCTCGCTTTTTCATGGCTTTCCAAAGCCAAAAGATGAGTTTATTATTTATAACAACATTTCCTGATTAGACATTTCGTTAGGGTGAATGTCTTTACAAACTATATACATTTCACTAAATATAGTATATAATAAAATTGTAAAAATCCAAAACGATTTTGGTTATCCATCGACTATTGAAATGTCTGACGGTAGCCTTCTTACAGTGTTTTACGCTCAAATGAGCGAAGGCGGTCCCGCTGTTATTGCACAGCAGAGATGGAAATTTGAGGATAATGAGTAGGCGCATATTTTTCCTTTAATTTTATGAATAGGGGTGACACACGATGAAAGAATTTGTGTTTTCATTGCCGGGGGCGAGAGTAAATTACGAAGGTCAAGGCACGGTATATATAGCTTTGCCCGAAAATATCCGAAATGATTTGAAAGTCCCCGCAATTGTTGCTGTTCACGGAAGCGGAAGATGCGCAACCGATTACCGCGATACTCCGTTTTATATGCAGCAGAGAGATATTGCATTAAAAAACGGCTGTCTTTTTGCGGCTGTTTCCAATTATCAGGATACGTGGGGTTTGGATGACGGCCTTTATAATACCCACCTTTTGATAGATCATATAATTGAAAATTATAATGTCAAGCCCAGTGTCGGGATCTGGGCTACCTCGGCCGGAGGTGTTTTGGCTAATCAAATGGTGGCGGAATATCCCGACAAAGTGGCGTTTGTAATCGGAACTTTTCCGGTTTTTGATTTACTATCGGGATTTGCGCTGAAAACTTGCAAGGCGGCATGGAAAACCGATGATTTGGAACAATTCAAGGGATTGATAGAAAACAAAAATCCAGCCGCATATCCGCAAAAACTCACCCATCACAAATATTATATTGCCCACGGCACTGCAGATGCCGCCGTGCCGATTAGCGAAAATTCCGAAAAGATGCAATCCTTGTTAGGAAACAACGTTTATCTCGAAAAAATAGAAAACGGCGTCCACGGAACTGCGGACTATTCATATTACGGCAAAGCAATAACAAAAGCTTTTTTGGATAAAGCCGATTATTTAGCATAGCCGAAATTTGAAAATATGAATTGATATTTCGTTTTAAAAAGAGTATAAAACTCCTTTGTTGACAGATAATAACAGTGTTATCAAATCAACAAAGGAGTTTTTTACACGCTTTGCGTGGCAAGGTTTCGGGGTACTCACTCGCAATTTTAATTGCGTTAGTGGGTCGGGTACTTATATATGAAAGCAACTGGGATTGTGAGAAGAATAGAGGAATGCGTTATTATAACCTCTAAAAACAGTTACTAAATCAAAGATTTAGACTGTTTTTGACAACATAGATACTCGTTTCACTCGTATGAGATAGTGCAAACCGCCCCAAACCCGCATAAACACTGTTTTTTTGTTAGTTTGCCCTATTGAACACAAGGGTGTCAAAAACGGGGTTTTGGCGGTTTTTATACATAGCAAAAGCGAGGTGAAATTCACCTCGCTTGTTCTTTATCTAAAGTTTCTATGGCATTTTTGTTTCAAAAAGCTTTTGATTTCACCGTTATCTTTATCTTCGTAATATCCGATGAGTAATTTTTTAAATTCGGGCACGTGGTTTTCGGGGATAACAAGCAAACCGCCTGCGTGGGAAATTAAATAATGATTAGCAAAAATTACAGAGGCGCGTTTGTTGCCATCGTTGAAAATTTGCCTTTTCATACAGTATAGGCAAAGCTCGATAGCAATATCAATAGGTTCAACATTTAAATCTATAATGGATAAGATATTTTCAATAACAACCGTTTCTATCGGCAATGGCGGAACATAAGAAGTGCCGCCGATAGTAACGGGCACGCCACGAATTCTGCCACCGTTTTCAAAAAAGCCTTCGTTTACAAGCTTTGCAATATGGCAGAGGATGGAATAATCGCTTTTAACCTGCAAAACATCTTTATTTAAAATAAATTCCCAAGCGTGCTTTAAGTTTAATATTTTTTGCACATCTGTCGCAGTAACACCATTTACCTTACAATTCTCGATAATATCCTCGGTCTGTGGAAAAGAGGTTGCAACACCCTCTAAAACCGCTTGCTCGTAAATGGATAGTTTCATATTTATTCGTGCAAAATCAAGGTTTAAGAGAATATCGGGAGATAATTCGTTTTCCGTAAAGCCTTTTTCGGCAAGCGCTTTTTCTACCTTTCTAATTTGCTTTCGAAGTTCCTTTGCCTCGGCATTGCTTCTAAGCAATAATTGATAAAGGGTATCGGAGTATACATCAACATAGGTGGAAGTTACTCTGCTGCCTATACGCTTGCGAACATATAAATATTTACCGCTTTTGTTTTCTTTAATTTCAGGCGTACCATCATAAGCTAACAAATTAAGCCGAGCATACAAGTCAGCACGTTGTTGTAATAATTCTTGTATTTCAGGATAATTATTCATACCAAAACTCCTTTTAGGGAACTTTTTCTAAATTTATTATAATAATTGTTCCCTAAAATGTCAATAATTATTCATTGACACTTTTCGACAGATTTTGCTTGGCAATACATAGTGTGGTAGAAAGATATAATAGATAACAAAACGGAGCAGAAATTTCTGCTCCGTTTTGTAGATGTATTATTTATCTTTATAGAAATCCGATTCAAAAGCAATTATACCATGACAATGATTACAAACAAAAACTCTTTCATTTAAAACAGAATCTATTTCCCAATGTCCATCCTTGGTTTTCGCACTGATATTATTACCAAGATTATCTTTGTATTTTTGGTGTGTGGCACTATCACAAGCAGTTGAGCCATTAGGAGAATATATAGGCAAATCGTTGACAATTGGCTTATCAGCTACAGAACTTGGTTTAGGTTTCACTTGATTTTTTGTTAAGTTTTTAGTTTCCTTTATTTCTTGTTTCTCTTGATGATTGTTTCTGAAATTATGTGTATTATTTTCTATTTTTTTTAACAACATTATTTGTACTATTTGAGTTTTCTACTAACTCACCAAAAGCATACAAAATCCAACTGCTTATCCAAATTAAAAAAGGTGCAACTATTGCCGAAACTAATGGTATCCAACATAAATATGCAGTCCAATCATCTGCAATTAAAACGAAGAAGGTTATTATTGCTGCAATCCAAACTAAAATAATTTCTATCCAACAACTCCATTTTGCGAAATTTTTAATTTTTGTTCCAATGTCATCAAAATTGAACCATTTTGAAATTTTACCCATAAATATTCTCCTCAAAAAGTTTTTCATGATTATATCACACTCTCACTTAAAAGTAAATATTGCAGTATAAATTCCCTTTAATCACAAATAATAGTATCACAATTTGAAAATTTGTAAAATAAAGCCTCCCTTGTGTAAAAGGAGAAATTATATATGAAAGCGACAGGTATTGTTCGTAGAATAGAGGAATGAGGTATAATAACACCAAGATCTATAAAGCTACATAAACACTGGGTTTTTCTCTGATTTTGTCCAAGAAAATTCGAGAAAACAAGCGGTTTTAGGCTTTTATTGTTATTAAAGCGAGGTGTTGAAATACATAGCAAGGAGCCGGATGGACATAGATGTTCATCCGGCTTTGTTATAAATAAAATATAAGAACATGGAGATAATATCCCTTAATTGCATTACGGTTCCCTTAAAAACATAAAATATTTAAGGGAAAATTTTGAATTAATTATTGACTAATCCCTTATAAATAGTTATAATATAAGGGAAAGAAAAGGAGGATAAGGGAATGAGACCTTTTAACTACTCTGATATTAAAAATCAAAAATGGGATTCTGAGATTTTAGGCCTTATCGCTGCAATATATAAAGAGGCGGGAAAGCAAGAACTTTATCTCAAACAACGTCCGGAAGAATTGGAAAAGTTGGTTGAGATCGCAAAAATTCAAAGTACGGAAAGTTCTAATGCGATTGAGGGTATCGTCACTACCAATACCCGTATTAAGCAGTTGGTGGAAGAGAAAACGACCCCTAAGAACCGTAATGAGCAGGAAATTGCCGGTTACCGCGATGTTCTCTCTATTATTCATGAAAGTTTTGATGCAATATCGTTGTCCCGGGGGTTTATTCTTCAACTTCACAAAATCATGTACAGCCATATGAATAACCCTATGGCCGGTCAAACGAAAAATGTTCAGAATTATATTAGTGCCACCTATCCTGACGGACGCACCGAAGTTTTATTCACGCCGCTTGCTCCGTTTGAAACACCGCAGGCTCTAGATAAAATCTGCGATGAATACAACCGCGTTATCGGTAATATGGAATTAGAGCCGTTAATCGCAATTCCAATTTTTATTCACGACTTCTTATGTATTCATCCTTTTAACGATGGCAACGGAAGAATGAGCCGTTTGCTCACCACTTTGCTTCTATACCGAAGCGGATTTTATGTAGGCAAATATATTTCCTTAGAAGCAAAGATTGCCAAGAATAAAGATTTATATTACGATGCACTCAGGTCTTCTCAGCATGCATGGCACGAAGGTACGGAAGATGCCGTTCCATTTATTAAATATTTACTTGGAACTGTTCTCGCAGCATACAAAGACTTTGGAGATAGATTTGCTATTGTTGAAGAGAAACTTCCTGCTATTGAGATGGTTCGCAAAGCTGTTATGAATAAGATAGGACGCTTTAATAAGCAAGACATACGAGAGCTGTGCCCAACACTTAGTCTCAGTTCAGTAGAAGGAGCTCTTCGTAAAATGGTAGCCTCTGGCGAACTGAAACGTGAAGGTAAAGGAAAGTCCACCTCTTATATTCGATTGAAATAAATAGATAGCAATTTTGGAGGTTTAAAAATGACGGAATTAGAAAAAATTGAATATGCAAAAACTTTCATAGATAAGCTTGCTAACGGAATAAATCCCCTTGATGATACAGTAATTAAAGAAGATGATATAGTAAACAATGTTAGACTATCACGCTGTTTCTTTTATGTATCGGATGTTTTAAGGCAAGTAATAGAAAATGGTGGTATAAATAAGAAGAAAAATGGTTGGTTGAAATTTGAATTGTCATCAGAACAGTTATCAAAATTTACTTATTCAAATTTGCCTATACCCATAAGTGAAATTGCGAAAAGGCTAAATTCTCTTATCTCTGATGAAAATATGAGAAAAATTTCGCACAGAGATTTAACTAATTGGCTTCTATCCATCGGTATGCTTTTCGAACATTCTGCATTCGACGGAAAAACAACTAAACGCCCAACAGAGCAAGGAAGCAGTATTGGAATTTCCATAGAAGTTAGAACAGGCCAAAGAGGTGAATACACAGTAGTTGTATACAATAAAGAGGCACAAGCCTTTATTGTTGATAACATTGATGCAATTATTACACTGAAATATAACAAATGATCGTTTAATATAAGTAAAAGCGGGGTGAAAATTCACCTCGCTTTTTTATATCAATCAAGTTTTAGAATCATTTCCAGTATCTTTTTGGCTCGTTGCTGCAAATGTTCTCTTGTTAACCGCCTACGTCGGAGGGCGTCCCTCACTACATCCGGGAAACCACTCGGCATTCGCACATCGGTGCCCGCAATAAGACAGTGTTCTTGGTTGCAGGGGCCGTGCCAATCGGTGATAATCATACCTTCGAAGCCCCATTCCTGCCGCAAAATGTCCTCATTCAATTCATAACATTCACAAGTACGGCGACCATTAATGATGTTATAAGAGTTCATAATAGTCCAAGGTTGAGATTCTTTTACGCAAATCTCAAATCCGCGCAGATATATTTCTCGCAGTGCACGCTCTGACATACGGCTGTCCGAATAGTAACGCTTGGTTTCCTTGTTATTGGCGGCGAAGTGCTTGGCGGAGGCGGCGGTGTTGGTGCTCTGGATACCACGCACCTTGGCAGCTGCAAATTTACCGGAAATCAGCGGATCTTCGCTGAAATATTCAAAATTTCTGCCGCAAAGGGGATTGCGGTGGATGTTAAGCGCCGGCGTCAGCCAAGTGGCAATGCCGTTTTCCTTACATTCAAGACCTCCGGCTACACCTATCTCATAAGCTAAATCAGTATTCCAAGTGCAGGCAATAAGAGTAGCACATGGCCAAGCAGTGGTAGCAATACCGGTTGTTGGTGAAAATCTTACTCCGGCAGGTCCGTCAGCCGTCATAACTGCGGGTATACCCAAACGGTCAATACCACCCCAACCGTAGGTATTTGCAATACCTCGGTTTGGAATACCGGAAACCATTTCTACCAATTCATCGTTTGTCATTTGAGCTATAAAATCTTCTAGCGTCAGTTCTCCGCTTGCCACGGCAGATAACGGTTTCGTTTCATTGGTTTGGCTGTATCCGAAGCCGTCTACACGCTCTGCGACATATTGAACGTTGGGGAAGGAAGGCAGCGGCTCAAAACTGCCGTCAGAAAGCATTCGCTTGCTTAGAAGATTCGGAGCACAGCAAGACTTTAATTGTTGGGTGACAATGTAATTTTCTTTCACATAATACTGGTAATCACACTCTATCAAATCTCGACAGGTTGTACCGGCAAAAAAGCGATACGCACCTTGTTCCAATAAAAAGGCGGATTTTTGAAGCTTACCCAAATCGTCATAACTTGCCATATCGGCAATATTAAAGGTGACCGTTATTATCTGTTTTTCTCCCGGAGCCAGAAGCTTTGTTTTTTGGAAACCGGCAAGGGAAATTTTGCTCTTGCCCAGAACACCTTGTGGTGCCGAGAAATAGATCTGCACCACTTCTTTTCCGGCTCGTTCGCCGGTATTGGTTACAGATAGCGAGACGTTAATCTGCTCACCATTCTTCTCAGCTATAGGTTTGCTGAGGGTAAAGCTTGTATAAGAAAGACCATAACCAAACGGATATACAACTTTTTTGTCGGCACCGGGTATGGTTTCAAAGTAGCGGTAACCTACATAAATATCTTCAAAATAATCCACATAATCCGCACTTTCATTAAAGGTGTCGGCAGAAGGATAGTCGGAGAGCTCAACGGCAAAGGTGTCGGTCAGCTTGCCCGAGGGGTTTACATCACCGCAGAGTATGTCGGCAATGGCAAGTCCGCCCTCCATACCTGCTTGCCAAGCAAGAAGCGCTGCATCAATCTTTGGATTCTCCCGAATCCACGCAGTATCTACCATACCGCCCACATTCAAAATTGCCACGCTGTGAGGAAAAGCGGCTGTAACATCGGATACCAGCTTTTGTTCATCATCCGTCAGATAAAAATCGTCGTTTTCTGCGCTGCGGTCCCAGCCCTCACCGGAATAACGGTGTATGACAATGAGGGCAACCTCGGCATGCTTAGAAGCATCATTAATAAGCTCGGCAGGCAGAGTCGGCTCCGCGAGAATTTCTTTGGGAGAAAGCTCATCAATGCGGGCTGCGGCATAATCGTAATAATACTTGGTCACGGGCTCATAAACCGAAAGCTTCGGACTCTTACACATAAGCCCCTCGTAAATATTGCGAATATACTGAGAATACACTCTGCCGCTTCCGCCGCCGCCCTGAATATACTCAATACTGCCTATACCGAAAAGCGCAACGTTGGTGTTTTCTTTAAGGGGAAGCAAACCGTTGTTTTCAAGCAGTACCATACCTTCGCCTGCCACTTTTCTTGAAAGCTCAATGTGCTCTTCACAACCGGTAAGTCTCTTTCCGTTTTCACTAATGCCTGTTGTGAGATTATATTTGTATCTCGCCCATTTTTCGGCATTAACCTTATTGGCTTTTCGCGTAATATTCATAAATTTTCCTCCTAAAAGTATTTTATATTTGCATTGTAAGACAAAAAGTTCTATAATTCAAGTAAATAAACGCGAAATTTAGGACAAAAAGTGCAAAAGGTGAAAAATGCAAAAAATATTCAGAGAGATAAAAAAGCATCCTGTTTTTCGAAACAGAAGCGGTCTGGACTTTCCGCCCCATATTCACGACGATATAGAGCTTGTTTTTGTGAAAAAAGGCTCTGTGGCAGCATATTGCGACGGTAAAAAATATATACTTACAGAAAACTGTTTTTTTGGTCTTTCCAAATCAAGTGCATCATTATAGTGATTGTTCAGAGGGCGAGTATATTGTCGTTATTGCAAAAGCCTCTAACCTTTTTCATTATGAGGGTATTTTCAAAGATGGCGTGCCAAATTCGGCAGTATGGAGTTTTGAAAAAGGTGAAGATGATAACACGGTACAGTTATTGGATATTGCAATTAAAGAGTTTTTAAGAGATGGCTATACTTCAATTATAGAAGCTTATTTAACGGCTATTTTTGGTAAACTGCTGAATTTTTATGACATCAAAAAAACAAAAGCCTCGCACGAAACGATTTTGCAGATATTACAGTATTGCGCAACACATTATAAAGAGGCGATTACTGTTAACAGTGTAGCTCAAAACCTGCATCTCAGCAGAAGCACAATTTCACACATCTTCAGCGCTCGGTTGTCGATGAATTTTTGTGATTATATCAATTCTTTGCGACTTATTGAGGCCGAGCAGTTGTTAAAAAACAAAAGCTATTCCGTCACGGAAGTTTCATACTTGTGCGGTTTTTCCACAATACGCACCTTTAATCGCGCGTTTTTAAAGTGGTACGGAGTTTCCCCATCCGACTATAGAAAAAACATAAAAAACAATTATAACACAGTATAAATTCCCTTTAATCACAAATAATAAGGACCACACGGCGTTTCCAAACCCAAAATTTTGACGCCTGAGTGAACCTTGTTACTCGCATTTGCTCGTAATAGGTATCACGATTTGAATTAAAAGGAGAATTTATATATGAAAGCCACTGGAAT
>JAZSDM010000139.1:0-23157 GCA_045531145.1 Acutalibacteraceae bacterium | reverse complement strand
TATTTTCGACACCGAAAATTATGGAAAAAGAGTATGCGAACGCATACTCTTTAAATTTAGATTTTTCTGGCTTCAATATAAAATCTTTTATCACTGGCGTGACCCATTGAAAATGTTTTACGGGGTAAAGAGCCGTCTTGTTTAATAGCATCAAACAGTTCGTTCTTTTGCATACCCTCAAATATAAATCCAAGTGTATTTTCGGCTTTAGATAATGAATATACAACATCTTCACCGTGAATATAATCAATGGTAACACAGCTGTTTTCTTTAAGATAGTTATCAAGATAAGTTTGAAGAGTTGCAACACATAATTTACCTGTCGGTTTAACAGATATTTCTTTAACATTATCGCCGTAAACACAGGAGAATTTTTGCGCGTCAGCACATTTGTATTCACCGCCCAACGCATTAACAAAATCATCTATAAACTTTTGCGGTTGAACACCGAAAACCACACGGTAAATTGGTTCAAATTCTAAAGACAAATCGTGAATATTAACAATTTCAACCAAAGCGTAACGCGAATTTTCAGTTTTATTAAGGTTGTAACATTCCTTTGCGGTAGCAAGTGAATGATTACCGTCACCAACAGCAAAAAGGAGCTTGTCGTCAGTTTTTTCAACTAAAGCAGCAAGTGAAGACTGTATTTTTTTGGCAGTTGCACCGTCAACCGCAAAACCTTTTATGTGACCGCTATTTTGCATTAATTCAAAATCATAAAGTTTTGTAAATTCGCCCGTTTTATTAGCCAAGGGTTCAATTACAGTCTGCTTTTCATCGTCAATCAAAAGCATAACGTGCGGCATTTCAAGTTTAGCGTCTTTTCTTATTGCAACACGCGGCGGTATTCTTTCAATAACGGTGGCTTCAGTAGCGCGGATAAGTGCCTTACTTCCCTTTTGGTAAGAATAATTTTCAAGGTCAATAAGACCAACAACACCTTTTCGAATTTTACCGCCTGTTACCTGCCTTTCAACATAAACAAATGTGTCATTAATTGTCTCGAAAACACCATTTTCAAGGTAATCAGACATACTATTATTGATTTTTTCAATTTTTTCACTGTTATCAGCAGATAGATAAACTTCCGGCAAAATTAAATTTAATGCAGACGGTGTATCGCCAACAATATGTTCAACCTGTTTCCAATATTCCGGCTCGGAAGTATACTGATCACATGCGACAACTGCCCATTTTTCAAAATCATTTTTAGGTAATAAAATATTTGCGGGTAAAAAGTATGTATTGTTCATTATATCTCTCCGTTATTTAAGTAATGGCTGCCACTTTGTGACAGCCAATTATTTATTTATAATATGAAAATTCAATTGCAGTAACACAGTCATCAATAAGATTTACATAAACCCTGATTTTATTTCTTCGGTCGCTTTTGGTTAAAAAGTAATCGAAATAATAATTATCATCAGTTACTTGATAGAAATGTGACGGAGTTCCCAAAGCATCAATAATATCGGTAATAGCCGTTTGATTGTTTATATTATTAATGTTGAAAACATGGTAATTGTTAATATCCTGATAATAATTATTTTCAATACGGAATTTAACAATATTGCATTTTAAAAGTTTTATAGAAGAATTTGAAGAATTATAAAACAAAGCCCAAAGTTTAGCACCGCTTTGGTTAACAAAAGTAAGCGACACGGTTTCTTTAGCAAAAATTAGTGAATCTTTGTCGTAATCGCTTCCCTCAACCAACTGCCACCCGTCATTTACAAGTGTTTCCATTTTTTCAGGCACAGTGAGTTTACATCCGTCAAATGTAGCATCAAATTTAAATTTTCTACCTAAATATACATCTGAATAATTTTCCTCGTCAAAAAGGCTTGTGTCAAAATAGTTTGCCATTTTTTGATCAAGAGTCATAATTTCAGGTAAATCGGACTTAGAAGCGACATCGCTTACAACATCCACTTCACTTGAAACGCCGAAATCCTTATCAACCTTACTGCAGGCGGCAAATAAGAAAACTAAACATAGACATAAAAGTAAAGAAATAATTTTTTTCATATTAATACTCCATTATATTACTACTCTTATTGTATTCGCAAACCGTAAAAAAGTCAACCAAGATTTTTATTTAAAAATGCATTTAATTCATCAATAACGCGTTTAGAATCAACCAAAAAACTTATACCGTGGTCTGCACCGTCAACCAAAACAAGTTTTGAATTGCTATTTGCAGATTTAAAGGCGGTTTTGGACATCTCGCAAGGTACAAAATTATCATTCGTTCCGTGGATTAACATAATAGGCATTTCGCTGTTTTTTATTGTATCAACAGTTGATACATCCTTAATTGAAAACTTGCCGAAGATTTTACACATAAAATCCATTATTGGAATGTAAAATGAAGCGTCTATTTTAAAACCTTGCTTTGCTACCTTTTTAATAATTTCTACAGGTGAAGTGAATCCGCAATCAGCAATAACGCATTTAACATTTTGCGGCATTTTATATTTTAGCGCTAACAAAACGGTTGTAGCCCCCATAGAAAGACCGCTTAAAACAATCTGCTTGGGTGAAAATTTTGCATTTAAAAAATCTATCCAGGTTATTACATCGCGGCTTTCTTTAACACCGAAGGTGATAAGTTTGCCTTCACTCATACCGTGGGAACGCTGATCAACAAGTAAAATATTAAAACCCATCTCATAGTACATTTCAACCGCACAGGAAAAATCGTGCGTTGCTGAAGAACGGTAACCGTGGAATAAGACAATTGTACTCTCACTGCCATGGTCATAATACCTTGCGGATAACCTAAGTCCGTCAAATGAGGTTGTATTATAACGTTTATGTTGGTTTTTCTCTATGAATTCCATACCGGCTTTTAACATGTTGGAATATGACTTTAAAAAGTTATTTTCCTTTGAATCTAAATTATCAATATTAGCGTTACTCCGCCTTACAAAAGCAAGGCTGAAGAAATAGAAAATAACGGCTATAAAAACAATAACAAGAACTATAAAAACATATAACAAAATCATCACCTATAATATAATACCACAAAACACTTTATTTTTGCTACTAAAAATGATAAAATATTTTTGGGTGAAAGTATGTATCATAAATTAAGTGATGATTTAATTAAACAATTTGGCTGCAAAGTCTATAAATTAGCATTATCAGGTGGTATGACCTGCCCCGTACGTGACGGTAAAATTTCAACAAAGGGTTGTATTTTCTGTTCACTTGACGGTTCGGGTACTTTTTGTGAAAAGGACATAACCGATATTGACCGACAGATTGAAAATGCTAAACTAAGAGTAAGCCAAAAAATTAAAAACGGAAAATATATTGCCTATTTTCAAGATTTTACAAATACTTATGCACCCGTAGAATATTTAGAAAAAATTTTCACCAAAGCTATTTCACACCCCGATATTGTTGCGCTTTCTATTGCCACCCGCCCCGACTGTTTGCCGAAAGATGTTTTAAAACTTTTAGAAAAGCTCAATAAAATTAAACCCGTTTGGATAGAATTAGGTCTTCAAACAATTCATAAATCAACAGCAGAATACATTCGCCGAGGTTATACACTTGATGTTTTCGAGAAAGCGGTAAAAGATTTAAAGCAAATTGGTATAACGGTTGTAGTTCACATAATTTTAGGTCTTCCGTTTGAAACTAAAGATATGATGTATGAAACGGTTAGATATTTAGGTAAAATCGGTATAGGCGGCGTAAAATTACAGTTATTGCACGTGCTTAAAAACACCGATCTTGAAAAAGAATATTTAAGCGGTAAATTTAAGTGCTTGGAATTAGACGAATATATCGAAATCTTAGAAAATTGTATTAATATTTTGCCAAAAGAAATTACAATACACCGTCTTACTGGTGACGGCGCAAAGCGTGATTTAATAGCACCATTATGGTCTGCCGATAAAAAAAGAGTTTTAAATGCAGTAAATAAAGCATTTAAAACTGACGGTGTTTTGCAAGGCAGTAAATTTAAAAAATAAAAAACATATTTTTGTTGTTGACATTCCAATAATTTTATGGTAATATTATTTGGTCACACGGAGAGGTATCGAAGCGGTCATAACGAGGCGGTCTTGAAAACCGTTTGCCCAAAAGGCACAAGGGTTCGAATCCCTTCCTCTCCGCCATTATTTTATAACAAATACAAACGTAATCAATGGAGTAGTACTCAAGTTGGTGACGAGGCGCCCCTGCTAAGGGCGTAGGCCGGCTAAACCCCGGTGCGAGAGTTCGAGTCTCTCCTACTCCGCCAAAATCGACAGGTTTCGTCAGAAGCCTGTCGATTTTACTTTTTACCTATTCGTTCTTCATTGCAAACTTAAATTTCATTCGACCTTTAAAAAAGCATCGCTTATGCGGTGCTTTTTTACATTTTACAATCTAATATAACTAATTTGTAAGGTAACTTGAAATAGCGTAAACCGTTTGACCGTTATAATCAAGTTTCGACCAGCCGCTATTGCTAACACCTGTGCGATGTATGTATTCGCCGTTTTTAAGGGTATATACAATTTCCGAATCAATTGTTGTGGGTGCAGTGCGCAAATTTGTTTCAGATTTAGCGGTCACCTGCTCGTCAACGTTTTCAAATACCATACCGGAATTATTTTCAGGCTTAATGTTAGATGTGGGTGTGGTGTCAGTCGTTAAATAACTGGTTATTGCATAAACAGTATTACCATTATATTCAAGGCGCGACCAACCTTTGTTGCTTTGGGCTGTACGTTGTAAAAATTCGCCGTTTTTAAGTGTTGCAACAATTTCACTATCGGTAGTGGGAAGACTGCGCAGATTAACCGAATCTTTTGCAGTAACTTTATCATTTGTAGCAGTAAACGTATTGCCTGACACAATATCCTCAGTGGGAGCAGTAGGAGTTTTATATGACAAGTCTGTTGTTAAATAACTTGTAATTGCATAAACGGTTTTACCGTCATATTTTAAGCGAGACCAACCGTTACTGCCAATACCAATGCGTGTAAGTGTGTCGCCGTTTTCAAGTGCTCCTGCGATATCAAAGTTTGTTCCTGCGCCGCTTCGCAGATTAACCTTTTCTTTAGCGGTAACAGTCTCGTTAACATCTGTATAAATGAGGTCATCGGCGCTCTTAGGTGCGGTAGCAGTATTTGGTGTCGCAGTTGAATCCTTTGGTTTACTCTGCTCGCTCGTAAAATAAGAGACTAGCATATCAACATTACCATCGATACCGTTAACTTTGCCCCTGTTAGTATACTGCCACATATCATATTTACCCGAATAATCCGGATTTACAGTTTCGGGATAAGTCGGTGTTGTATAACGAGCAATCCAAATTTTATAAGCAGACGCAATTCTTGAAGTTTCCCAATTATTTTCAAGATCGTTTTTTGAGCCATAAAACATACCATTATACCCTGCTTTTTCAATAGCTGACAGAAAAGTTAAAGCGTTATCGGTGCGCTGAGCATTTGTAAGACCGTGCATACGACTGTTTACGCTATCAAAACCCTCACAATCGTACACAACGGGATACGAAATACTATAACCTTTTATTGCGGAAATTGTCCAGTCAGCCTCCGCAGCTGCTTCTGCAGAGTTTACGGCAGTAGAAAAGAAATAAACACCAACCAACACTCCTGCCTTTTGCGCCTGCTGAATGTTATAATCGGCATTAACATCTTTATATATCGTCCCGTTTTCACCGCGGTAGCCTATACGAATTATTGCGAAATCTATACCGCTGTCTTTAACCTTTTTCCAATCAATAATGCCTTGCCATTTCGAAACGTCGATACCGTCGGCCTTGCCAGTCTGCGAAGCGAGACGGTCAGCCACAACTCGTTCACCCTGTTGATCTTCAAAATCTGTGTTTTCGGGATCTTGGATATCATCACTCTGCAACACAACATTATTTTGGCCAGAAGAAAGACTTTCCGAAACATTATCACTCTGACCTACAGCAATATTGGAAGCTGATGATATACTTTCTGAAACATTTTTATCTTCATTATCCTTGCATGCAGATAAAGCAAAAACCAGAACTGATGAAAGACACAATGCAGCTATTCTTTTATAAATAAATCTCATATTATACCTCTTTTAGATGTATTTAAATTTTCCATAAGTTGTTATACACCCAACACAAATACTGCTATGTTGAAGTAAACAATCAATGCAATTGCATCAACAATTGTTGTAATAAAAGGACTTGCCATAACCGCAGGGTCAAGGCCAAGGCGTTTTGCGATTATAGGTAAAACACAACCAACAATTTTTGCAACTAAAACTGTAACAAAAAGGGTTAAGCAAACAACTAAAATTTCTTGAAAATGCTTAGCAGAATCAAAAGTATTAAGCAGTAAATGGTCAATTAAAATCATTTTAACAAAATTTACTGCCGCTAAAACAACACTGCAAGCAAAGGCAACCCTTGTTTCTTTCCAAATAACACGGAAAATATCTTTTAACTCAATATCACCCAAGGAAAGCGCACGAATAACCGTAACAGAAGACTGACTGCCGCCGTTACCCGCCGTATTCATAAGCATTGGAATAAAGGTAATAAGCGCGGGCAAAATTGTAAGTTTTTCTTCAAAACCTGAAATTATAGCGCCTGTAAAGGTTGCCGAAATCATTAAAAGTAAAAGCCACGGAATTCTTGCTTTAAAAGTAGAAAAAACGCTTGTTTTAAGATAAGATTTATACGACGGTAAAATAGCTGCCATTTTTTCTATATCTTCGGTTGCTTCTTCTTGCAAAACATCAATCGCATCGTCAACAGTTACAATACCTACCAAGCGGTTTTCCTTATCAACAACAGGAAGTGAAGTTAAGTCATACTTTTCAAACTGACCCGCAACATCTTCCCTGTCATCAAGTGTATTTGCAAATATAACATTTTCTTCCATTATATCAGCAATAATACAATCTTTTTGATTAAGTAATAAATCTTTAAGTGATACAATACCTAAAAGATGTCGGCTGCTATCAATAACATAGCAAGTATAAATCGTTTCGGTTTCAAAACCGATTAAACGAATCCTGTCAAACGCGTCATCAACAGTCATATTCTTTTTTAAGTCGATGTATTCGGTAGTCATAATACTACCGGCGCTGTCTTCAGGATACGCTAATAATTGATTAATTTTTTTACGGGTTTTAGCATCGGTCTGGCGTAAAATTCGTTTTGCGATATTAGCGGGCATTTCCTCAATAATATCAACCGTATCGTCCATAAAAAGTTCGTCTAAAACGGTTTTTAGTTCGCTATCGCTAAACTTTTCAATTAAAAATTGCTGCATATCGCTTTCCATATAGGAAAAAACTTCTGCAGCAAGCTCTTTAGCTAATATTCGAAAAACTAATGGCAAATCTTTTTCATTAGCATCTTCCAAAACCAAAGCAATATCCGCAGGGTTCATATTATCAAGCATACTTCGCAGTTTAGAAAACTTCCTGTTTTCTATTAATTCCAAGATTATTTCTTGCATAATAATCCTCCTTCGCGCTTTTATAAGTATAATTTTACTTATTCAGATATATTATGTCAATATTATATTGATTTTTGTAAGATATTGTGATATAATTTTGTAAATTATTTTTAATTTTAGGTTAGGAGAAATTTTAAAATGAATTCCAGTACAATTCAAATTTTGATTGCCATGATAATTTATTTTATTATGGTTGTAGGTGTGGGTTTAGTTTATGCTAAAAGAGCCAATAAAAACTCTGCAGAATACTATCTTGGTGGTCGTTCTTTAGGTCCTTTGGTTACCGCTATGAGCGCCGAAGCATCTGATATGAGTGGATGGCTTTTAATGGGACTTCCCGCAGTTGCTTTAGTAACCGGCCTTGCAGAAGCTGCATGGACTGCGATTGGTCTTGCAATAGGTACATATATTAACTGGCTGATAGTTGCTAAAAAATTAAGAGTGTATACTGCAAAAATTGATGCTTATACCCTACCCGATTTTTTCAGTAAAAGATTTGGCGATAATAAGAATATAATTTCAACCTTAGCGGCATTAATAATTATTGTTTTCTTTATTCCGTATACTGCTTCCGGTTTTGCGGCTTGCGGTAAGTTATTTGCTTCCCTTTTTGGTATGGAATATATGACTGCAATGATTCTAAGCGCAATTGTTATTGTTGTATATTGCACTTTAGGCGGTTTTCTTGCCGCTTCAACTACCGACTTTATTCAAAGTATTATTATGACAATTGCATTATTTGTTGTTTTAGGCTTCGGCGAAGGCTTAATGCACGGTTTTGGTAATATTTTCAATAATGTTGCAGGGCTTGACGGTTATTTAAATCTATTCGAGGGATATAATGTAGTTGATAAAACAACTGGCAGTTATGGAGCCTTACCCGTTGCATCAACACTTGCCTGGGGACTTGGATACTTTGGTATGCCACACATTCTTTTGAGATTTATGGCAATCAAGGATGAAAATAAATTAAAACTTTCTCGCCGTGTTGCTACTGTTTGGGTTGTAATTTCAATGGCAATTGCGGTTGTAATTGGTGTTGTTGGTTACAATCTTATGATAAAAGGTATTGTTCCAAATTATGCATCAACTTCCGAAGCTGAAACAATTATCGTTGATATTTCAAAATATTTAAGTAAATTTGGTTCAGTACCTGCTTTTACTGCTGGCATAATACTTGCAGGTATTCTTGCTTCAACAATGTCTACTGCCGATTCGCAGTTATTGGCTGCCGCTTCCAGTGTTTCTGAAAATATTTGTCAAGGCACATTTAAAATCAAACTTTCAGAAAAAAAATCGGTTTGGCTTGCAAGAATTTCCGTAATTCTAATTTCTGTTGTAGCAATTTTCTTAGCTTCTAACCCAAATAGTTCGGTATTCCGTATTGTATCTTTTGCTTGGGCTGGCTTCGGCGCTGCTTTTGGTCCGCTTGTATTATTTGGTTTATTCTGGAAACGTACTACCAAAGAAGGTGCTTTTGCAGGTATGCTTTCGGGCGGCATTATGGTATTCTTATGGAAGTTTGTAATTGCAAAATTAGGCGGTGTATTCGCAATTTATGAATTACTCCCTGCTTTCATTGTTTCTTGCATTTTCATTGTTGTAGTTTCATTGCTTACTAAAAAACCTTCAACAGAGATTACCGATATTTTTGATTCTGTTAAATCCAAAAAAGCAAACGCTTAAATATTTAGATAAATTTTAGCCGTGCAGAATTTTCTGCACGGCTTATTTTAATCTTTTCTTATATTAAGAAGATGGGCGATGCCTGGGATACTCTCGCCTTGGAAAGAAGATGTGGGTGACATTAATGCACCGGTAGACATAAACAAAATGTTTTTAAACTGACCTTCTTCAAAACGGTGCATAATAAATGATGCTAACACACTTGCACTGCAACCGCATCCTGAACCGCCTGCGTGAACATCTTGTTTGTCGATATTAAATATCAAACTTCCGCAATCACTGTGACGGCATCGAAGGTCATAACCTTCCCTGTCTGCTAACTCATATAAAAGTTGTGTTCCAACCGTTCCCAAATCGCCTGTATAGATTACGTCATAATCTTCGGGTGATGTGTTTGTATCATTAAAATAATGAACCAATGTTGAAACCGCCGAAGGTGCCATAGCCGCACCCATATTATTTGCATCGGTTATACCGTAGTCTTCAATCTCACCGAATGTTACTGAATTTATATACGGTCCTTTTCCCTCATTAGCAATAATAAGCGCACCTGAACCTGTAACTGTCCATTGTGCAGTGGGTGTACGCTGTGAGCCGTAATCAAGCGGAAAACGGTACTGTCTTTCAGCAGAACAAAAGTGCGAAGAAGTAACCGCGATTGTTTTTTGCGAAATACCGCAATCAACAAAAATCGAAGCTAATGCAGTTGACAACGCCATTGTTGAGCACGCACCGTAAAGACCGATAAAAGGTATTCCAAACTGACGAAGCCCGAAAGAACTGCCAATACACTGATTTAAAAGGTCACCTGCAAAAATGTTATCTATATCTTTTTCATTAAGGTTTACTTTTTTAAGCGCCAATTCAACAGCAGTTTTTTGCAATTTACTTTCGGCTTTTTCAAAGGATTTTTCGCCGAAAAAACTATCGGTTATATATTCGTCAAATTCTTCACTCAACGGTCCTTCGTGTTCTTTTTTACCAACAATAGAACCGTAACTTAAAATTCTCGGTTTATTTTCAAGCAAAATTGTTCTTCTACCGATTCTTTTTCCCATTAATGCCACCTCAAAAATAGGTTTAGGAAATTCAAAAAAAATATACTTTTACAAATTTTTGAAAAAAATAAAGGCTTGCGTTAAGCAAACCTTTGTTTTAACTGATTAAATCATTTATATTTTTTAACAATATTTTTCATTTGGTCCCATTGTTGTTCCATTTCTTCAACTAATTTAAATTGTGTACGGCAACGGACTAAGTTATGGTCTTCATAATTTGTTTTGAAATATGTATCACCGTCAATATAATCGATCAAAAAACGCATACCGCACTCAAGTGTCATCATTTTAGCGCCTTCAGGTAAAAGCATAATTTCTTCTGGGGTTAAGGTGCCGCCGCATGCATTTAAAAAACCGCGCGTGTATGTTTCAAATAAACCAATATCAAAATGCACCTTGTCCAAATCACGCTCGTCTTCGGCGGCAGTGCTTGCGCCAAAACGGATTGAATCACCAAAATCATTAACCGAATAACCAGGCATAATTGTATCAAGGTCAAGAACGCATACCGGCTCTCTTGTATCCTTATCAAGCATAACGTTGTTGATTTTTGTATCGTTATGGGTAACACGTTTAGGAAGTATACCCTTTTTAAAGCTATCTTCCAAAATGGTTGTAAAATCTTCGCGTGACTTTACGAACTCAATTTCTGTCAAAGCATTATTTGCCCTGCCGGAAGCATTATTTTCTACGGCTTTTAAGAAGTTTTGATACCTTACAGGTGTATTATGAAAATTGGGAATTGTTTCATAAAGTTTTTCGGTTGGGTAGTTGCCAAGTAGTCTTTGAAAATTGCCGAATGCTACAGCCGACTGATAAAAATCGTTATCATCTTCTGGCAATTCTAAAGAAACGGCGTCACCAATAAATAAAAATGCACGCCAATAATTTCCGTAACCGTCAATATAAAATCCTTTTCCGTTCTTTGTTTTAATAACATTTAAGGTTTCACGGTCAGGGTCACCGCCGTTTTTAATAATTTCTTCACGCAAAAAAGCAGTTACACCCAAAATGTTTGACATAACGTGTTCGGGTTCTTTAAAAACTCCCTTATTTATTCTTTGAAGTATATATTTACGTGTTTTACCTTTAAAGCGGAATCTTACTAAATATGTATCGTTAATATGTCCGTTACCAAAATTGCGAAAATCAACAAGGTTACCTTCAAAAGCGAATATTTGTATTGCCTGAGAAACTCCCACATTTTGAATCTTTTTCATAAATTTTCTTCCTCCATAATATTTGCGACAGCACTAATATAATACTTCATATTTTAATTCGCTGTCAAGTTTATGTTTATTCTAATTTAATAATACTAATCGGGTATTGAATTTTCAACTCGACAATAGTATAATAATTAGTAAAATAGTAAAATTTTTACGGAGTTACAAATGAAGACTAAATTAAACACACTTGAAATTTTAAAAGATTTTCATAAAATAACAGGCGCGAGAATTTCAATCCATGACCTTGATTTTAATGAAATTGCGGCTTTCCCGCAAAATCTTTTGCCTTTTTGCAGACAGGTTCAATTAGTTAAAAATGTTCAAAATCTTTGTCAGATTGCTGATGAAAAAACGTTTAATTATGTTAAAAATACCGGTAAACCTTACACATACAGATGCCATTGCGGACTTATTGAAACTGTAGCTCCAATCTATAATTACGGCACACTTACCGGTTACTTTATGATGGGACAAATTTCAGATAACCAACCCCATAGCCTGATAAATATTAAAAAACTTTCGGCTAAGTACTTTTCAAACCAAGCGGAGTTGGAAAATGCCTTTGAAAAAATACCTACTCTTCAAACCGAAATGATAGACAGTTACATAAACATACTTGAAATTATTGCGGAATATATGACACAAACAAACCGACTCGCCGCTAAAGAACGTGACCTTGCAGAAAGTTTGAAAAACTATATTCATAAATTTTACCAAAAGAAATTATCGGTTGAATTACTTAGCGAAACATTCGGTTGCAGCCGTACAACACTTATGAACACATTCCGTAAAAAATACAGCAAAACAATTGGCAACTATATAACAGAATGCCGATTAAACAATGCTGAAAAAATGCTGTTAAACAGTACACAAAGCATTAAAACTGTCGCTTTAGACTGCGGTTTTTCTGACCAGAATTATTTTGTTAAAGTCTTTCGTCAAAAGAACAACTGCACACCAACCGAATACCGAAAACAAATGACCTTGTAAAATATTTACTTTTTAAAATATCCGTGCTATAATATTACACATTAACGACGTAAGGAGAAAATTATGTTCGATTATCATATGCACAGCAGTCTTTCATTTGATTCAGATGCTTCTGCTTTAAAAATGGCTCAAAAAGCTGCACAAGTAGGACTTAAAGAAATCTGCTTTACAGACCATTACGATTATTTCAACGATCCGCTAATAAAACCGAATCTGTTTAATTTGCAAGACTACAGCAACGCTTATGACAATTTGTCAGTTGAAGGTATTAAAATTAAAAAAGGCGTTGAATTTGGTTTAATAGACTGGAACTCGCCGCAATTAGAAGAATTGCTTGATAAAAGAAATTTTGATTTTGTTATCGGCTCGGTACACTATGTCGGAGGGCAAGACCCTTACAATAAGGAATACTGGCAAGACAAAACTGTTAAACAGGCATTTGAAATTTATCTAAAAGGCATTTATAATTGTGTAAAAGTGCATAAAGATTTTGATGTTTTGGGTCACTTAACCTATGTTTGTAAATCAAAATTCAATCCTACGCACAAGCCTGTTGCTTTTAAAGATTTTAGCGATATTACCGACGAAATTATGAAAATACTTATTACCAAAGGCATTGGTTTGGAAGTTAACACAAGCGGAGTTGACTCGGCAGGTGTATTTTTACCTGATAGAGAATTTTTAGTTCGTTTTAAGGAATTAGGCGGCGAAATTGTAACCGTAGGCACAGATTCGCATAATGAACAAAGAATCGGTCAATACGTCCCCGAAGCGCTTGAAATGATAAAAGATATCTTCGGCTATGTATGTACTTTCGAAAACCGCAAACCGATATTTAATAAACTATAATTCTAAAACAAGGCTTGCCAAACGGCAAGCCTTTAATCATATTATTTGCACTATCCAATAAATAACCCCATATACAACACTTGCAATAGTACCGTAAGCGATAACGGGGCCTGCGATTGTGAAGATTTTAGCGCCCATACCTAAAACCCAGCCCTCACTTTTAAATTCAATTGCGGGTGAAACAACGGCGTTTGCAAAGCCAGTTATCGGCACTAATGTACCTGCACCTGCATGCTTTGCAATTTTATCAAACAACCTAAGCCCTGTTAAAAGCGCAGCGATAAAAATTAACGATACAGGTACTAACATTTTAACCATTTCCTGATCCAAACCGCACAACGTTTGATAAAACTCCATTAAAAGTTGCCCGATTACACAAATCAAACCTCCTACACAGTAAGCCCAAATCATATCCTTGATTTTTGGTGACGGCGGTGATAACTTTTTAGTCATTTTTGAATATTCTTTATTAGACGGTCGCATAAAAAACAACTCCTTTTGTGTTAATTTTCCACAAAAGGAGTTGTTATATTCAAATTAGTTTTTTGTTATGCTCTTTTTAAATTTTTTATACAATACGGTAAATGCTATAATTTGCGCGAATCAAGCCTTTTACTGTGCGCAAGCATAAGAACATCTCCCCGTTGGTTTTGCCAAAAGACAGTATACCACTTTGAAAATTAATTTCAAGCGATTTTTTCTAATTTCCGACAAATAATTAAAGCGTGAAATCCTTTTGGGAAATCACGCCAATTTTTTACATTTCTATAATTTCAATACTTTCGATTTTTACGTCTTCTACAGGCTTATCGTTCATACCAACTTTAACGTTAGCAATAGCGTCAACAACGTCCATTCCTTCATATACCTGACCGAAGACAGTATGACGGAAATCGAGCCAAGGTGTACCGCCAAGTTCGGCATATGCTTTTGCACATTCTTCAGGATAAGCGTCAGATAAATCTTTCATTTGTGAGAGCATATTAGAAGGTACTTCTTTTGCCTGAACAATAAAGAACTGACTACCGTTTGTGTTAGGACCTGCATTTGCCATTGAAAGCGCACCGCGGATATTGTGAAGTTCTGGGGTAAATTCATCCTCAAAACTTCTGCCCCATATTGATTCGCCGCCGATACCGCTGCCTAAAGGGTCACCGCCCTGAATCATAAAATCTTTAATTACACGGTGGAAAATAAGGCCGTTATAATAGCCGTTTTTAGCGTGTGTAGTAAAGTTTTCAAAGGTTTTGGGTGTTTGTTCCTTAAACAATTTAATCTTAATGTCACCCATTGTGGTGTGCATAATTGCAACTGTATCACCCGAAACAGGCGCATTTAACTGAATATTCGGCATAATAGCCCTCCTAAATTCAAAATTTACTCTTGTATTTTACCACTATATATTGTATAATACAAGTAATTATTTTAACATTATTTTATTTTGAGGGAGTTTTTTGTATGAAATGTCCTTTTTGCGGCTTTGAAGAAAGCAAGGTAATTGATTCTCGTCCTACTGACGAAGGTCAGAGAATCCGTAGAAGACGTGAGTGTTTACAATGCGCTAAACGTTTCACCACTTACGAGATAATTGAAAGTTTACCCATTATCGTTATTAAGAAGGATAAATCACGCGAAACATTCAACCGCGACAAACTTATGACAGGTTTGCTTCGTGCTTGTGAAAAGCGTCCTGTTTCTATTGACACGCTTGATAATATGATTGATGAAATTGAAATTATCATTCAAAATTCACTTGACCGCGAAGTAAGCAGTGAAAAAATCGGCGAACTTGTTATGGAAAAATTAAAGAGTATAGACGAAGTTGCTTATGTTCGTTTCGCGTCCGTGTACCGTCAATTTAAAGATATTAACACCTTTATGACCGAACTTAACAAACTTCTAACAAAATAACATATTTTCAAAGGGTATTTCAAATACCCTTTGTTTTTTAAAAACGGAGAAATTATGACAGACAATATTTTATTAGCTAATTTACTTTTACCACATATTGATAAAGAACCCGAATATTACGAAAACCTCTACCCTAACCGCAATTTACCCGAAGGTGCAAGGGTTGTTCGTGTTGCACCAAGTCCTACAGGCTATTTGCATTTGGGTACTTTGTTTGCGGCGCTTGTAAACCGCATTACCGCAACATCCACAGGCGGTGTTTTCTTCACAAGAATTGAAGATACTGACAAAAAGCGTGAAATTGAAGGCGGTATTGAAAATATTATTGACGGTCTTAATCGTTTTGGTATTGAGATTGATGAAGGATTTTTCAGTGGTACTAATCAAAAAGGTGATTACGGCCCGTATCAACAAAGCAAGCGCGCTGAAATTTACCAGACCTATGTTAAAAAATTAATTCAAGAAGGTCTTGCCTACCCTTGTTTTTGTACGGCAGAAGAGCTTGAAGAAGTAAGAAATATTCAAGAAAACCAAAAGTTGCGTACAGGTTATCACGGCGAATGGGCAAAACACAGAAATATCACCTATTCACAAGCAAAAGAATTGGTTGAACAAGGCAAACCCTTTGTAATAAGACTTAAATCCCCCGGTAGTGAGGAAAACAAGGTTATTTTTGAAGATGCAATTAAAGGTAAAATTGAAATGCCTGAAAATGATGAAGATTTTGTACTTTTAAAATCTGACGGTATTCCTACCTACCATTTTGCGCACGCTGTTGACGACCATTTAATGCACACAACACACGTTATGCGAGGCGACGAATGGATTTCTTCAGTGCCAAAACACATACAGTTATTTAAACTTTTAGGTTTTAAGGTGCCGAAATTTGCCCACATTTCACCTATTATGAAATTAGATAACGGTGCAAAGCGTAAAATTTCCAAGCGTAAAGACCCCGAAGCCGCTGTTCACTTCTTTGCAGAACAAGGTTTTCCGAGCGAAAATGTTATTGAATATTTAATGACAATTGCCGCTTCTGATTTTGAAGACTGGCGCCGCTGCAACCAAACCGCATCTTATAAAGACTTTAAGTTTAATTTGAAAAAAATGAGTGTTTCTGGCGCATTGTTTGATGAGGTTAAACTTTTAGATGTTAGTAAAAACCGAATTTGTCTTTTAACAAGCGATCAGGTTTACGATTATGTTACCGCTTGGGCAAAAGAATTTGACAAAGATTTTTACGAAATTTTAACCAAAAACCCCGATTACACAAAATCGGTATTTGCTATTGACAGAGATGTTCCAAAACCCCGTAAGGATATTGCAAAGTGGAACGAAGTAAAGGAATATTTTTCTTATATGTTTGAAGAATTACATACTCCCGATTTTACTTTACCTGAAAATATCTCAAAAGAAGATGCCGTTGCATTCCTTAATGAATATAAATCGATATACTCCCCCGAAGACGACAAACAAACTTGGTTTAATAAGATAAAAGAAATCGCACCCAAACTTAACTTTGCAAGCGAGACCAAGGAATACAAAGCCAACCCCGAAAATTATAAGGGACATGCGGGCGACTTAAGCACAGTTTTAAGAATTGCTATCACCGGCAGACGCAACACCCCAGACCTTTGCAGTATTATGCAGGTTTTGGGTAAAGATAAATGCATAAACCGTATTGAAAATGCTATAAGAGGTTAAAATATGGAAGAAATTATTTTAAACAATGAAGAAATTAAAACTTCTAACTTTATACACGATTTTATTGACGAAGATTTGGCAGAGGGTGTTTACAGTAAGGTGCAAACCCGTTTTCCACCTGAGCCTAACGGTTATCTTCATATAGGTCACGCAAAGGCAATTTGCATTGACTTTGCCACTGCTGAAAAATACGGTGGTAAGTGTAATCTTCGTCTTGACGACACTAATCCCACTAAAGAAGATGTTGAATATGTAGACGCTATTAAGGAAGATATCAAGTGGTTAGGCTTCCAGTGGGATAATGTATACTATGCGTCAGATTATTTTGATTACATTTATGAATGTGCTTTAAAACTTATTGACAAGGGACTCGCCTACATTGACGAATCTACCCCCGACCAAATAAGAGAAATGCGCGGTACTTTGACCGAAGCAGGTGTTAATTCCCCATACCGTGACCGCCCGATAGAAGAAACCAAAGATTTATTCAAAAGAATGACCGACGGTGAATTTGAAAACGGCGCAATGGTGCTTCGTGCTAAAATTGATATGTCATCTTCTAACCTTAATATGCGTGACCCGATTATTTACCGCATTATGAAAGCAACCCACCACCGCACAGGTGACAAATGGTGTGTTTACCCGATGTATGACTTTGCCCATCCTTTAAGTGATGCCAAAGAGGGTGTTACACATTCTCTTTGTTCACTTGAATTTGAAAACCACAGACCGCTTTACAACTGGTTCTTGGAAGTTTTGGAAATACCCACTCCTCCCCGCCAGATTGAATTTGCGCGTATGAATGTTAACTACACCCTTACGAGTAAACGCAAGTGTTTAAAACTTGTTGAAGATAATCTTGTAAGCGGTTGGGACGATCCGAGAATGGCTACAATCTGCGGTATGAGAAGACGCGGATATCCCGCAGAAGCAGTTCGTGCTTTTGTTGATAAAATCGGTGTTTCCAAGGCTTACAGCGTAATTGACTATGCTTTGCTTGAATCTTGCGTTAGAGACTATTTAAACGAAAATGCCGAACGTTCAATGGCAGTACTTCGTCCTTTAAAGATTGTTATTGATAACTACCCCGAAGACAAAACCGAAGAAATTGCGGTTGATATTAACCCAAATAAGCCCGAACTTGGCAAAACAAAGGTTATCTTCTCGCGTGAAATTTATATCGAGCAAGACGACTTTATGTTAGACCCACCCGGAAAATATTTCCGCTTGTGCCCTGCAAAAGAAGTTCGCTTAAAGAGCGCATATTACATTAAATATGCTTCCCACGAAACCGATGAAAACGGCAATATTACGGTTGTTCACTGCACCTATGACCCCGAAAGTTTCGGCGGTGAAACACCCGACGGCAGAAAGGTTAAAGGTACTTTGCATTGGGTTAGCGCGCAAAACTGCATTGATGCGGAAGTTCGTTTATATGACCGTCTTTTCAATGTGCCAAACCCAAGTGACGAAGAGGGTGTTTCCTCCTTTGCGGACAACCTAAACCCCGAATCATTAACGGTATTAAAGGGATGCAAACTTGATAAGTCTTACAAAGATGTTAAAATCGGCGATATTTTCCAATTTATGCGCCAAGGATATTTCTGTGTTGATAAGGATTCGACTGCCGAAAATATTGTTTTCAACCGCACAGTAGCCTTAAAGGATTCTTTTGTTAAGAAGGCATAAAATATGACAGTACAAAACATTTTTGAATTTTTAAACGAAAAATTCCCTACCGATACTGCTTGCGATTTTGATAATGTAGGTCTTCTGGTTGGTGACAAAAACGCTAAAATTACCAAAGTCCTAATTGCACTTGACTGTACAAGTCTTGCAATAGATGAAGCCATAAAAAACGGTTGTAATTTGATAATCACCCACCACCCAGTTATATTTGAGCCTTTAAAAAATGTGCTTAAAGGCGGTATTGTTTATAAACTGATTGAAAATAATATTTCTGTTATATCAATGCACACAAACCTTGATATAGGCGTAGGTGGTGTTAACGATTGCCTTTGTGAAGTTTTATCGCCTGAAACTATCGAAACGGTTATCGCTTCTGACGGTTATGCGCTTAAAAAATGCAACGTTTCCCCTATTTTAAGTGATGATTTGGCAGATGTTTTAAAATCTCACTTAAGCGGTAGTGTTAAGTATATGCCAACCGAAAAACCGATTGAAACTGTACTTGTTTGTTCAGGTAGCGGCGGTAATTTTATAGAAGATGCAATTAAATTCAATTGTGATGCTTTAATTACTGCTGATGTTAAACACAGTCAGTTTTTATTGGCGCAACACTACGGTATCGCGTTATTTGATGCAGGACACTTTAACACCGAAGATGTTGTAATAGAACCTTTGAAAAATTTATTGTCTAAAGAATTTAATATGGAATTCATAACATATCACAATTCATTAATTAAAAGCCGCTAATTTTAGCGGCTTTTAATATTTTGTAAATATATGCTAATACTATTTACGGTGATTTAATGATAACGACAATTATCCGTACAATAATACTTTATGCTTTTGTAACCTTTGCAATTCGCGTTATGGGTAAAAGACAAATTGGTGATATGCAACCGAATGAACTTGTAATTACCCTTTTAATTTCGGAAATTGTAGCAATTCCATTACAAGATATTTCACAACCGATTTTAAGCGGCATTGTTGCAATTTTTATGCTAATTATTTTGGAAATACTTATGTCTGTTCTTTCAATGAAAAGTTTTTTTGTAAGAAAATTTATGAACGGTCAGTCGGTTATTATTATTAAAAACGGGGTTATTGACCAAAAAGCTATGAAAGACGTGCGAATGACTGTTTTAGATTTAGTAGAACTTCTTCGAGGTCAGAATGTGTTTGATATTTCTACCGTTGCTTTTGCCGTACTTGAAGTTAACGGAAATTTAAGCGTTCTTCTAAAAGGCGCTCAGCAAACCGTTACAGCAAAGGATATGGGAGTTAAAAAGTCCAAAGAAGCTTTACCCATGCCTGTTATAAGCGACGGAAAGATTCTTAGTGATTCACTAAAAGCGCTTCAAATAAACCGCGATGATGTATATAAAAAACTTAAAGCCAACAACACCGAAGTGCAAAACGTATTTTTAATGACGCTTGACCGTTACGACAATCTCAGTCTCATAAAGAAAGGTACGCAACAGCAATGAAACGATTGATACCTGCAGGCATACTTTTATTATTAGTCATACTTTCATACGCTTTGAGTTTGACTTACATTACAAAAAGTTGTGACAAAACCAAAGATTTAATTAATCAATCAATTGAAATTTACAGCCAAAACAAAACCGCAGAAAATAAAACAAAGGAAATAAAAGAATATTGGCAAAAGGAAGAAAAAATGCTTTCATTTTTTGTTAATCATACTCATATAGATAAGATTGAGCAAGCAATTTCAACTTTAAATATCTATGCAAAAGAGGAAGACAATGTTTTATTCTACGAATATGCCGATTTAATTAAGGTAATGCTACACCAAATAGAAGAAGAAACAAGAATAACGGTCCACAGTATTTTTTAATTGCATAAATATGCATTATTTGTTGACAAAATTAAATAAAAATGATATACTCTTCATATAATTAACAAAGGAGAGTATTTTTTATGAAAAAACTTTTAAGCTTGGCACTTATGTTAGTAATGCTCGTTGCTTGCTTCGCAGGTTGCGGCGAAAAAGAAGACGACACATTAATAATGGCAACAAACGCAGCGTTCCCCCCATACGAATACATTGAAAACGGCGAATATGTTGGTATTGACGTTGAAATTGCTAACCTTATTGCTAAAGAACTTGGTAAAGAACTCGAAATTAAAGACGTTGAATTCGGTTCAATCATTGGCGGTGTTCAATCAGGTAAATACGACCTTGGTATTGCAGGTCTTACCGTAACCGAAGACCGTTTAAAGAACGTTAACTTCTCTACCTCTTATGCAAACGGTATTCAGTCTGTTATCGTTAAAGAAGATTGTCCTTACGCTTCTTACGAAGAGTTCTATACCGGTTTTGATGCTGAAGGCAATCCCGAAGCTGTTGTAGAAGGAATTAAAATTGGTGTTCAACAAGATACCACAGGTGATATCTACTGCTCAAGTGAACCTGCAAAATGGGGCTTTGGTGAGGAAAATGTAATCCGTTATAAAACCGGTGCTGACGCTGTTCAAGCTCTTGTTGAAGGCAAGGTTACAGCGGTTATTATTGATAATGAACCTGCAAAATCTTTCGCATCTGCTAACGAAGGTCTTAAAATTCAGGAAACTGAATTCACTAACGAAGATTATGCAATTGCAATTAACAAAGACAACGAAGAATTACTTAAAGACGTTAATGATGCACTTGCTAAATTAACTGAGGCTGGCGAAATTCAAAAGATTATCGACAAATACATAAAATAATATAACAAAATTCAACCACATTCGGTTTTACCGAATGTGGATTGTTTTCTGTAAAAAGGAGAAAATAATGAAAGAATGGTTTAGGGACCTATCTGACCAATTTGTCCTGAACTTCATTAAAGACAACCGTTGGGAATGGCTTGTACAGGGTTTAAAAAACACCCTTATTATCACCTTTTTTGCGACACTTATTGGTATCGCAATCGGTGTATTTATTGCAATTGTACGCTCTACATACGATAAAAATATAGATACATTAAAGAAAAAGAAAGGCATAGGCTTCTATCTTCTTTCTCTATTAAACGGTATTTGCAAAATTTATCTTACTGTAATTCGCGGAACACCTGTTGTAGTTCAGTTATTAATTATGTACTTTATAATTATGGCGGCTTCTAACAGCGAAACCTTAATTGCAATTATTGCTTTCGGTATAAATTCGGGCGCGTATGTTGCCGAAATTTTCCGTGGCGGTATTATGTCTATTGATAAGGGTCAGTTTGAAGCAGGCCGAAGTCTTGGCTTTAACTATATTCAAACAATGATATATGTAGTTATCCCCCAAATGTTCAAGGTAGTTCTTCCTACTTTGTGTAACGAATTTATTGTACTGCTTAAAGAAACCTCTATTGCAGGCTACGTTGGAATTGTAGACTTAACTAAAGCAGGCGACCTTATCAGAGGACGTACATTCTCTGCTTTTATGCCTTTGATTGCAGTTGCAATTATATATTTGGTAATTGTTATGCTCTTCACTTGGCTTGTAGGTAAACTTGAAAGGAGGCTTCGCAACAGTGACCACTAACGAAACACTTATTAAGGTAGAAAATCTCCAAAAATCATTTGGCGAAATTGATGTTTTAAAAGGAATTTCTACCGAAATTAAAAAAGGTGAAGTTGTAGTTATTATCGGGCCTTCGGGTTCGGGTAAATCTACATTTTTGCGTTGTCTAAACCTTTTGGAAGAACCAACAGGCGGTCATATTTATTTTGATAACACCGATATTACCGACCCTAAGGTAAATATAAATACACACCGTCAAAAAATGGGTATGGTTTTCCAACAGTTTAACCTTTTCCCACATATGACCGTGCTTAAAAATATGACCATTTCCCCTATTAAAGTTTTAGGTCTTTCAAAAACGGAAGCCGAAGAACGCGCTATGAAACTTTTGGAACGCGTTGGCCTTGCTGATAGAGCGAATGCTTACCCGTCGCAATTATCGGGTGGTCAGAAACAACGTGTTGCTATCGTACGCGCACTTTGTATGCAGCCTGATGTTATGCTATTTGACGAGCCGACTTCTGCGTTAGATCCCGAAATGGTAGGCGAAGTTTTGGAAGTTATGAAATCGCTTGCGCAAGAAGGTATGACCATGGCGGTTGTAACTCACGAAATGGGCTTTGCGCGCGAAGTTGCTGACAGAGTATTCTTTATTGACGAAGGTGTTATTATGGAAGAAGGAACACCTGACGAATTATTCTCTAATCCAAAAAGCCCTCGTCTTAAAGATTTCTTAAGTAAAGTAATATAATATAAAGGTAACAGAATTTTCTGTTTCCTTTTGTATTGTGAATTAATTTTCAATTAGGAGAACCTATGAAAACCCAAAACAATATTTTAATTGCATTTATTTTAAATTTGTTTTTCTCGATATTCGAATTTTTTGGAGGAATTTTCACAGGTAGTGTCGCAATAATTTCAGATGCTATACACGATATCGGTGATGCCGCAAGTATAGGTATTTCGTATTTTCTTGAAAGGAAAAGCAAAAAACAACCCGACAATATTTATACCTACGGCTATGCAAGATATTCAGTAATCGGCGGTGTCATTACCAC
>JAZSDM010000012.1:0-52898 GCA_045531145.1 Acutalibacteraceae bacterium | reverse complement strand
ATAAAGGGATATTTGTTTAACGGTGATGTATCATTGCTTAAAGGGGAATTAATATGAATATCAGAGTAATAAAAACAGACGGAACTATTGTGAATTTGCAACCAGAGGTTGTTGTGCAAGAAAATAAAACTATTGTTAAATTAGCAAAGGAAAAACTTTGCGAAAATATAGAATATGTTGATTTCCTTTATGACTATTTTACTGCAAAAACGGGTGATAAGGGTTATTTTGTACTTCCTTTTGACTGTCAAAAGGGTGTATGTGTTACATATTTCAGTGAAAGAAAGAATACCGAATATGTATCACTTTTTTCACATATTTGTTGTTACGGATATAAAAGGGAAAATGGCGGCATTTTTGGTGTTGTTACAGGCTGTAAGGAATACTATACAGTTGTAGCAGGTGTTAAGGATGGCGTTTATTATGCATATCCTCGCTTCTTGCTTGACGGTTTTAAGCCTTATGAGGATATAGAAATTGAATATTACAACCTTGAAAAAGGCGATTATTCCGAAATGGCACGGCTTTATAGAAATGTTCAATTAGAGCGTTACGGTTGTATCCCGTTAAGCCAAAGGGTTGAAAAGAACAAAAGACTTGCCCGTGCGGCAGACAGTATTGCAGTGCGAGTTCGCCAAGGCTGGAAACCCGCGCCCAGCAAGCAGGAAAACCAAACACTCGAAACTGAACCGCCTATGCACGTGGCTTGTGATTTTGACAGAACAGGTCAGCTTGTAGATGAGTTTGCGGCTCAGGGTATTAACTCGGCAGAGATTTGCCTTGTGGGCTGGAACCGTATGGGGCACGACGGCAGATATCCGCAGATTTTTCCTGTAGAGCCTTCGCTCGGCGGTGAGGAAAAACTTAAAACACTTATAAAAAAAGCAAAGTCTTACGGATATAACATTGTGGGCCACGATAACGCTTCAGACGCGTATACCGTATCAGAACAATGGGATGAGGAATATCTTCTGAAAACACGTGATGGCGACTTTTATAAAATGGATGTCTGGTCAAGCGGAAGAGCGCATAAAATCTGTCCCCAGCGTTATTACGAACTTTTTGCAGACGAGCATTTTGATAAAATGAGTGAACTCGGCTTTGAGGGTATTCATTATATGGACGTAATTACTATACTTACATTGCTTGAATGTCACGATAAAAACCATCCGCTTACCCGTAAGGAAGCGGCACAGTGGTATAAAAAACTAATGGAAAAAGCCCGTGATGTTTTTGGCGGTTTTTCTTCTGAATCGGGTTATGATTTTGCGGCATCGGCATTGGATTATGCGATGTATACATCTTTCGTCCTTTCAGGCGAAGGTTTGCCCGAAATCTGTGATGAGCCGATACCCTTCTGGCAGATAGTGTACCACGGAATTATACTTTATAACCCAGGTACATATACTTTAAACTATGCTGCAAAGGGTGTAAATAACCGCTTAAAGTTCTTTGAATACGGCGGAAGACCGCTTGTATGTGTTTATGCAAACTTTGCTGTAGGCGAGGGCAAGGACTGGATGGGCAGAGAAGATATCCGCCTTGACAGTGATGATGAAATGAAAGAATCTGTCCAGAAAATCAAGCAAATGTCAGAGGATTATGATTGGTTAAAGGAAGTACGGTATGCCTTTATGGAGAGTCATAACCGCATAGAAAACGGTGTTTATGAAATAGTTTATTCAAATGATGTTAAGTTGACGGTGGATTATAATAACTCTACTGTAAGTATGCTTGGTGATGATTTTGAAAAGGTATTGAAAATATAAATTTGTATCATTTTTCGGAACGGGGGATAAAAAATGAAGGATTTATTTTTATGCGCAAAGCCTGTATGGGTTAAAGACAAAGAAAAAGAGGTTAACTATCGTGTTCAGTTTAAGGCTGTTTGTAAAGCAACTGATAATGCGAAAATACATATAGCAACATCAGGTATATATCAACTTTGGATTAACGGCAAGTTTATTTCTTACGGACCTGCAAGGGCTGGAAAAAACCACTTCCGTATGGAAGAAATTGATATTTCCAAGTACCTTACAAATGAAGAAAATGCGGTTGTAATTGAGGTTGCAGGATATTATTGTTCAAACTTCTATGTAATGCAACAAGATTCATTTTTACAGGCGGAAATTGTAGATGGTGAAAAAGTTTTAGCCGCAACAGGCAGTGATTTTTCTGCCCGTATAAACCCTAATTATATACAAAAAATTCAGAGATACAGTTATCAACGCACCTTCGCAGAGGCATATAAAAGCGCTAATATTGACGCATTTTTTACCGACCTTACAAAAGGTGATGAACAAATAGAAATTTGCGAAGATAAGATTATTATTGAGAGAAAAGTCGGCTATCCGAAATTCGAAAGAACAACGGCAAACGCTGTATTTTCAGGTAGTGTTGAAAAAATCATCCCAAAAGAATATACCTATGACAGATACTGTATCTCTGTAGGAATGAAGGAGGGCGAAGCGACAGGCTGGAAACTTAATGAGGTTGAAGCTTTGCCCGAAAAAGACTATCAGGAAATGAAGTTTTTACCCTTTGCCGAGGTTGCCAAAAGCGGTGAATTAAAGGATAGTTACAATATTTATGAATTTCCTTATAATGCAACAGGTATGATTTCTTTAGATGTTACTGTGCAAAGTGATGTAACATTATATCTTGCATTTGATGAAATTATAAACGGTAATATGATAAAACCAACCCGTTGCAGAGGCTGTAACATTATAAAATATCAGTTGCCTAAAGGCACCCATAGGATACACACATTTGAAGTTTATACAATGAAATATCTGCAAATTATTGCATTGGGCGGTAACTGCAGTGTAGACAATATAAAACTTGTAGAATATAAGCATCCGCCGATTTCTGTACCGACTTCAAAGGACAAGGATTTACAGAAAATTATTGATGCTGCGGTAGAAACTTACCGTCAGAACGCGGTTGATTTATTTATGGACTGTCCTTCCCGTGAGAGAGCGGGTTGGCTTTGTGACAGTTTCTTTACTGCACGTGCGGAATATGCGCTTACGGGTAAAAATATTGTTGAAGAAAACTTTTTAGAAAACTTTTTGCACGAAGATATTTACGGTAAGGTTCCCAAGGGTATGTTCCCGATGTGTTACCCTGCTGACCACCGTTTTGGCAGACATATTCCAAGCTGGGGTATGTTCTTGGTTGTAGAACTTCGTGATTATCTTGAACGCACAGGTAACAGAGAATTTGTAGACCGTTTTAAAGACAAAGTTTACGGTCTTATCGAGCATTTTAAAGAGTTTGAAAATTCTGACGGACTTTTGGAAGACCTTAAAAGTTGGGTATTTGTAGAATGGTCAAGAGCGAATGATACCGATATGGTTCAGGGAATAAATTACCCGAATAATATGATGTTCTATTTAACCCTTAAATGCGCTTCCGAACTTTATGACGATAAGAGTTTACTCCAAAAAGCCGAAAATATGAAAGCCAAAATTTTAGAGCAGTCTTTTGGCGGTGAATTCTTTGTTGACAGAGCAGTAAGAACAAATGACGGTGTTTATCCAATACCCGAATCTACCGAAGTTTGTCAATACTATGCTTTCTTTACAGGTGTTGCAACTGCCGAAAGTCACCCTGAACTTTTGAATACACTAATTAAAGAATTCGGTCCTCAACGTGACACGCAGAACTGTTATCCTGATATATGGCCTGCCGCACCCTTTATCGGCAACTATATGCGTTTGCAAATACTTATGGATAACGGTTATGAAAACGAAGTTTTGGAAAATATAAAAGGCTACTTTATTCATATGGCAAATACTACAGGCACTTTATGGGAAAAGGCTGAATCGACAAACAGTTGTAATCACGGTTTTGCAAGTGCGGTGGTTTATTGGCTTAAAGATATGGATATATAGTGTAAAGATTTATGAGCAAAATAATTAATCAATATGTATTAGGGGATATGGCTGTAAACTATCTGCTTAATGATAAAGGCAGAGCGGTTTTAGTCGTATTGCCAAAAAATACCCAAACCGATATTTTAAACGACAAAAATAAAAAGGTTTATAACAATTCGTCTTTGGTGCATTTGCAACTTAGTTGCCACAATGCAGGTATGCTTTCAAACAGTTTTAAGTTTAGTGAAAGTCTGTCACTTTTAAAATTTAAAGAACAGTACACCGAAGAAACCCAAAACAGTATGACGGTTGTCACTGTGGAGGAAGCCGAAGAAGGTTTTGGAATCCGCCACAGTCTTTGTTGGTACAAAGGCGAAAAAGGTTTTGAAGTTAATACTGAATTTTATAATAATAGCGGTAAAGAACTTGAACTCGAATATTTAACAAGCGTATCATTGGATGCTTTGAGTCCCTGCCTTGAAAACGAGGGCAGTAAAAAAATGGTTTTCCACCGTTTTAAAGCGGGGTGGTCTATGGAGGGGTTGCATCAGGCAAACACTTTAACCGAACTTGGACTTGAACGCGCTTGGACTACTTCTGCCGAAAGTTTAAAATTCGGGGCTGTTGGCACACGCCCTGTGCGCGAATATCACCCCTACGGCGCTGTTGAAGATACCGAAAACGGTATTATTTGGGGCACATATCTTGCCCATAATGCTTCGTGGCAGATGGAGTTAACCCGCTTGCTTGACGGCGTTTCGCTATCTGTTGGACTTGCTGACAGTGTTACAGGTCTTTGGAGCAAAAAGGTGAAAATCGGTGAAAGTTTTGTTTCTCCTACCGCTTTTGTTTCGGTAGCAAACGGTAGTATTGCGGAATTATCAAACAGGTTGCTTTCAATGCGCCACAGGGCTATTGACGCTTACGGTGAAGACTCAATGGGTATTGTATATAACGAGTTTGTGACCTCTTGGGGCAAGCCTACCGAAGAAGCGCTGCTTGATATGGCAGATATCTTAAAAAACGGTAAAACAAAATATTTTGTTATGGATGCAGGTTGGTACAAACCCACAAGTCAGGTAGGGGACTGGGAGCTAAGCCCAATTGCTTTCCCGAACGGTATGAAAGAATATTGTAAAAAAATAAGAGCCAAGGGTATGACACCTGGTATCTGGCTCGAATTTGAATGTGCTGAAGCACCTTCAAAGGCATTCGGCAAAGAGTTTGATGACCTTAAACTTAAAAAGAACGGCAGAGTAATTATAGGTGAGGTTATTAACGGCAGACGCGAAAAGTTTTTAGATTTCAGAAACCCAAAAGCAATAAAATACCTTGATAAAAAGGTTATCGATTTCTTGCGTGACAACGGTTTTGGATATATTAAGGTGGATTATAACACTTCTCCCGGCGCTGTGATTGACGGTGACGAGAGCGGCGGCGAAAACCTGCGTCAGCATATGTGCGAGGTCAGAAACTTCTTTATAAAAATGAAAAAAGAAATTCCTGACCTTATAATTGAAAACTGCGCTTCGGGCGGTTGCCGACTGGAGCCCAGTATGATGGATATTACTGCTATGAGTTCTGCAAGTGATACTCACGAGGGGTATGAGGGCGCTGTGGTTGCGGCTAATCTTCACTATTTAACACCGCCTCGCCAAAATCAGATTTGGTGTACTTTAAAACCTGAATATTCAAAAGAACGCTTTTCGCATATAATTTCTCAGGGCTTTTTAGGAAGACTTTGTTGGTCGGGACTTATTGCGGATTTATCACAAGAGCAACTTGCTGAAATGTTTAAAGCCGAAGATTTCTACGAAAAGGTATCCCCAATTATAAAACGGGGCAATAGTTTTGTTTACAGAACTGATGTGTGCAGTTTTTACAGTCCTACAGGTACGCAGGCTGTTGTGCGTTACAGTGAGGATGGCAAATTCGCGCTTGTAATATGTCATAGTTTCGAGAATGCTAAGCAGTTGGATATTGAATTAAAAGACAGCTATGTTTTAAAAGAATCACTTTATGATGGCGGAATGATTATTGATAATAATGTTTTAAAACTTACACCGCGTGCTGATTTTTGCGGTAACGTTTATTTGCTTGAAAGGAAATAATTAATGAAACTTAATAAAATTTTTGCAGATGGGATGGTTTTTCAGGCAAATAAACCTATTCGTATTTTCGGTACAGGTAGCGGAAAGGTTAGTGTAACCTTAGAAAACAAAACCGCTTCAAAAGAGTTTTTTGGGGATAAATGGCTATTAGAACTCGAAGCTTTGCAGTATGGCGGACCGTATGAACTCAAAGTTGACCTTAACGGTGTGGAAAAAGTAATTAAAGATGTCTATATAGGTGAGGTTATATTACTTGCAGGGCAGTCAAATATTGCAATGTCCTTAGGCGGAAGTTCCTACCCGAAAGAGAGTATTGAGGATAATAATGCAGTAAGGTTCTTTGCAAGCGAACTTTACGAAAATCAGGGGCATTTCAGTTCTGATGACGGTTGGGTTTACTGCACCAAAGAAAATGCACCTCATTTTTCGGCAATAGGTTACCACTTAGGTATGCAGTTAAGCCGCGAAAAAGGAATAGCGGTGGGGCTTATTGCGTGTTATTTGGGTTCTTCTGTTATAGAAAGTTGGATTCCAAGCGAAATTGCAAACGATAAGCGTTTTTATCTTCCAAAAGAAGAAAAATACGATTCCCCTTATGTTCACGGACCGCATAACGAGGTAGGTAAACTTTACAGTGTAAGACAACAATCTGTAGTTCCGTTTGCACTCGGAAATGTTATTTGGTATCAGGGCGAATCAAATACGGGCAGAAGCGAATGGAAGATATATACCGATTTATTACAAGCACTTATTAGTTGTTGGCGTAAGGATTTTATGGATAATGAATTACCTTTTACAGTTGTACAGATTGCCGATTGGAAAGAGCGCACCGATTACGGTTGGAAGGGTATTCAGCAAGCACAGGAAAAAATCACCGAAAGGTTAGATAATGTAAAGGTAGTAAAATCAGCTGATGTTTGTGAAACACATGATATTCATCCGCCTACAAAAATTTATCTTGCAAACCGTATTTATGAAAGTATAAAATAAATTAAAGACCGTTTACATTTATGTAAACGGTCTTTGGTTTTATATTGTTTTTGCGGTAAATTCGCCCATATATTCGTCTAAAAATGCTTCTGCGTGTTTTTGCATTCGCACAACCGCCTTATCATTTTTAAAAGAAAATGTGCAAAGCAGATTGCCAAAATATTTATCTATTATCTGAACTTTTAAAAGTAGTTTTTTATCTTCCACCCAAGCAGCAGAAACTGCACAGTTATATAAGAAACCTTTTTGGGAGGGAAGACCTGCGTGAGTATTAGAATAGTTGTATTGCGGGAATTTTGTAAATATATTTTCACCCATTCCAAACGGTAAAACCTTGTCACCCTGAGCGTTAGTGTAGCGAAATTCACCCGTACCGTCATTAAAAAAGTGCAAAGAAAATTTTTCAATACCTGTAGGATTTTTATCACAAATATAGGTCTTGCCTGAAATATCTGCCTGTTTTGGTGAGGAAATATTTCCCTTAACTGTACAAAGTTTTAAACTATTTTCAAGTTGGGTGCATTTTTCATATTCCTGTGGGTTTTCGGGTAAAGGCTGTCCTAAGTTGTCAATGATAATATCTTCAAGCGCGGTAAGTATAAGGGCTTTTGCTTCCAAGTAGCCTTGATTATCTGCGGTACAGGTAAAAATAAAATCTTTTTTAGGGATACATATAGTAAGTTGACAGCCCATACCGTTAAAGGCAAAACCGTCTTCTCCGTAGCGCCAAATTTGATATCCGTAACCGTGGGTGAACACACCGTCAAAACCCAATTCACAGTTATCCACAATTCTTGAAGTGGCAGTTTTTAGGTATTGCCCGTTCATTATACGCTCACCCTTCCAGATGCCGTAGTTCATTACAAAACGCGCAAAGGATGCCATATCACGCGTGGTGCAAAGCAGTGCCGAATCGCCAAAGCTGTCATCGGTTTTGGTTTTAAGAATGGTTGCGGTTTTAAATGTGCCTAATTTATCAAAAATTTTAAGTTTCAAAAAGTCAAAAAGCGCCATACCGGAAAGTTTTTCCACAAGGCAACTGAGCACTTGGGAGGCAGGACTGTCATACTTCCAACGCATACCCGAATAAAGATTTGCATCGTTTTCGGCAAAATATAAGTGTGTGCGGTCGGGGTTAGTGTGATAAAACCAGTTGGGTGTTTCGCCGCAGGTTTGCATTGTAAGAATATCTTTTATGGTGATATTTTTTAAATTTTCGGGAAGTTCTCGGTCAATTTTTTCGGGAAAATATTCTGAAATTTTGTCGCTTAAACTTAATTTTCCCTCTTGTTCAAGTAAGCCAATTGCCACACCTACAAAACTTTTTGTCTGGGAATACATTCTGTGGCAAAAGTCTTTGCTGAACGGTTGCCAATAATATTCCGCAAAAATATTTTCACCCCTCATCATAAGGATGCTGTGCATAGCAAGCCCTCTTTTTTCAAGGGTTTTTATAAATTTATATACATTATGGGAAGAAATACCCGCTTTTTCGGGAGTGATTTTTTCAAACATTTTATTCACCTTTCATCTTGGCTTGAGTGGGAGATACTTTGTACACTTGCTTATATACTTTTGAAAAATAGTTACTGTCGTTAAATCCGCAACTTAACGCCACATCCACGATTTTGTATTCGGGGTGGAACTTAAGTATTGATTCGGCTTTTTTAAGGCGGTAAATATTGAGAAATTCACGAAAACCGAAGCCGGTTTCTTTTTTAAAGGTGCGCGAAAGATGTTCGCTGCTTACAAAACAGTGTTCTGCCGTTTGAGATAAGGTTATATTTGAAGCATAGTTGTTTTGAATATAACCGATTGCCCGATTAATAAGCGAATATTTTTCTCTTGTATATGAATTTGAATCGTAGTTTCTGACTATAAGAAAAAGAAGTTCACCTATTTTAAACCGTATAACATCTTCGGAAAATTCGTCGGGATTTCGGTATTCTTTTTCTATACATTCAAAAATCTCCTTAATTTTTTGGGCTGTGGCAATTGATTTTGGAAATAAAGGAATTTTTGAAAATTTTTTTCTTACCGATAAGGGTATATAACTTTCGGGACAACTTAAGAGTATGCGTGAACGCTTTTTATTTTCATAGTTGGTTTTGTGTATTACTCCCCGCGGTATAAGCGCTATATCACCGCTTGTCAGTCGGTAAGAGTTATTACCTATAAAGTAACGGCAACTGCCTTCGGTAAGGTAGTAAATTTCATAATTATTGTGATAATGCGTATCACCCTTAATTGTTTGCGCTTTTTCTGAATATTCGTAAAAAATATCAGAAATAATTAATTTTTCACTTTCCATATTATCACCCATATAGATTTTAACTATATATATCAAATAAATCAAGAGTTTTATTATAATAAGTCAGTTCAATCAAGCGAAAAAGGAAAAAATTGATATAAAATTTATTCACAAATAATAAAACCGCCCAACTTATTTATGTAAAGTTGGGCTAAAGGGTTGATTTATATAGTTATTTTAATGTTTTTGCGTGCAGTCCTGAGCAGGAAATAGGCTCACTACCGGCAAACAAATGTGAGGTATCGCCAATGCCTGCAAAAATGCCGTGTGCTATCGGTCTGTCCTTTATATGTCTTTCCATATAAAGTGTTGTAACCGATGATGTAGGAAGAAAAATAGAATTCCAAACAGCTATAAGCGGCATATTAAGTACATGCGCTATAATTGATGTACCAAGACCGAAATGGCAGAAAAGGGCAATAGTATCGGTACTGCCGTCTCCGTTTTCTAAAATATTGTAAAGTCCGCCTTGTCGCTCAAAACCGTGATGTGCTGTTAATTCATCAAACTTTTGGCAAATGTGTTCGTAAGTTTCAACTACTTTACTTCCCTTTAAAATTTCACTGCTGCGCCATTTTTCGTTATTGTAAATTACGGGGTCTGCGGTCCAAAGTTCCGGCGGCATATTCCAAGGGGATCTCATATTTTTAAAATAGTCGGTGTTGTATTCCCAATCGAGCAAATGTGGGAATTCACGAAGCCAGTCAAGTTCAATAGGTTCAATACCAACTTTTTCTGCAGTGGGTTTTGCAGTAAGTTTCGCTCTTCCGTGAGGGGACACATAAATGTGAGTAATACCCTCATTTTTTAATTTTTCGCTTAAAAGTTCGGCTTCGCGCTGTCCTTTTTCGGTTAAAGAATCGGTAGGGTAGTATGGGTCACCGTGGCGAATAATCAGTATTCTCATTAATAATCCTCTCCTTTGTAAAAAGCCCTTGTCATTGCGGGGTTACCTCTGCCGTCAACGATATAAGCGACAAAGAATTTGCCGCAGTCAGTTACATCGCAACTAAATTCATTTACCGCTTGTCCGACTGCTGCTCTCTCGGAAAATGCCTTTCCGTTTTCGGTAAGTATAGTTATTTGCTTAACATCAGAAGAACGAATATATACTTTATCATCTTCCGCCGAAATTTCGAAAAACTGCGGTCCTGTTGAGCAGTACATATTTCCGTTGTCAAGCGCATTTATAATACTTTCGTAATCAAGTTTATCGCTTAAAATGTATGTAAATCCGCCGAATGAATCGTTGTTCGGATGGTCAAACGGTAAACAAAAACTGTGATTATCGTCAGCGCCGATAGGGTATATGCGTTTCCCTTTTCTTAGTAAATAAAGGTAAATTTCGGGTGTGAATGAAAGCGCACCGCCGAAATTTGCAGTTATACAGTTATACAGTTCAAAACCGTCAAGTCCTTCAATCTGCAAAAATTCTTCTTCGGTAAAAAGCGCCCAGTTGGGATGGTTTGCAGTAACAAAATAGTTTTTTTCTTTAGCATCTTTTATAACACTGTTGATGTAGGAAATACTGTAATTTCGCGGTTTACATTCTACCTGACTAAAATGCTCGGGGTCGCGGGATATTATGTTAAAATGAAAGGCTTTTCGCAAATTAAAGCTGTTTTCACCTTGCTCGAAAACGTCAAGCTCAGCAGAGGTAAGGGGTAAAAAGTCGGGGTCCTTTAAGTCGTTATGTTCTTGGACTTTAAGATGGTCTGAAAAAGCGAATACTGAATATCCGCGTGCTTTGTAGGCTTCTTTTAACTGTTCGGGGGTTAGTTTTCCGTCCGAACAGGTGCTGTGCGAATGCATATTGGCTTTATACCTATTAAGTTGTGGAGATATTAAATATTTTTTCATTTTTATTCTCCTTTAGAATCCAGATAATAGGGAACAGTGTCGGCAAAGTTGCCTTGGTCATCACGTATATCAACGCGGATAAAACGTCCCATAAAATCGGGGTCAATATCAAAAACTGCCTCAGTTAAAGTTTCGCCCTCGGGCGCAATAACTATTGGTGCGTCTCTGCCCTCATTCAGTAAGCGAATAGAATGTACAGGGGAACACTTGATATGTATTTTATTGTCCTCCATATAAACTTCTTCAAACTGCGGACCTGTGGAACTATAGAAGTCACCGTTTTTAAGCGCAGAAATAATGTTATCGTAACATAAATTTTCGGCAAATATCATTGTAAAAGCGCCGAAAGAATCATTTTTTGTGCTCTCAAGCGGGAAAGTGTTACGGTTGCCGTCACAAGCGATGGGGAAAACAGGTTCGCCGCTGTGTCTTAAAACACGGTCATAAATGTGGTTATTGTCTTCAATAAATCCTTCAACAAGGCTTGAATAGTTGGCAATTTCTAAAGCAAAATAGCCTGAAAGCGCACTGTAATCGCTAAAGGTTTGCTGTGACTTTGCAGGGTGGTTTATGCAAACTAAGAAATTATTTTGATTTGCTTTAGAAATGAATTCGTTTACGGTTTTTTGAATATCTTCTTTAATTTGCGGAGTAGAAACCGCTTTATTATATTCGGTTTGGGAATAAAGAGTAAAGCAGTAATTTTCAATAGCGGTTTTATATGCTGTAACGGCAAGGAAGTCTTTATCACAAAGTTCGGTATGTGATTCGAGGTGTTCAAAATCACTGAAAGCTACAATAGAATATCCTTGCGACTTATAAGCCTCTTTTAATTCCTTTGGTGTAAGTTTGCCTTTTGAAAGGGAGGTAAGGCACCCTAAATTAGCTTTATAAATATTAAAGTTTTTCGGTAAAAGATAGATTTTCATAAAATCAACTCCAAAAAATTTATATAAATAATTATACCGCTAACTATTGTATTTTCAAGACAATTAGGACAATATGATAATATTTTTATAAATAAAAATAATATTATAGGTTTACTATAAAAGTTAAATTTTGTAAAATTAAAAAAAGTATGTTTGGAAGTGATTTTATGACCGAAAGAGAAATGCTTCATAATCAGATTTTGGCTGAAGAAACAGTTGATTTTGACAGAACAATTACTGTGATTTGTGATGAAAGACCCGGCTTTGATATTAAAGAAGCCCGCAGAATAATTAATCATCTTCGTGAAAACGGATATAACGTTATGGAAAAGGATGTTGAAGGTTTTCTCGAAAGCAATACGGGTTGGATGGGATTTTTGCTTATAATCCCGCACGCATCTTCCTTGCCTGCAGTTTGTTCGGGAAAGGTTAAAGATTTTTTAGAACGCGGCGGAAGTGTGCTGACGCTCGGCGGTGTGCTTTTCGGTAAGTATGTTGACAAGGCCCGCGGCAAGTGGGCTGAAATACCACTTCCGGATCATATTTTTGATGCTGTTCATACAGGCGACGGCACAAAAGCTAAGGCTGAAAGAATTGTAATAGAAGGTATTGTTCCTACATACAAAACCTACAGATGTAACGATGCCACTTCTTTTGAAAGCAATTCATTTTATACCAATGCCAAAATAAAAACAGACAGGCCTTTAAAGGTTATCTGTCCTGTTGCACGCGCATACGGCGGCGGATATAATATGGAAATACCTAACAGATATATTCCAATTGTGAAAATAAACGGAAAAAGTGACCGCGGTGACGGTAGTGAGGGTTCGGCAGCGTTTATTATGCTTAACGATACAAGAGGACACAACCCTACAGGCACTAATATGGTTTATCCTGGTACGGTTGTAACCACAGCTTTAGGCTCGGCTGCGGCAAACATAGGCATAATGGACCAAAACCTTATGGATATCGAAGGTGTGCCAGAGCTTATACTTTCGGTTGTAGGTGACCTTTGCCGCGGATTGCATATCTTTAACGGCGGAGCTGAAAGATATGTCTACAGTGACGGCGAAAAGGCAGTTTTTGGTGCTAAAATTCATAATTCAACCGCTAACTATGAGTTTGTAACAGTTCGCATTTTGGTTCAAAAGGGAAACGAAACTGTATATGAATTTTCTGAAGAAATTATGTGCTGCCAAAGAAATTACAGTGAAGCAAGATTCGAATGTGATAATTTTAAGGCGGACGAATATACCGTTAAAACCGAACTTATTTACAACGGTGAGGTTATAGACACTGTAACACAGGAAATACATAAAAGAGAAATTATAAACGAAACCGACCCCAATGAATTTGTAAGGGTAGAGGGCGAAAACTTTAAGTACAGAGGTAAAAATTGGTACGCGGCATCAATGAACTATTGGCCGCTTTACGCACCCGGACTTGAACGTACGGAATATTGGCTTAGTTGGCTTGATAAATCTAATTACATTCCTGAAGAGATTGAAAAGGATTTAAGTTTATTTGAAAAAATGGGTATAAACTGCCTGTTTATGCGAATAGACGGCGATATGATTGGCAGACAAAAAACTACCTTTGAAGATTTTCTTTACCGTCTGCGTCGTCATAATATCAAGCTTTGTATTTCAATGTGTAATATAACTGCACCTTTCCATTACAACGGCAGAGCGTTTAAAAAGATTATGGAAGAATTTAATCTTATAAACGACCCGATTATTTTCAGTCACGATATAAGTTGGGAAAGTGACGGCGGTTTAATGGCTACACCCTACATTAAGAGATATGACGAGGAATGGGAAAAATGGCTTATTGACCGTTATGGCTCTATTGAAAATGCTGAAAGAGATTTCGGTATGCCGGTTGACCGCCGTGCAGACGGTCAAATAACCTGCCTTGACGAAAAATTGTTTGCTGTTGACGGCGAATGGCGTATTCAGATTTGCGCTTACCGTAGATTTATGGAAGATTATATGAGCAGACTTTGGCGTAAAGCAGTAGAGGATATCAAAAAAATCGACCCCAACCATTTGGTATCTTACAGACGTGGTCCTATGAGTGCTATTCACGCAAAGGGTAACAAGGTTGCAGTTAAGCATACTGATTATAATAGCCACGAAGCATATCACATCGGTCTAGGGGAACGTGATTATCACAACGCATGTACAAATGCGGCATTGTTTAAATGGCTAAGTAAAAATAAGCCTACTGTTTGGTCAGAATACGGACTTACTCTTACAGGTATGAACCGAACAAACGACTTTGTTTGGGACCACGAAACCGAAAGACCCATGGCATTTAGAATGAAGATGACCGAAGATTACAATAGACAAATGCAAAGAGTGTTTGAACGCACGGGTGCTAAAGGAACGGTGCCGTGGTGGTGGCCGGGCGGTCTTAGAATGGTTGAAATGAGTGACTGCGGTTACTGCGGACCTGACGGCATTTTACGCCCATTCGGTAAAGATTACGCTGAATTTATTCAAAATTACTTTATAGAAGAGAATATGCCTGAATTGCCGAAATATAGGGTTAAGGTTGATGTGGATACCGATGCCAGAGGTGTTGACGGACTTTGCACTTATTATCTTGTTGATGAAAATATAAAAGCCGAAAAAGAAAACGCTGTATTAGAACTTTATAGCGAGGCTACAGGTACAACCTCTGCAAATGTACCGCTTACCGCAATTGGTAACGTTGAATTTAACGGTACTAACCCGCCCAAGCACTTAAACGGTGAATTTAACTTTGTCAGAATTGTAGACAGTAACGGTAACGTAGTAGATGTAAATGATGGCGATACCGTAAATGTAGCGGACGGTGAAGTTAGCATTGAAATGTCAATTGGTAACCTTAAAGAAGCCACCTGGTTATCTCCGCTTAAACACAATGAAAAAGACGGTTGTGTCTATGTAGTATCACACAGTAAATCTGATATTGATGTAAAAATCCCGATTTGTGAAGATGCGCCTTATCTTGAGGATACATATTGCGAAAAAACCTTACTTTGTAAAAAAGTAGAAAATGAAGTATTAGTATCTTTAAGATTAAGTGCCGAAAACCGTGCAGATTTTGGCGAAGTATTTGAGTTTACATTAAAAAACAGTTAATAGTAAAAAAGTATGGCAGAAAATTTTTTCTGCCATACTTTTTTATTTTTGGTTTTCATTTAATCGGTATTCGCTCGGTTTAATACCGAAACATCTTCTGAAATAGTATGAAAAGTAAGAAGCATCATTAAAACCGCATGCTTCGGCAATTTGTGCTATAGTAAGGTTAGATTCTGACAATAGCTGTTTTGCATTTGAAAGACGGATAGAAATAATATACTCGGTAGGGGTAGTATTTGCATTCTTTTTGAACATCTTCAAAAAGTAACTTGGGCTTAATGAAACATTGTTTGCAAGTTCTTTTATAGAAATAGGTCTATGGAAATTTTCTTGTATATATTTGCAAGTTTCAGTAAGTATTTTGCTTTCGGGATTTGTGCTTGCTTCATTGTGTATTGTATAACAAACATCCGAAAGTATAAGGAAAAGAAGTTGATTAATTAATATAGCATTTGTTTCTTTTGAATTTATGTTATGTATATTATAAGAAAGTTTGTCGTAAATTTTAATATAGTCAGAGGGATGTCTTGAAATAAAGTGATAAGGTATTAATTCAAGCAATGGATTGGTGCATATTTCTTGCATAGTGTTTTCAGGATTATTGCGGTCATAAGTGTCATATTCGTTTTGTTTTTTATTTGAAAAATCCAAAGTAAGCGAGTAGCAGTTATAAGCCCCGCTTGAAACACAAAAATCACCCGGTTTTCTAAATACTACCGAACCGTTACCAACGGTGAATTGTTCCCCGTTAATAGACATTTTACGGTTTCCGCCTACATAATAGTCAAGCTCATAGTCGGTGGCGGTTCTTTTATGAACGGCTGTTGCTTCGGGAATAAGGTTAAATTTAAATACATTCAGAATACCAGCAGAAAAAGGCATATTATTTATCATAATAATTTCCTCCTGTGTAGTAAATATCCTCTTGGTTTTTATAATATCATTAAATCATCTTTTTTGCAAGTAAAACCGTAAAAAATATAACTTTTTTATAAATATATTATTTTTGGCAAATAAAAAGGGGCTTTTGTAATCCTGATTGATTTTTGATAGCATTGAAAAATATAATGATTTTTAGTATAATGTAAGCATATCGTCGGTTGTTATATAAAAATTTTTTCTTTCATATATTGAATTGGTGAAATAATATTTGGGGGAAAAGGTTTTGAAAAAACGGCGGATAATTGTTTTGCAAATCATCTTTTTTTTAATAGTTTGTATTATCTCTACGGCAATCGTTGTTGATAAACAAACCGTAACCGCTTCTGCCAATGCGCAGTTTACAAAAACGGTAATTTTAGATGCGGGACACGGCGGGTTAACTAATACTATAGATTAGGTCCAAAGCTGCCGTGAAAATTCAATAAAAAACATCCCGAAAACCCGCTATTTAAGCGGGTTTTCGCCATTTTACGTCAATATTCGAATTCAAAGCTTGCCTTATCGGTGGTGAACTCAAATAATACATTATTTTTATTACAAAAACGATAATATGCCTCGCAAGATGCACTTTCATGTATTGTTCTACACATATCACCATTTGAAGGTGCAGCCAACGGTTGTGCGTTCTTTTTAATCAATTTTGCAGTTACCTCAAATTTTCCTTGCTTAACCGTAACTGTGTTATTACTAATTTGATTTATTTTAGCACCAAGATAGGTTGCGATTCGATATTCCTTTCCATTAAGCAAAACGATACCAATAATACCCGTAAAATGAATTCCTAAAAAGGGTATGTTCGCTACAGAAAGCATCAGTGAGTTATTTTCAAAACAGCTCTGTGTCCAAATATATTTTTTCGGAAAAGAACGTCCGCAATCACCCTCAATATATCCTATGCCATTTTGAAATTTATAAAGTTGATCGTTTACCTTAATTTCACCGTCTATTTTATGACACATACTATATACACTGTGTCGACACTGCATAAACGGCACATACTTAAACGGTCCCATAATATCATAGCGAATAGGCGAAAGTTGCTCAAAACAAAGCTTTCCCTCAAGCTTTAATCTATCATCTTTAAAATCAAGAATTATTCCTTCGTGAGAGAATACGCAATTATCTATTTTTACATATAAAGGTTTTTCACTATATTCTAATGTATCAAAGGGTATGTTAAAAGTTTCGCCATTAGTTATTATTTGCAGAGAAGCAGATTTTTTATTATTGCTATAATGATATGCGGGTATAAATGCAATTGTTTTGTTTTTGGTACTGCATTTAAAGTACCAACCTTTAAAATATCCTATATTAACCAACCTTACTTTCGTAATAAAATAGCTATAATTATAGAATATCTTGATGTTATGCAGATATACAGTTATGATGTTTTATAATTTATTGCGATAGTTATATTTATTTAAAACTTGTTTTTTGCGTTTTGTAGTAACTTCTGTATAAATCTCAGTAGTTGAAACACTACTATGACCTAAAATTTCTTGGACAGAACGTAAGTCGGCACCATTTGCAAGTAGATTCGTAGCAAATGTATGTCTAAGATAATGTGGGGTGGAATTAATATTAATTCCGGATTGCATTTTTAATGAGTTATAAATATACTCGATGCCATGAATACTTATGGGTTCACCGTATCGATTAACAAATAACATATCGGTATTTGTGGAGCGTGTTTTTCTTATTTTTATCCATGAAGTTATATTATTCCAAGTTTCAGGACAAGAGATGTATATTAGTCGTTGCTTTCTACCTTTACCATGAATTAAAATAACGCGTTCAGAACCTATGATATCATTAATAGTTATATTTGCAGCTTCAGCTATACGTATGCCAGTGCTTATCAAAATATCTATTAAAGCTAGATTACGTGATGTTTTCCATTTTTCAAAGTCACTGTTTGCATTAATAGATTGTTCAGTTACACATGATAACAACTTAGAAGTTTCTTTAATTGCAAGGGTTTTGGGTAGTCTTTTCTCTTTCTTGAATTTGAATTGATGTGATGAGAAATAGTTGCTTTCTATGTAGTTTTTAGAATCTAAATATTCAAAAAATATTTTAAGTACAATTAGTTTTCTATTTATAGTTGTATCTTTTAGTCTCCGAGTGATTGTAAGTTCTTGAATATACTGTAGAATAGATTCGTTACTTAACTCATGATTGTTAACAAATGAATTAAAATCATTTAAATCAGATGTATAAGCCACTATAGTTTTTTCGGATAAGTTCTTTGTTGACTGTACTAATTGGATGAATTCGGGGATAGTTAAATTAAAATCTTTCATATTGCACCTCATATTTCGATAATATATTGAATATTTTACCAAAATACGATATAATTGTCTCGAAAAGAACTTACAATAACTATAAATTATTGTGAGGTTAAGTAAGATGGTAAACGAAAACAAAATTCAGCAAGGATGGTATTTAATATGAAAAAACCCAATTCAAAAAGGCAACTGGTTTTACTGCTCTTCAACTCAATATTATCAATAATTGTGTTTGTAATAACATATTTTTTAGATCCCTTAAAATATACATCTCAGTCAACTTTGGCCGCAATCCCTGCCTTTCTTCTTTCGATTATTGTTCTTATAATCGGACAAAACATATCTACTCATAATGAAGTTGAAAAAGTTTCAGAGGATTCCGAACTGATATGTGAAACAGTAAAAAATTACTTACATGTAACAAAAATGGGAACACCCAAAAGTGCATGGGAATACATAATAAATAGGTTGCCTGTTTTGGAATATGTTCAAAACACTTCGTTTAATTTTGAAGATGAAACCGAACAAACCAATGAACGGCTATATGATGGTAATAGTTATCAACAATCTTATAGTAAGATAGCCAAATATGTTAATCAAGGGTTAATTTGGAAAGATATAGGTGATTCTTCAGCTTTAGAGAGGTTTAAGAAAATTGATGAACTTATCATTGAAAAAAGCAAAGGGCGGTATCAATACAAACTTATAACTCAATCCGAGCCACAAATTGGATTCATCATATTAACATATAAAGATGGAACTACTGAAGCATTGTTTAATTGGGATTTTAGAGATATACCTCAAGATCCTGTGGTGCTTTTATCAAGAGATCAAGAAATTTTAAATATGTTTGCTGCACAGTATAAAGGTCTTTGGAGAATAGCTGTTGATGATTATGATAGTAAAGCGATTAAATCTACTTCATAAAAATACTTATTGCTTAACTGTGGATCTAAAGACATCCATTCTTTGAGACGTTCAGCAGAAACCTCCGATAAGTGTTGACAAGTCCACTCTAATGTTTGATTATAATATGGCAAGAATTCAGAATCAAAAGGACTTGTCCTTTCAAACAGTTCAAAACTATATTCCATATTATCGTATGATGAATTACGAAGAACGGAAAAAGCTCGATCCAAATCATAATGATAAAACTTTTTACTATTTTCAGTTGCTATACGTAAATCAACTTCCATCTTCTGTCTTGTAGCTGTGTTCATCGGTCCAAATCTAATAGATGCACCATCATACTGTCTAACTGCCAATATACCACGCGGTATTCTATTTGCTAAAATGTTGATAAATTTTCCTAAATCTTGAATATATGAAAATATATTAAAAGCCAATGTAAGATCGCTTGAAGGTATACTTAATGCCTCGCTTTCGATATCTAACTGAATAAAAGAGGTTTTTCTGTTCCAATTTTTGCTTCTATCTTTAGCAATCTTCAAAATATCGTTGTCACTATCAATTCCAATAAACTCACAGTCGTTCGGTAGTAGTTTGTCTAATAATTCAAGCCAAAGACCTGAAGCACAGCCTAAATCAACTATTCTTTTGGGATGTAAATCAGCAAGCTTTTGGGCAAACGCGGTTCTTTCGGGCAATTTCGCACGGTGATGATTTTCCAACCAAAGTGCATCAGCCAATGGTTTCCCTGATGCATTCTCTTGAGTTTTCATAAAGACAGACTCCTTTCTCACAATAATTTATAGTTATTGTGAGATTGTTTAAACTGTTTGATATTAAGAAGCCCGCCTAATCAGCGGGTTTTATGCATTTTTAGAGTTGATATAATATAAATTCTTTATTTTGGATTTATCATAATTAATAATAGGAGTTCTTATAAATGGATAAGGTCATAAAACGAAAACAAGATTTATTTAACTTATGTAATGGTATGGATGAACTTGATATACATATAAAAGAGAAGTGCTTGTCTTTTTCTAAAGCTATGCTTTCAATTGAAGGAATGGAGGTTAGTGATGAGGTTGCACTTGCTCTTGAAGAATGGAAAGAAGGTAAAGTAACATATTTATCAATATTTGAATCAACACTTCAAAGATACGGGTTTAACACATAATTAAATGCTTAACAGTTGAATTTTAAAATCATATGTTGTATAATGTATTAAATACTAAAAAGGAAAGGAGAAAGAGTTTATGAAGGATTTTGAGATTTTAAGCCGTGATACAGTTCTAGCTGTTTGGAAAGATAACGAGCTTAAAGTTTTGAACAACGATTTATTGCCGTTATATTTAAAGCGTGTAAGCGATGCTAAATCTTGGCTTGAAACAAGAGCTATCGATTCACACAGAGCAAATTCCCGTCTGCTTAAAAAGGCATTAAGGCTTGCTGAGAAAGACGATGTTTCAACAGTTCTTCACGTTAATGCTGCAACCATTACTGACACCTATTGGGTTAGGGCTATCGGCAGTGATTTGAAATATGAAGATGTACGCTTTAATAAAGACTATTTCTCTAATCTGGCTTTACAAGGACTTTATTCAAGCTTTAACTCTGCCGCAAAGCGTAAAGATACTAAAACTCCCGAGCTTACCAATATCGGTAGCTTTGAAAAGTGTTGGAAGCTCAAAGACGGAAAATGGTGGATTTATAAGTCGGCCAACCAAAAAGAGCAGTTTTCAGAGCTTTTCGTATATGAGTTGGGTAAGGCACTCCAAATGAATATGGCTCATTATGAGAAAGGTGATAAATGCGTTAAGTCGCTTGATTTTACCGATTCGGCAAGGGTCATATTTGAACCGGCTTCATCCTTTATGGGTGATGAGGAAGATTACATTAAAGTAGTTGAAAAATTAGAGGAACTTTGCCCCAAAGCAATTCCTGATTATATTAAGATGATTTTTCTTGATACTATAACCGCCAACCCCGACAGACATACAGGAAACTTCGGTTTAATGCGTGATGTAAAAAGCGGTGAGCTTTTAGGACTTGCACCTAACTTCGATAACAATATGGCACTTATCGCACGTGGATATCCCACAAGCAAATCCGCAAACGACCTATTAATCACTCTCTTCAATGAACTAATGGGAAAATATCCCGAATATAAGGAATACTTGCCAAAAGTCACAGAGCAGATGATTAAGAAAGTTATCAGCAAACTTAATATGAAGGTTAAATCCCAGGTAATTGTTGATTTTGTAATTAAACGTTATCAAACAATTAAATAATTGCAAATCAGATATTGAGAGATTAATATTGACTGATAATATAACACAACCCCGCCTCTGCATATCGCAAAGGCGGGGTTGTTATAATTCGGCTGAACCATTGCTAAATAAATCAGTTGTTTTATGTTGTAAAAGGGAAGATGTCTTCCGTCAATGAAAGACCCCTTCTTTAAAGTCGCTTTGGAATTTAATCAAAAAAAGATAATTGTTCACTTATTTGTCGCGACAGCCCGTTTACTTTTAGAATTAATCGTCCAGCATTGTTTTTGTGAACATCGAAACTGATTTCTTGTATATTGGGTAGCATTTTTTGTATCTTAGGATTATCAAAAACAACTTCCCATTCATTTACAGCAATTGGCAACGAAAATCTAAATAACAAGCGTTCTTGATTTTTTTCTAAATTTTCTAGGAACTCAAAGTATTTTGTATTTTCTCTTTCAATTTCGTGTATTTTTTTACAGTTAACCGGATTAAATTCTAATGTTTCATCTATAATGTTATCTTTTAACACGGTTTGTTCGAGAACATAACCATTATTAAATCCGCCGACTTTGGACTCTTTAGCAACTCTTTTATTCTCGACTTGCTGTAAAGAAATATTAAGGCAACCGCACAACTCCGCAACATATTCATTAATTTTATTTATGTAATTCATAAGTTGCTTTGAACTTTTACTCTTTAAGGCCAGGGAAGCATTAACAATAATATTTGTTTTAAGTGCTTGCAACTCATCGATAGAGTTTATATTTTCCGGTTGCTTTTGATGAGGGAAATTTTGTAGATTAAACTCAATTCTATATAAAGTTTTTTTACGCTGAATTGAAATGCTTCCATAAAACTTTTCAAATTTAAAGTTCTGGATAAAATCTTGAATTTCAGGACTTATTTTTAAAGTTTTAAGCACATTGGATTCATTCTTAAAATAACTTCTTTTGTTGTTTAATATATCTTTACAAGATATTGGATATTCAAAATGTGCATTACATATGCATTTACATAATTCTGTCAAATCGGCTAATTCCGAAATGATTTCATCTACAGTTTTCGCATCATTTACTTCGTAGGCCTCTTCTAAAAGTTTTTCCAAAAGCAAACGATCCAAAAGTGGACGGTTAACAACCGAGCATTTTACATGCTCTCCATTTGAAATTATTTTCTCTGGAATTTTGTCACGCACTAATTTATTAAACTCGAGTGTATCAGAATATAATAATTCATCCTTATCAGAGCATACAACTTTTGCACCAGTTGATTTTAATTGATAATATGAATGCGTTAGTTGTGTACCATCCAACAAAATCATGATATCGTTTTCGGCGGCAATCTTGCCTATATTAGCTATCAGATCTTTGTTTCGCAAATCTCTTTCGCAGTTTGGCTTTAATCTAAAACACTTTTTATCTTGAAAGTTTCCTGAGGAAATTAACTCTTGTAATTCCTCACTATTATTAATTACAATTTCTTCTTCCTTGAAATATTTGCGTTTGTATTCATCATTGGTGTATGAAGCAAAATTTACTTTTTCATGAAACCATGGCAAGTTTTTGGCTCCATAAAATGAGACATCAATGCCGACAAACCACATTACTGAAATTTCTTCTTGTAATGTATTTGCAAGTTTTTGTGATTTAACGGCTATATCAAAGATGGAGTCATTGCTTTCAATTGAACATTTCCAATCATGAGGTTCTTTAATATTGTAAGCTATCCAATCGCCATTCTCATCTGGTGATATAAAAAGATCCTTATATCTGTTTTTTATAGTTACTTTTACATCGGATGGTGTAATCGCATCTAGATGCTTGGTTCCTAGGTCAACAATAATAGTATCATGATAATTATAATAAAGCCCTTCAGGCAATCCCCATAATGATTGGATTTTAACTAGGCGATTATTAGGAAGTGCATGTGCGAAAGCTGAAGACGTCGACGGAACAAAATTATGAAATATAAATATTCCATTTTGTTCTGTTGTGATAAAATTCGCATGTTCCTTAAGCCAGAGAATTACATCGTTATAATTATGTATTTCGTTGCTTCTCGGCAAAAGTTGCTTTTGAGATTTGCTACCATTGCTAATATCCATTCTTATTACAACGGATTGAATTTTTAATAAAGTTTCTATATCTTCTCTAAGTTCAGAAGATACAATATCTCGGCTCAAATCATTAATTGTGTTAATATCATCAAGAAAATATAATGGAACTGTACAAAAACCTAAATCGTTATAATTCTTGACATTTTGAAGTTTTTTGAATTGGGATGAGGTGTCAACATTGAATTGCTTTAATACTTTAGGTATCCATGTTTCTGAAGTTTTAGACACATTAATATTATAAGATTTTGGATTTACCGAGTTCTCCTTTTTGAAATCGCGGTCGGCTTGAACAATATAAATTATTTTGCCATCGAAAACAAATTCTAAATGAAATCTACATTTCATATTTTTAGATTCGTTATACCAAAAGTATGCTACTTTCTGCAATTCATTTAAAACAGTATGTTTATTGGCATATAAAGTCTGTGCGACGATATTTTCAATATTATACCTTTTTCTCCAAGTCCTAATTCCAATAGACTCTTGTTCAAAATTACCGTCTGGGTAGTATATTTCTACTTTCCAGTCGCGGTTTTCCTGCGAAAAACGTCGCTCGTTTGATAAATGGCCTGTAAAAAGTGGGGTTACATGTTTTTGGACAATTATAGGCATACCTAAGTTTGGGATTCCTTTTAGATTATCTAATAATTCCTTTAAAGATTTTTTTAGATTATCTACTGTTGCTTCGATAGAATCAAATTTGCCGCGTTCTTCCATCCCTTCATTGACGGCAGAAGAACGCAAAATAATTGCATCACCGATATTAAGAATATCGATAACCTTTTTTATATTATCTATATAATTGTCAATAATTGTTTCATCATTTGTCAAAATATATTCCGCATACAAATCTTTAGATATTATAAAAAAAGGAACTGACCATGCACAAGGCACCTGGCATAAGCCCAGAGCCTTTCCACCAATTACTTGGGCATTTTGTTGGTCAGAACCTAGTTTTATGATATTTTCTTTTTCAACCAAATAAATATCATTGTTTGTCATGTTTTTTGTTTTCCTCTACATCGTCAGATGTTTTCTTGCCAGTATTAAATAACACCTTGGCAACTTCTGCCATCTTTCCTACAGCTTCATCAGAAAAGTAACCAGCTAAAAATCCAAGAGTAGCTGCGGAAAAACCATCACCATGAATTATAATATTATCACTAAAGATACATGCTAAACAAAAAGCGAATGATAATGATATTACTGGTGTGAAAACGCGCCAATATATTCTATCAATATTCCAATATCCGTGTGCGATAGTTTTATAAAACCACTTCATATCAAATATTGTTCCGCCTAGTAAACCGCATGCTACGCAAGTTATCATTCTTGAAAGATGTAATTGATTTTCTTCCGGAACGTTGAACCAGTTTTCAATAACACCAACATAATTTAAATAAATTATCGCAAATGATACAATAACTAAAAGTAGCAAGTATGCTGCCTCAGCAATTTGAGTCCAAAGCACTTTTTTATTAGAATATCTAGATTCCCAATGGCCCTGTATTCTTTCGTCTGTCTTTCCTGACATTGCTACCGAATCTTTATTTTCCATTTGCAATCTCCTTTTTTAAAGTTTCAAAAGTTGCATTGGAAATATCAAGATTATTATTATCTCGATAATTATATTTTTCTGGACATCCTAGCTTTTTAGCAATGATTTTCCTAAAAAATTGAGATATTGGTTCCTTCAAAATGTGAACATAACATTCAGAGGTTTCTGCTTTTCCTATAACATCTGAATAAAGCAAATATTCAGATTCCTTTACAAAATCACTCACTTTATCAAAAGACATCTTTTCAAACTTCAAACAATCAGAGATATCATTTAACAAAGAATCTAATATTGGAACAATATGTATATGGCAATGATTAGTTCCGCACGCTGTCATAGATCCGAATTTATTAGCACCGTGCTCAAAAACAATAACCTTATCTATGTTATAAGCTTTTTTTACAAGAGAAATACAATGATTTAAAAAGTCAAAGAAATCTTTGTTGGAATAATGTTCTTTCATAGAGTATTCATGCTTTTTAGGTATGACTAAAGACCAACCTTCAACCATTGCACCTACGCTAGACAGTAAATAATAACTATCATTTTCGATGATAGGTGTGTCTATCGTATCAAAAACTTTTTCGCCGTTTAATATAGAGCAAAATCTACATTTATCATAACAATTCATGTACATACCACCATTTAAAATTTTTTCGGGAATATTTAAGTTTTTACTAAAAAACATAAACTCATTATTTTTTGTTTTGTTTTTCGCACTGTAACTTACCGGAATAAGACACTGCCGATATTTATTATACAAATCAGCGATAAAATCGCACTTATCATAAGTAACTATCCAACTTTTATTACACTTGTTAATGCATTTGAACAAGGCTATATGATCATCTTTTTTAAATGCGTTCTTATAGAGCTGCGCCCCTTTTTTTACATAAGGGGGATCAAAATTAATGAACACCTTTCGCAATTTTTTTAAATAATTTCCGGTTATTAATTCTTCAGCATCAAGATTATATAGAATTATATCGTTTTTGCGAGCCGCAATATCACTTATTCTTTTTTTTAGTTCGCTTTTGTTAAAACGTGCATCCATTTTATAAGAACCGTTTTGATTAATGCCACCAATAACGCCACCATTTAATATTCCAGATATATTTGTTCGATTTAGGTAAAAAACCGAAAATGCAAATTCAAGGTCGTTTCCCACATAACCTCTCTTAAAAATTTCTCGTTGTCTTTTCCATTCAGTTATATTTAGCTGGGCATCATCTATGTATTTAAAGAACCCTTTAGTCGAATTAAGTATTGTTTTCCAAAAATAATAAATAGCAGGATCAATATCGTTTAGAACAATTTTTTTAACATCATTTTTAAGCAATAGTTTGAGTGCTAAACCTGAGCCGCCTGCAAATGGTTCAACATAGGTTGCTCCTATTAAATTGTTGTGTATTAGTATTTCTCTAATCGAATCGTACAATTTTACCTTGCCGCCAGGGTATCTTAAAGGCGAATAACTTTTTGACATTTTAGCGTCCCTCAATTGTAAATATTATTATCAAATATGATTTATTATTCCAAGCATTATATGTAATCAGCACTTGTTAATTTCATTAACAATAAACTGATCTATAGAGTTTTTCTTGCAATACTCAAGTAATTGCATTTTTGCTAAACCACTAGGTACAGTGCGTCCATTCTCCCATCTGTTTATAGTGGAAAAACTTACATTTAATTCCCTGGCAAATTGCTCTTGGGTATAGTTATATTGTTTACGAATAAACTTTACTATTTCAGAGAAAGACATACTAACACCTCTTATGAATTTATTATAGCATGTGCTATAGCAAATAGCAAGTTTAAATTATTAACTATTGTCACAAAATGATATAGCGATTTAAATTATTGAGAAGGTAAATATTAAATATCGTTTTTTGAAAGTCGATTTTTAAGCCTCAATATTATATGGTTAGCAAAGAATGTTATTATTTAATAATAGATAAAAGAAATTACAAATCAGATAATAACTGAACATTGAAGGAAAAGTCGAAATATGGTAAAATAAAAACAATTAAAGGCGGTGGATGTATGGAACACATTACAGTTGGCAGGAAGTATAACGAAGGTAAGGTCGCTTTTGTTGAATGCGTCAAAAACGGTTCGTTTGATAATATCAATATCAAGGGCAAGTGCTTTTTACTCATTATACTCACAAAAGGAAAGTTAGAATTTAAAGTTGACGGTGAGAAAATTACTGCTAATGCTCCGTCTTTTTTGTGCTTTGATGAGTCTGAAAACCCGGTTCTCATATCGAAATCAAAAGCGCACTACACCTGTGTATATTTTCATCCCAAATTCTTAAATATTAATATGACCTTTGAACTTTTACGTTCCAGCAAATATGGTGATATTGCGACCACCCACGATATGTTTATGTTAAAGCCGTTTATTGATAAGGCGTATGTAATACCTATTGCCGAGACACAAGTAGAAAAGATCGAACAATCTGCCGATTATATGTTAGAGGAATTAACCCAGCAAAGAGACTGGTATTGGTCTTGTCGAGGCCGTTCATACTTTATGGAGATTATTATTGCTTTGGAGCGTATGTACGGTCTTATAGGTTATGGACTAACTCATCAAAAATCGGACAATGCGCCAATTATTAAAAATCCAAAACTTCGTGATGCGGTATTATTTATAGAAAGCCATTATAGCGATAGTATAACCTTGTCCGATATATCAGCTAATGCCGGAATAAATCATACAACCCTTACCGCACTTATGAAAGAAGAACTCGGTTGTACGGCAATCGAATATTTGATGCGGTACAGAATTACTATTGCAAAAAAGCAACTCGCTTTTACCGATGTGCCGATTAAAGATATTGCAAATATGGTGGGATTTAAAACAGTACAACACTTCAACCGAATTTTCAAAGAAATAACAGGTACATCCCCTGCGGAGTTTCGTAAATTAGCAGTTAAAAATCGAAAGGATGATTTGAATGGAAAATAAAATTATAGGGCTTGAAAACAGAATAAAAAAGTTAGAAGCAATACTTGAAAATATAGAACTTTCAGGTGATGGATTAAATATTACATTTAACAAAACTCCCATTAATTCACTTGAAGTTTCCGGTGATGGTGCGAATATGGATTACAGACATTGTCTTATAGGTTATGATTCCAAACTAGAAGAACTAGAAGAATTAGAAGATGCTGCAGATGATTTAGAATGCCGTGTAGATGATATTAAATGCGCGGCAGAGGATGCAAAAGCTATACTTAACGATATTGAACCTAAAGTTACAACTTTGTTGGAAAATTTAAAGCAAATTAGTATAGATAGTGAGGAATAAAAAATGCGCGAACCATATCAAATATTATCAATCCCATATCGTATAGTCGATGGTACACCTTTGTTCTGTATCTTTCGTAGAGTAGACAGCAAGTATTGGCAATTTATTGCCGGAGGCGGAGAAAATGGAGAAACGCCGATTGAAGCCGCTAAAAGAGAAACAATAGAAGAAATTGGTGTTGAGCCAAAAAATATTAAGCAACTTACCTGTGTTGCCTATGTTCCGGCAGAAGTTATTGCGGAAAGCAGAAGACAACATTGGGACAAAAACGTTTATGTAATTCCCGAGTATTCGTTTGCCTTTGAGTGTGATTCAGAGCCTATGCTATCAAATGAACATACTGAATATAAATGGCTTACATATGATGAGGCACGAAAACTGTTAAAATGGGATTCAAACAAGGTTGCTATGTATGAAATCGACTCAATAATAAAAGGAAATTTATAATGAAACGAATTCTTATAATCGGAAATGCAGGTAGTGGTAAAACTACATTTGCTAAAGCACTTGCCGAAAAGACACAGTTACCACTTGTTCATTTAGATAAATTGTTTTGGTGTGGCGAATGGGAACATTTGTCTAGAGATGAATTTGACGCCGTTTTACAAATTGAATTGGAAAAAGATGAGTGGATAATTGACGGTAATTTTAGCAGGACAATTCCTCATAGATTAAAATACTGTGATACTGTTTTTTATTTCGATTTACCCGCAATAACTTGCCTTTGGGGTTCAACTGTTCGAGTTATAAAAAACTACGGTAAATCAAGGGATGATATGGGCGGTAATTGCCCAGAGTATTTTGATAAGCAGAAAGTAAGTTTGTATAAAGCTATATTTTCGTTTAATCGAAATCATAGAAAGAAGTATCGAAAACTTTTGGGTGAACAAAAGAATAAAAACGTAGTAATATTCAAAAGCAGAAAACAGGCTTGTTCTTATTTAAACAGTTTATAAAGAGTTTTAAAGGTGAAATTATTTTGCAAATACATGAAATTACAAACAAACATATATTTTGGGATGCAGCAATTGAATTTGCGGAGAATTGCTCGTGGAAGGCTGGAAAATTTCTTGCTAAACTGATGAAAGAAAACAAATTTCTTAGTTGGGAAAGAGTTTTTATAGCTTGTGTAGAAGAAAAGGTTGTTGGATATTGTACACTTGCCGAAAAAGATGAATTGCCTGAACAATATGATTTTTCACCATTCATTGGATTTGTTTTTGTTGATGAAAAATATCGTGGGAATAGAATTTCCGAACAAATGATAAATAGTGTGATTGCTTATGCGGTAAAACTCGGTTTTGAAAAGGTTTACATTATGAGTGGTGAACATGGTTTATACGAAAAGTACGGTTTTGAAAAAGTAGGAGACTTTGAAACTATATATAACACTGTTGATCAACTTTTTGTTAAAACCATTGGTGAGGTACATAAATGAAAATACATATAATCGGTTGCAGTGGCTCTGGTAAAACATATTTAGCTAAGGCACTAAGTGAAAAGTATAATGTCCCCCACTTTGATTTGGATGATATTCAATGGGATAACAATGCAGGTGGTTATGGCGTAAAAATGCCTGTGGAAAAACGCACTGAACTACTGAATGATATTCTTAAAAATGACAGTTGGATAATAGAAGGCGTATATTATGCTTGGGTTGGCAAATGCTTTGAAGATGCTGATAAAATCTATGTGCTTGATATACCTAAACGTGTTTATACTTATAGAATTATAAAGCGCACGATAAAAAGAAAACTTGGACTTGAAAAAGGCAAAAAAGAATCTTTAAAATCGGTATATAACCTACTAAAATGGACGGATACTTTCCAAAATAAAAATATGGTTGAAATCAGAAAGATACTTAGCCATTATACACAGAAAACTATGTGGATTAAAAACCGAAAAGAAGTCAAAAGAGTAATTGATATGGAGAACTAATTATGAGTATTATTAAAACTCAACGGCTGTTACTTAGACCGCTTAACGAAACGGATGCAGCAGAAATGTTTAAAAATTGGACTTGGGATGAGCGTGTTGCTCGCTATTGCCGTTGGCATCCGCATAAAAGTATTGAAGAAACAAAACAACTGCTAAAAATGTATAAAAGCCAAACAGAGAAAGGGTTCGATTACCGTTGGGGTATTACTCTTAGAGATGGCAACAACCTAATTGGTGTAATTGATGTAATCGATTTATCAGAAGATAAAAAGACTGCTGAAGTTGGCTATGTTTTAGCATACGATTATTGGAATAACGGCTATCTAACGGAATCCTTGAAAGCAGTAATAACAGAACTTTTTAATGATGGTGTTGAAACGGTTATCGCAGATCATCATGTAGAAAATATAGCTTCCGGCAGAGTTATGGAGAAATGTGGTATGAAATTCACACGTTTTTCAAAAGCAAAGGCTAAATTCGGTTCAGATGAACTATGCGATGTAAAATGCTATGAAATAAAAAAAGAATTTGCAAATGAATAACCTAATTGAAATCGATACAAAGTCGTTCATATTTATTACAATTAAGGAGTAAATACATTGAAAAAATACGATATAACAAACACCGATAGAGAACTTATCGAAATTGCCCTTAAATGTTTAAATGATAATTTTGATGATGGTGTTTATAATCACACTGTTGGGTGTGCTTTACTTTGCAAAAACGGAGAAATATACAAGGGTGTGAACTGTGACGGAATACACGGCTCCTGTGCTGAATATATCACAATGGGAATTGCTATATCAAACGGCGAAAGAGAATTTGACACAATTGTTGCAGTCCACGATAAAGCTCCGAATTGCGTTGTTTCGCCTTGTGGTAACTGCCGTCAAATGCTTTTTGAATACTGTCCTGATATAAAAGTAATTGTTAACGATGAAAATGGTAACTTAATAAAAGTGACTGCAAAAGATTTATTACCGTTTGCGTGGCAACCGGTTATATGTTGAATATACAAGGGAGTTACATAAAATGAATAACACATTTTTAAAAGCAAGAGAATTCATGTATCGCAACGCAAGGCCGCTTGATTTGGCTCGTTTTCAGCATCACTTTGAAAGCGGTAGTAAAGAAGCAGTTATAAATGCATTATCATATTATCAGAACGAAGACGGTGGCTTCGGACATGCTGTTGAGGCTGACTGTTGGAACCCTAATTCTATTCCTCTACATTCAAACACCGCAAGTGATATAATTCGAGAAATAGATTTCGAAGATGCAAGTCACCCTGTAATACAAGGTTTGCTTAAATGGTACGGTAGTGGTGAGCACTTTAACGGCAAAACTTGGGCAATTACTGTACCGAGTAACAACGACTATCCTCATGCTCCATGGTGGCATACTGATAGCGTTAGCAGTTGCCATACTGACTATAACGGAACATCTCAGATAGCAGGTTTTATTGTTAGATACGCAGAACCAGGTAGTGATTTATTTAATCTAGGAATCCGTATTGTTAACGAGGCTATTGATGCATTATCACCTGAAGAGATAATGGATATGCATACCTGTACCTGCTACATAAGGATGAAAGAATATATTGAAAAAGCAGGTGCTATGGATTTAGTACCTTATGATGAATTGAAGTCAAAGCTTAAAGAATCTGTAAACAAGTTAATAGTTACCGACAAAACCAAATGGAGTGCTTATATGTGTAAGCCTTCACAGTTCTTTAATTCAAGAGAAAGTGAATATTATGCAGATAACAAAGATATCGCAGAGTATGAATGTGACTTTATCGTAAATACTCAGTTGGAGGATGGTTCGTGGGATATCCCTTGGAGATGGAACGACTTTGCTGATGAATGGGCAATAAGCAAGAATTGGTGGAAAGGCTGCAATATTGTTCTCAATCTGCTTTATCTTAAAGGATTTGGAAAGATATGAGTCTAATATTTGTCCATATATATCAAGAATAAGTAATGGCATAGCGTTATCATAGGTTAAGGGTGCAAGATGAATGATGTGAAAGCAATAGTTTTGGCACAAGAGTATATCAAAGCGCATCACACTGATATGGAATTCAGTGTTGAGAACGTATGTAGTACGGTTGGATATTCCCGACGCCAGCTCGACAGATTGTTTCAAAAACATATGGGTATTACTCTATATGAATATATAAATGCTGTCCTGCTCAGCGAGAGCGCGGCGAAGTTAGTTAATTCAGATGATACTGTAATTGACGTGGCTTTAGACTATCACTATCAGTCTCACGAAGGTTACACAAGATCATTTGTAAAACGCTTCTCCATCACGCCCAGTGAATACCGCAAACACAAAATCGCGATACCAATATTCACCCAGCATCCTGCAAATCATTACTATATTTTGAAAGAAGGACAAACAATGGATACTACATCAATTTGCACGGTTACACCAGTAAACAGACCCAAAAGAAAGCTTATCTACCTCACGTCTCATTCGGCTACCGATTATCTTTCATATTGTGAAGAGATTGGATGTGACTGGGAAGGACTACTTAACAGTATCCCGGAAAAGTTTGATACAGCTGCATTGATTGATCTACCTGATTTTCTACATGAGAATGGGATAAGTAAAATAGCATCAGGCGTAGAAGTGCCGCTTGATTATGAGAAACCTCTGCCTGATGGATACAAGATTGCAGAACTTCCGGAGTGTACAATGCTTTACTTCCAAAGTGAGCCTTATGAGAATCCCGACGATTTTGGCAAGTACATCGGGCAAGTTTTTAAGGCGATTGAACATTATGACTTTGAGCGTTATGGTTATGAATTGGCTAACAATATCGCTCCGTCACTTAATCTGGGTGCGAAAACCAAAATCGGAGCGAGGATAGCAATTCCTGTAAGCAAGAAATAACCATTCCTGCCCAAGGAAAGTCAGTCATTCTAAAAGCTCTTTTGATAAACTATATGCGGGAGGTAAAACAGATGAATATGCTAAAACAGCTGAACGCAGCCATTGAGTATATCGAGGCGAATTTGTGCGCAGAGTTCGATCTTGATACGGCAGCCGGCATTGCCTGTGTTACTGCAGACAGCTTCATTCGGTTCTTTAGTTATATGACCGGTATGACGCTGACTGAGTATGTGAGACGCAGACGCCTGACTCTTGCAGCGCAGGATCTGCAGCATGGCAAGACGCCGATCATTGACATCGCTATGAAATATGGGTATGACAGTGCGACGACTTTCTCAAGAGCCTTTGCGAAACAACACGGTATTACACCGTCAGTTTATCGCAAAGGTGGCGGTTCCCTTAAAGTATATCCACCTGCTTTCTTTCACATTATGATCAAAGGAGCAAAAGAAATGGATTTCAGAATTATTGAGTTAGAAGATACTTTAGTTTACGGTATATCAAAGCAGTACGAGGGCATGGGCTACAAAACCCGTGAGGAACTGCGCCATTCTATGTGGGCAGATAACTGCGATGATGTTCCCGGTCAGCTCTGTGAGGGCCGATGGAATCAGCCGGGCAGCACATCCTATGATGGTGTGTGGTACGGCGTATGGCAGGATGGCAAATATATGATTGCCCGCGAGCGATCCGATACCAAGACAGACAAACTGGAAATGCGCAAGCTTCCTGCAGGTACTTATGCAGCATTCAAAACTGAGTGTGGTGGACTCGCTTGGGAGGAATTCCCGAAGTTGTTTGAACTGATCTTCGACTCCTGGCTTCCTGCATCTGAGTATAAGCAGAAATATGACCTTGCCATCGAGGTTCTGCACCTCTGGACTGACCATGATCTTCGCCAGAAGAATCGATACTACGAGGTGTGGATCCCTGTAGAACTGAAATAACACGCTTGCAAATGTGAGCACGTAAAGTCAGGAATTACACTCGGCTTGACGCTATAATGTAATCATACTGAAAGGAGGGATACTATGGATTGGCTTACCGGAATACAGAACGCAATCAATTATATCGAGGAGCATTTAACCGAAGAAATCGACTATGAAGAGGTTGCCAAGGAAGCTGCTTGCTCTAACTTCTATTTTCAAAGAATATTCGGTATTTTGTGTGGTATTTCCCTTGGAGATTACATACGAAACAGAAGACTCACACTCGCCGGCGATGAGCTCAGTGCTTCTGACGACAAAGTGATTGATATTGCTCTGAAGTACGGTTATGAGAGCCCTGAGAGCTTTACAAGGGCCTTTGCGAGATTCCATGGGGTTACACCCTCGGAAGCAAAGAAAGACGGCTCGAAACTCAAATCCTTTTCCCGAATTTTCGTGAAAATCACATTAAGCGGAGGTAGTGTAATGAACTACAAAATTGTTGAAAAGGAAGCCTTTGATATCATTGAGAAGGTGGAAACTCATAGCGTCGAAGATTCTGCGAACGCGAAAAGCATTCCTGAGTTCTGGAGCAGATCTCATCAGGACGGTACCGTGAAGACACTGATGAATGTAACGACCGACAGAACGTTCATTTTCGGCGTTTGCTATGGCAATCTCCCTGAGAACGCTAAAACCTTTGACTATTCTATTGCTGCAACATATGCAAAGGACGCTGTCGTACCGGAGGGATTTCGCAGGAATACCATACCGGCATGTACCTGGGCAGTGTTCGAGTGCAACTCCGCCTATGGTGTTTGTTGTAGATGATGAGAATAAAAATATAAGATAATATATCAGCCGTGGTATGATCTTCTATCACGGCTGATACGATTTAATGCGTTAAATACAAAAATTAATGTTTTCTTGAAACGACATAACAACCTTATGTAATAAAAATATGACCTTTAAAGTTTTATGTCTTTAGAGGTCATATTTTTTATGAAAAGAGGTTAAAAATCAATGAAAAAGTACGTCGATACTGCAGAATGGGAAAACGATTACAGAGAAAGGCTTAAAAAATTAATGGCTGAAAAGAACATAACTGCTCGTGAACTTAGCTTGTCACTCGGATACAACGAGGGGTATATTAGCAGAATTCTCAAAGGAAAAATTGACCCGTCATTCAAATCTATGATGGATACGATGCTATATTTTGACATAAGCCCGGCAGAATTCTTTACGTTTGATTTAATAAGTCATACCGAAAGTTAATGTTTTCTTGAAACTCGAAAAACTCTTTCTTAGAATTTAAGTGTCATCTTAAAATTTTGAGAAGGAGTTTTTTAAATTTCAATTAGGTGTACGAAGAAATGTTGCACCATTAAAATGGGAAGTAAAGGTATCTTCGACAAAGGTTTGTCGAGAGATGATGAAGTGTACCTGAAAAGGTCCGACTTGCACAGCTGCCGAAATGTTGCAGGTTGAGTAGCAGATTTAAGTTTTAAGTTGTTAACGAAAATCTGCGGCAGCACACCTGAGCGATGACAGGCAGGTTCATCGTTGCTACCGTGAAAGACACGGCTGAAAAAATATTTGCTTGGATATATTTTCAGTATTTTAATCAAGCGCCGAAGTTATGGGATTTAATCGGTAATGAAAATCCTTGCCGTACCACTATTCAGCGGTGGACCGATCCATTGTATCGGTATATGGTATTGCGTTCTTGTAGTAACGAGGCTTGGAGCATACTCCAGGTATACGCTGGGCTTGTCCCATCATGCTGACCTTCAGCCAAAATTAAATATGATTTACGTTTTGAAAGAATTATGATTATAATTTCGAGAGTCATTTCGAAATCTATTCTCTTTTCGATAGTTATGATTATCTTTTCGAAATGATAGATGATAAAGATGATATTCGTTTTGAAATGATGATGATTTTCATTTTGAGAGGCGCCGGTTTCTATCTTTCCAAACAAGGAAGATAGAAACGCGACCGAGGGCCTGCCCGAGGGAGCGGCGCCAAGGCATAGTACGCAAAGTTAGTAAAAGAAAATAGGAGAAACGTATGGTTTTTCATATAAAAAAGTCCCTGGGCGTACTATGCCTTGCTATCATTTTTATATGATAGATGACAATATTTCGAGATGATATTTTGATATGATTTATGATACACATTTTGAAATGATATATTAACTATCTTTTCGAAATTCGTTTTGAAATAAATTGTCGGTGCTTAGTATGAAAAGATTATTGTCTTTTTGAAATGCTCCTAACAGATTCCTATTAGAGTAAGCAAAGATATAAAATATTAATAGGACCAATCTTTAACAAATCTGCAAAAGAATCTATCCTGTCTTTTTGATATGATATATGACTGTCATTTCGAAATGAGTGCGAAAAATATGATATACATTTACAAAGCGGCTCCCATAGACTGCGAATCAGTCTGTGGGAGCCAAAATTTTTTGTTATAAAAATTTTCGTCAATAAAACTATGCCATATAGCAAGTGCCAAAATGAAAGATTTTCGTCATTAAATTTGCTTTAATGCTTTTTCTGCACTTGATACACGCTCGTTAATTTTTTCTTTAGTAGTATTCCAAGATGCATCAAGGTCACCCTTAATAAACATTAGACAATGCTTATCACTTGGATTATCAATACACGCAAAAAACACGTCTCGTGTTTTTAATAGTTCTTGCATATGCTCTTTCGCTTTATCAAGGTTACCCATTTTAATATTTTGCGAAACCAATCCCGGCAAAAGACAGGTTTTTTGAAAGATTTGTCGGTGCGGTAAATAATCACCACCAGATAAAAATGCATTTATTAGTCTTAGCATATACTCATCCAATTCAAGACTAATTTTATCAGCATCGGGGTTGCCTTCTGCTCTAACAATTCTACCAGCAAGTCTTATGCAACGAGAAGTAAATCGAGCCATTTGAGCAAAACTCTTTTTCACTTTCTCAAGTGCAATATCATTCTTGCCATCGGCAAAAGCAATTTCAGCTTCCCAATAATCTCTAAAGCCAAAAACGTAGGGTAGATTTTGCAGATAACTTTCTGATTTTTTATTATCTCCGCACAAATCATAAGCTCGTGCCATCAAATAATGTGTTTTATAAACACGGTCTGCCACCGTTTCGTATCTAAAAATACTGTTAGCATAACGTTCACATTCCTCTGAAAACTCAGATTTTGATATGTTGATTTTACCTTTGGCAAACAACTCAATATATGTTTCTAAAGCCACAACCGCAATATCCGAAACATCAGGATGTTTGTTGAAGAATTTAGAAGTAAGAAAATATAACTCTTCAGCATAACTTAAATCGCTTATAAAGTTGATTCCACCGAATTTTTGACGAATTTCCGTTACTTCTTTTTCAAAAGCCGAGTCGGTGTGCCCTAAAAGTTTGTCGGTTGAAATTTCTAGAACACGTGCAAGAGGAACGATTTGTGAGATATCAGGCATTCCTGAATCAGTTTCCCATTTAGAAATTGCTTGTGTAGAAACTCCAATGAGTTCTGCTAACTCACTTTGAGTAAAATTTTTCTCTTTTCTATAAAGTTTTATGGTTTGACCTATTGTCATAAAGAATCACCTCACTAAATTTTCCGGTACCGTAACTATATAATAACAAATTAATTATACTGCGTACACCGATAAATTAGCAACAAAAAATCAACGGAGCGTGGAATTTATAATTATTACGTGTTCTTAAAACCCCAAAAGGTATTCACCAAATTATAAACTTCCAAACTTTCATACACAAACCTATGATTTTGTAAATCATACAAAAAGTTAATGTTTTCTTGAAACTCGAAAAAAGTATTATCCATATTATAAACATCCCCAAATTTGGTAGCTGCTTCAATTTGAACCACTGAGGCTGTGAACGAAAATTTGGGGAAATTCGTGAGTGTTAATGTTTTCTTGAAATGGCATAAAAACATTATCTACATTTAAGTATCGGAAATTTGTGAAGGGCATCGAGTAGCACATAGATGTTTTTTTATAAATTCACGAAATATTACGAAAGGAGTAATACTTATGAGTTTAACCCCTGAAGAACAAGAACGAAAAGCCGAGAACCAAAAGCAGAATTTGCTTAATCAAACTCTTCCTGTGATTGATAGGTCAAATCAAGGAAGTTTTAAAACACGTAGACGCTATAAAGCAGTAATGAATAGATTCTGCGGGTATTTAGGAGAGAATACCACATTGCAGAATTTTAGAAATGTTGAAGTGCGACACGTGCGAAGTTATGTTGAGCATCTTCAAATCAGCGGTTGTAAGCCAGGATATATACTCACCGAACTATCCGGCATAAAGTGGGTGCATCAGCGAATGAACCCTAAAAGAAATTTGCCTAAGAGTAATAAATGTTTTTTTGTTGCTAAGCGCCAATTATATATAAAGGATAAATCTATTCTTCCACATGAGTTCGATGACCTTATCAAGGTTGCGCTTGATATGGGCCGTATGGATGCGGTTATTGAGGCATATATGGATAGATATTTTGGACTTCGCCACGAGGAGTTTGTAACCTTGCGTGTGCATCAAATTGAGTATGCACTTAAATATAAACAATTAAATCTTACAAACACCAAGGGTGGTAGACCGAGAGATATACCGGTCGAAACCAAAATGCAGGAGAACATTTTAAGACGAGTATTTGCATACGCTCAGAAAAACGGCAAAAGTTCTATGGACTATGTTATATGCGATAACCATACAAACAGTGTTAAAAAGAAAAGCAAATCCTTGGATAACTGGATGAACAACAATAAAAAGAAATTTATGGACCCCGAGCGCACCAAGTACAAAAGCCCAGGCAAACGACCAAGAGAACAATCAATACATTGGCATAGTCTCAGGCATCTATTTTATCAAGAAACCAAAGCCCGATACAAGGCCGAAGGCAAAATGACTGATGCACAAATTGAACGAGAATTATCTGAATCAATGGGACATTCTCGTAATGATGTGAACAATACTTATTCAAATGAAATTAAAAGAATACGGTAAATTATTGTTTTCTTGAAACTCGAAAATAATATTACTTAATACTTTCCCGACAATCGAGCGAATGCTCAAATTCTGGTTGTCGGAAAGGATTTTAGTAATGCTGAAAACATTAAAGTATTTAAATCAGCATAAACATTATGTAGGTAAGGAGGACGTGTTATATGAAGAAAAATAAAACTGAATATATCGTAGTTAATGCGTTCTCCAAAATTAGCGAGGCAGAGCGCAAAGAAAAAATCAATAACTCAATTAGAACTCTTTGCGTTATGGATATTGAAAAATTATACGAATTAGATTATAATAATAATGTTGCATTTCACGGCAGCACTCAGGACCTAAGTGGGAAGGAGTGCTTTGAAAATGCTAACTGAAATTGCGGATATTTATGTTCGCCTTTCTTCAGAGGATAGGGATAAGAAAAACAAGACTGACGAGAGCGAAAGTATCCAAAACCAAAAGACGATGCTAATAAATTACTGTATTGAGAAAGGATGGCAAATCAACGGCATTTACTGTGATGAGGATTACAGTGGCGCCGACGCTTCAAGACCTGCTTGGAATCAGGTGCTCAAGGACTGCGAAGAAGGCAGATGCACGATTGTTGTCTGCAAAACACAATCCCGTTTTTCACGTGATATGGAGATGATTGAACATTTCATTCACGGAAAGTTTCCCGAATGGGGTGTGCGATTTGTTGCGGTTGTTGATAATATTGACACCAACGTTAAAGGCAACAAGAAAACACGACAAATCAACGGGCTTGTAAATGAATGGCAGTTGGAAGAATTATCCGACAACGTTAAAGCCACTTTAAGTGTTAAAAGGAAAAACGGCGAGTTCGTGGGCTCTTTTGCACCTTACGGCTATCTAATTGACCCAGACAACAAGAATCATCTAATTATTGATGAGGTTGCGGCGCCTACAGTTCAGCGGATATTTGATTTATATATCAGTGGACTCGGGTACATAAGCATTGCAAAAATATTAAATGATGAAATGATTCCGCCGCCTTGTGTTCACAAAAAGGAGCTTGGCTCTAAGTATTATAACGGCAATTATGAGAAGAACAATGCCCCGAGGACAACCTGGTCCGATTCGGCGGTATATGCAATTCTACGCCGATTGGAATACACAGGTACTCTGGTGCAAGGCAGACAAGAGGTTGTAAACTACAAAACGGGCAAACGCCGTAAAAAGCCGCAAAGTGAGTGGGATATTGTAGAGGATACTCACGAGCCGATTATCTCTAAAGAAACCTTTTATAAGGCACAGGAGTTTAGGTTATCACGTGGTAGAGGTCAAAAAATTCCAAGCGGTAGCTGTTATTCGCTTGCCAAAAAAGTGTTTTGTGCCGAGTGTGGTAACACAATGTGGAAAATGAGTTATAAACTGCGTGACGGAAGATATAACTACCTTTCTTGCAGAACTCGGAAAACCACTAACGGAGTTTGCCAAAACGCACACAGTATTCGCCTTGATGAGTTAGAGCAAATCGTAGTAGATGAAATCAACAAGTTACTTGATAAATACTACGATAAAAAGCAGATTGGCAAGTTAGATGCACCTAAAAGGAAAAAGAACGGTGCTAAAACCTTGCAGTCGCAGATTGCGGAGCTTGAAGAAAAGGTAAAGCGGAATGATAACCGAATGGCTCAGATGTATACCGATAAGTTAGATGGTATCATCACCGTAGAAGAGTTTACAAAATACCGAGAAAGTTATCAAAAGGAATCCCTTGATATAGAAAAACGCATCGAAATTTTGAAATCAAAGCTTGTAACACTTACGGGCAGCGAAACAAAAACGGATACGAAATCAATACTCGAAAAGTACCGAAAAATTGACACTCTTACATTCGAGATTGCCGATGAATTTATAAGTAAAATCTTCATTGGAAAGCTCCAAAAGAGTGGCAAGAGAGAAATCAAGATTGAGTGGAAAATTTAGTGAAATTAACCACTCAAAAATCGACAAAATATACAGAATTACTAAAAAAGTATAGTATTAGCTAACTCAGCCCACGGCGGGTTTGACGGTGGAGCAGTGGCAAGTGACGGCACGGTTGAAAAAGACATAAACTTAAATATCACCCTTATGATTGCAAAGTTCTTGAAACAAAACGGTTTTACTGTTATAATGACAAGAGAGAATGATGTTTCTACCGATGATGTTGAAACCGACAAAATCGCAACCCGAAAGAAAAGCGACCTTAAAAACCGCCTTAATTTAATGAATGATTATAAAGATGCGGTTTTTGTAAGCGTGCATCTTAATAAGTTCACAACTTCAGCGGCTAACGGCTCGCAGGTGTTTTACAGTAGGGATGAAAAATCCAAAATTTTAGGTGAGTGCATACAAAAATCTATTGTATCACGGCTTCAACCTGAAAATACGCGTGTTAATAAGCAAGCCACAAGCAGTACATATTTACTTTATTATGCAACTATCCCAACTGTGTTGGTGGAATGCGGTTTTCTAAGCAACAAGTCAGAACTTGAAAAACTTAAAACTAAAGATTATCAAAACAAAATGGCATTTTGTATATATTGCGGAATACTTGAATATTTTAAGGGAGAAAAATAATGGCAGGTAAGTCAAAGGTTGTATATGTTTGCAGTGAATGCGGTTATGAAACTTCAAAATGGATGGGTAAATGCCCGTCCTGCAATTCTTGGAGCACTTTAGAAGAAGATGTAAGAATTGCTCAAAAATCGATTACAAAAACTGCAGGTATACAGGGTTCTGTTTCGGCTACCGCTAAAACATTATCCCAAATAGATGCATCTGCTGAAGAACGGTATGTTATCGGCATTCGTGAACTTGACAGGGTGCTCGGCGGCGGAATTGTAAAAGGTTCGGTAACCCTTTTAAGCGGTGACCCCGGTATAGGTAAATCTACCATACTTTTGCAAATATGTAATGCCTTTCAAAACAGACTTAATATACTTTATGTTTCGGGTGAAGAATCCGCAATTCAGATAAAAATGCGCGCTAACAGACTTGGCGTTTCAAGTGATAATGTTACGGTTATGACCGAAACCGACGCGCAGGCGGTTAGTGAGTATATACTTTCTGCAAAACCTGACCTTGTTATGATTGATTCAATACAAACAATGCAGATAAGTGAACTTTCTTCCTCGGCGGGCAGTATTGTGCAGGTGAGGGAATGTACTAACCTTTTGCAAAGAACAGGTAAAAGTTTGGATATTCCGATATTTATTGTAGGCCACGTCAATAAAGGTGGCGATATTGCAGGTCCTAAGGTTATGGAACATATCGTTGATACTGTGCTTTATTTCGAGGGTGAGCGTAACCAGTCTTACAGAATTTTGCGCGCCATAAAGAACCGTTTTGGCTCTACCAATGAAATCGGTGTATTTGAAATGAGTGAAACGGGGCTGAATGAAGTTGAAAACCCGTCAGCAATGCTTTTGTCGGGCAGACTTTGTGATGTTTCGGGCGGATGTATAACCTGCGTTATCGAGGGTACAAGACCCATTTTAGCCGAAGTGCAGGGGCTTGTAAGCGCAACGGGATTTGGTAACGCAAGAAGAATGGCAACAGGGTATGACTATAACCGTTTAAACCTTATGTTAGCCGTTTTGGAAAAGCGCTTAGGTTTATATTTTTCCAATTTAGATACATATCTTAATATTGTTGGCGGAATGAAGCTTGACGAACCTGCGGCTGATTTAGCGGTTGCTATGGCGCTTGTGTCGGGACTAAGGGATATACCCATTGATGAGAATACAATAGCGTTTGGTGAAATCGGTCTTTCGGGTGAAATACGAACCGTTCCAAGAGTGCAGTCAAGAGTAAACGAAGCGGCAAGGCTGGGTTTTACCAAGTGTATTCTGCCAAAGGCTTCAATAAAGCAGATTACTAACTGTCCCGAATCAATGGAACTTATCGGGGTTACTAATCTCGCTCAGGCTATCGCGCTTATCAAGTAAACGTTTAACAAAATAAGGACAGGGATTGTTAAGTGAATTTATGCTGCTGCATTTGTCAAGAGAGCAGTATCCGTCATTTTGGTATTTGCAGTTTTCGGCACATTGAATAATTCCCATAAAATATCTCCTAAATTAAAAGAATGGTATAATTATATTATGGAAAATTTAAATTTTATTATTGCAAAAAATTTATCTTCTTTAAGAAGAAAAAACAAGTTAACCCAAGTGCAACTTGCCGAAAAATTAAATTATTCGGACAAGGCAATCTCGAAATGGGAAAAAGGGGAGTCTTTACCTCCGGTTGAGGTTTTGCATAAAATATGCAAACTTTACGGGGTTAGTATGGACTATATTGTAGGGGACGAAAAGAAAGAGCCAAAAATAATTGAAACTGCAGATTTAAGAAAAAGATATTTAAATATCACGCTTTTAAGTATTTTGGCAGTTTGGTTTGTGGCTTTGGTGCTTTTTGTTTCATTTGATATTTTTGCTCATAAGGATTATTTTATTATTTTTGCCTGGGCAGTACCGCTTTCGTCAGTGGTTGGTATCATTTTTGATGCTATATGGAACAAATGCAAAATGTTGTTTTGGCTACTTACAATACTCACCTGGTCGTTATTACTGTGCGCTGCATTGCAATTTTTAAGTTTTAATATATGGAAAATTTTACTTATAGGTATTCCGCTTCAAATTGCAATATATCTTTGGTCAAGAATGGTGAAGAAGTAATATAATTCGATTTATAGCGAATATTGACATTTACTGACATTTATTGTATAATACCCACAGAGGTGATTTTATGAAACCGATAGGTGTAACCAGACCTGTAGATAAAATGGGCAGGGTAGTAATCCCCAAAGAAATACGTAATCAGTTAAACATTGAAAACAATAAAGATAGTTTTGAAATTTTTACCGATGGCAATATGGTAGTTTTAAAAAAGTTTCACCCTGCTTGTGTTTTTTGTAACTCGGGTGAAGACAGTGTTGTTTATCAAGGTTATACTGTTTGTAAACAGTGCATTGAAAAACTTAACGGAATGAAAGACAATGCCGAATAAAATGCTTGACAAAGCCTTTCTTTAATGATATAATTTTTAAAAATGTTAAATGCGTTGAAGGAATTATTGCTTAAACGGATTGTTAAGAGAGTCGGCGGTTGGTGCAAGCCCGATACATAGGTTTAAGTCAAGTCTCGTTCCTGAGCAGAGCGGCTGAAATTTCAGTAAGCGGCTACGGCATGCACCGTTACCATAGCAAAAGGCTTGTTGGAGCCTTACGAGTGACCGCTTTGTGCGGTAAACAGGGTGGTACCGCGAATTTGATATTCGTCCCTGAGATTGTTTTGTGCAGTCTCAGGGTTTTTTAATTTTTAAGTGAGGTAATTTTTATGAAAATCAAAATTTTTGACAGAACTTTGTGCAGAGAAGACCGTTCATTTTCTTTTAAAGAAAAAATAGAAATTGCAAGACAACTTGAAAAACTAAATGTAAATACAGTTGAAATTCCTGAAATTGATAATATTAAGAGTGATACACTGTTGATTCGTACCATAGCATCTTTTGTAAAGGATGCTGTTTTATCGGTGGCGGTAGGACAGACAAAGCAGGGTGTTGATAATGCGGCAAACGCTTTAAATACCGCCGTTAAACCAAGGCTTCGTATAGAACTTCCCGTATCAACCGTAGGTATGGAATACACCTGCCATAAAAAAGCACCTAAGATGCTTGAACTTATAAAAGAGTTGGTGGCTTACGCAAAAGAAAAATGTAACGATGTAGAGTTTTGCGCTATTGATGCTACAAGAGCAGAAACAGAATTTTTGAAAGATGTTATTGATACCGCATCAAATGCAGGTGCTACAGTTGTTACCCTTTGTGATACCGCAGCCGAAATGATGCCAGATACTTTTGGTGAGTTTGTAGCAGAATTTAAAAAAGACGGTTTACAGATAGGTGTTATGTGTGATAACAAAAACGGCTTGGCTGTTGCAGACGCTGTTATTGCAATCAAAAACGGTATTGATACCGTTAAAACTTCTGTAGGCGGCAAAGATATTCCGCTCGAAGTTTTTGCGGCAATTATTAAAAATTGCGGAAACACTTGCGGTATTCAGTCGGATATTAAAATTACCGAATTTAACCGTATATTGAAGCAAATTAATTGGATTACCGATAATGGCAAAAACGAAAAAACTGCAATCAGCACTTCCAACATTGAAGACGGTATGGAATTTGATGCAAAGGATGACAGCGATACAGTTTTAGCCGCTGTTATGAAGCTTGGGTATGATTTGTCCGAAGAAGATGCCGCTAAAGTTTACGAAGAATTTTTGCGTGTTGCAGCAAAAAGAAGGATTACTTTGACCGAACTTGATGCTATTGTAGCAACAGTTGCTTTACAGGTTCCGCCTACATATAAACTTGTGAATTATGTTGTTAACAGCAGTAATGTTGTTACCTCCTCTGCACAGATAACCCTTGAAAAAGACGGCGCGAATTTGCAGGGCATAAGCGCAGGCGACGGCCCGATTGATGCTGCATTTTTAGCCCTTGAACAGATTATGGGTACGCATTTTGAACTGGACGATTTCCAGATTCAGTCTGTAACTCAGGGTAAAGAGGCAATGGGTAGCGCACTTGTTAAACTCAGAAAAGACGGAAAACTTTATTCAGGTAACGGTATTTCTACCGATATTATCAGTGCAAGTATTAAGGCATATATAAATGCCGTTAATAAGATTGTCTACGAGGAGGCGTAATTTATGAAACTTTCATTTTCAACAAAGGGCTGGCATAACAGTTCTTTTGATGAATTTTGTGATATTGCAAAGGATTTGAAGTTTTCAGGTATTGAACTTCATAATATACATAACCGCCTTTTTACAGATAAGGACGGCGCATTTCACGATTATGCTGCGGCAAAAACAGTAAGAAAACTTTATGAAATGAAGCTCTCAATTCCTTGTATTGACACTATCTGCAATTTGGCTGATGAATCTACAAAACAGCAAAGCATCGACGAGATTAATGCCTGCTTGAAAATTGCTTCTAATCTGCATATTCCTTATGTAAGGGTAAAGGCTTACGGTGAGGAAAATTATGATTTAGTATCTGATATAATTGCAGGCGCACTTTCTGATTGTGAGCAAAACGGCATTGTAATTTTGATTGAAACTTCGGGTATTTTCTGCGATACTGCTAAACTTCGCGATATGCTTGATAGTTTTGCTTGCGATAATTTGGCGGCACTTTGGGACATGTATTCACCCTATTTTGTAAAGAGTGAAGAACCCGAAACCACAATTAAAAATTTGGGCGCTTATATTAAGCACGTGCATATAAAAGATGCTATAAAAACCGAAGACGGTACCGAATTTTGTATCCTCGGTGAAGGTGAAATGCCTATTGATGAGATGATGTTGGGGCTTCGCTCGGTAAATTATGACGGTTTCATCTCGCTTGAGTGGGTGCCCCAGTGGTGCGAAGAACTAGACGATATGGAAATTATCTTCTCGCAGTTTGTAAACTATATGAAACAGTTTGCCGATACTTCCAAGAGCGATAATTCGCTTTACTATAACCGCGCTCATACAGGAAGATACGTTTGGGAAAAGGACCGCCTTATTGATGCTACTTTTTCGGATGTGCTTGACCGTATGGTAGAAGAATTTCCTGACCAATACGCTTTTAAATATACAACACTTGATTATACAAGAACCTATAGCGAGTTCCGTGATGATGTTGATAATTTCGCAAGAAGTTTGATATCTATGGGTGTTAAGGCGGGTACACACGTTGCTGTCTGGGCTTCTAATGTGCCGCAATGGTATATTGCGTTTTGGGCAACCGTAAAATTGGGCGCAGTACTTGTTACTGTAAATACCGCATATAAAATACACGAGGTAGAATATTTACTTCGCCAGTCGGATACACACACTTTAATTATGACCGAAGGCTCTAAAGACTGTAACTACGGCGAAATTATTGCAGAGCTCTGCCCCGAACTTGAAAAAACTAAGGAAGGCTCACCCTTGCACGCTAAAAGACTTCCCTTTATGCGTAACGTAATTACTGTAGGTTTCAAGCAAAAGGGCTGTCTTACCTGGAACGCTGCTGTTTCTCGCGCTTCACAGGTGCCGCTTTCGGAAGTTTATCGTATGGCTGCCACTGTCCACAAGGACGATGTTTGCAATATGCAGTACACATCGGGTACAACAGGCTTCCCAAAAGGTGTTATGCTTACACACTACAATGTTGTTAATAACGGTAAATATATCGGTGACCGTATGGAACTTTCAACTGCTGACCGTATGATGATTCAAGTGCCTATGTTCCACTGCTTCGGTATGGTGCTTTCTATGACCGCTTCTATGACACACGGCGCTACTATTAGTCCGTTGCCGTATTTTTCACCTAAATCGGCTTTGGCGTGTATCAATTCTGAACGCATTACAGCCTTTAACGGTGTGCCTACAATGTTTATTGCAATGATGTCACACCCCGATTTTGCAAAGACCGATTTTTCACATATCCGTGTTGGTATTATGGCGGGTGCTAACTGTCCTGCCGACCTTATGAAGAGAGCAACTGTGGAAATGAATATGAAAGAGATTGTATCGGTTTACGGTCAGACTGAGGCTTCGCCCGGATGTACTATGAGTAGTTTCTTCGATTCTTTGGAAGTAAGAACCGAAACTGTTGGTAGCGCTTTTGCAAATGTTGAATGTAAGGTTGTTGACCCTGAAACAGGAAAAGACTGTCCTGACGGAGTGAACGGCGAATTTGTAGCGCGTGGTTACAATATAATGAAAGGCTATTATAAAATGCCTAAAGCCACTGCCGAAGCAATTGATAAAGACGGTTGGCTTCACACAGGCGACCTTGCTTGCAGAGATGCTGACGGTAACTACCGTATAACAGGAAGACTTAAGGATATGATAATTCGTGGCGGCGAAAATATTTACCCCAAGGAAATTGAGGAATTTATTTACACCAGTCCCAAGGTAAGTGATGTTCAGGTTATCGGTGTTCCCGATAAAAACTACGGCGAAGAAATTATGGCATGCATTATCCTCAAAAAAGGCGAAACTATGACCGAAGAGGAAATGAAAGAATATATCGCTTCTCATATGGCGCGCCATAAAGTGCCGCGTTATATCGAGTTTGTTGATTCTTTCCCGATGAATGCCGCAGGTAAAATTTTGAAGTACAAAATGCGTGAAGACGCTGCAAAGAGATTAGGACTTGTATGATAAAAGATATTTTTACTATCGACGCGCATTGCCACATTTACCCTGAAAAAATAGCAAGCCGTGCGGTTGCAGGAACTGACACATTTTACGGTGAAAAGTCCCTTTGTTTAGGCACGGCTAAAGACTTGATTTGTGAGGGGCAAAAGGCAGGAATTGACCATTTTATTGTTCAGTCGGTTGCAACAACACCTCACCAGGTCAGAAGCATTAACCAATTTATTGCAAAAGAGGTTGCAGATTCTAAAGGCCTTATGACAGGACTTGGTACTTTGCACCCTGATAGTGATGATATTAAAGGTGATATCGAACATCTTTTGGGATTAGGACTTAAAGGTGTAAAACTTCACCCCGATATTCAAGCCTTTAAAATAGACGATTACCGTCTGCTTAAAATATATGAACTCTGCGAAAGGGACAATATCCCCATTTTAATGCACACAGGGGATAAGCGGTTCGATTATTCCAACCCTAACCGACTTTTACCTATTTTAAAAATTTATACTTCGCTTACGGTTGTAGGTGCGCATTTGGGCGGATGGTCAGTTTGGGATGAAGCGGTAGAAACGTTTAAAGATTTACCTAATTTTTATGTAGACTGTTCGTCCTGCTTTGGATTTATTGAGGCTAAAAAAGTCAAGGAAATAATAAGACATTACGGGGCAAAAAGGGTTCTGTTTGGTACAGATTATCCTATGTGGTCGCCAAGGCGAGAAATAGAATCTTTTTTATCTCTCGGTCTTGACGAATCTGAAATTAGGTGTATACTTAATATGAACGCAAAAAAAGTTTTCAATTTGGAGTGAAAGTGATGAGTGATTTTAAAATCGGCACTAAATGTGTGCAAGGCGGTTATACCCCTAAAAACGGCGAACCGCGTCAAATCCCGATTTATCAAAGTACGACTTATAAATATGACACAAGCGAGGATATGGGAAAACTCTTTGATTTAGAGGCTTCGGGTTATTTTTATGCCCGTCTTCAAAACCCCACTTGTGATTTGGTTGCCGCTAAAATTTGTGAAATGGAAGGCGGTACTGCCGCTATGCTTACTTCTTCCGGTCAGGCGGCATCTTTCTTCTCAATTTTCAACATTGCAGGTTGCGGCGATCATATTATTGCTTCTTCCGCAATCTATGGCGGAACATACAACTTGTTTGCCGTTACTATGAAGAGAATGGGTATAGATTTTACCTTTATTTCTCCCGAATGTTCGAATGAAGAATTTGAAGCAGCATTTAAACCCAATACCAAGGCAGTTTTCGGCGAAACAATTGCCAACCCTGCTTTAAATGTTTTGGATATTGAACGTTTTGCAGATATGGCGCACAAACACGGTGTACCGCTTATTATTGATAATACATTTGCAACACCCGTAAACTGCCGTCCTTTTGAATGGGGTGCGGATATTGTTATCCACTCTACCACCAAGTATATGGACGGTCACGGCAGTGCGGTTGGCGGTTGCATTGTTGATTCGGGCAAATTTGATTGGACAAAATATCCCGATAAATTCCCCGGACTTTGCACACCCGACGAAAGTTATCACGGTGTTACTTATACCGAACGTTTTGGTTTAGAGGGTGCTTATATTACAAAGGCTACCGCACAACTTATGCGTGACTTTGGTTGCTGCCAATCTGCGCAAAGCGCTTACGTGCTTAATTTAGGGCTTGAAAGTTTGCACCTTAGAATGAAAAAACACTGCGAAAACGGTCTTAAGGTTGCAGAATTTCTTAAAAGTGATGATAGAATCGCTTGGGTGCGTTATCCTCATCTTGAAGGTGACTCTAACTACGAGTTGGCGCAAAAATATATGCCAAATGGCGGTTGCGGTGTTGTAAGTTTCGGTATCAAGGGCGGAAGAGCCGCTGCCGAAGCATTTATGAAACAACTTAAAATCGCTCAAATCGCAACCCACGTGGCAGATGCCCGTACCTGTTGCTTACATCCTGCAAATGCAACCCACCGTCAGATGAATGATGACGAACTTGTAGCTTGCGGAATTACACCTGATTTAGTTCGTTTTTCTTGCGGTATTGAAGATGCCGAAGATTTGATTGGTGATATAAAGCAGGCACTTGACAAAATTTAGAGAAAAGGTAAAATATAATGCCAATAAAAATACCTAACGATTTACCTGCAGTAAAAACTCTTCTTGATGAAAATATCTTTGTTATGACCGAAACAAGAGCCATAACACAGGATATTCGTCCTTTGAAGATATTATTGCTGAATTTAATGCCTAAAAAAATAGAAACCGAAACCCAACTTTCCCGACTTCTCGGTAACTCGCCTTTGCAGGTTGATTTGGAACTTATTCACACCAAAAGTCATAAGTCTAAAAACACTTCTGCCGAGCATTTGCTCGCGTTTTACAAAACTTTTGACGATGTTAAGGACAAAACCTTTGACGGTATGATAATCACAGGCGCGCCCGTAGAACATTTGCCTTTTGAAGAGGTAGAATATTGGGAAGAACTTTGCACCATAATGGAATGGACTAAAACCCATGTTCACAGCACATTCCATATTTGTTGGGGCGCTCAGGCTGGTCTTTATTATCATTACGGTATTCAGAAATATCCCCTGCCGGAAAAAATGTTCGGCGTGTTTAAACACAAGGCGGACTACAAGCATGCCATTCTGCTCCGGGGCTTTGATGATGAATTCTGGGTGCCGCATTCCCGGCATACCACCATTCGCCGGGAGGATATTGAATCCACGCCCGGGCTGAAGATTCTTGCCTCCTCCGAAGAAGCCGGTGTCTATATCGTGATGAACAAGGAAGGTCGTCAGATCTTCGTAACCGGTCACTCTGAGTACGATCCCGATACGCTGGAGCGGGAATACCTACGGGACAAGTACCAGGGTCTGCCCATCCAGGTTCCCAAAAACTACTATCCCAATGACGATGACTCCAAGGCACCCATTGTCCGCTGGCGTGGTCATGGCAACCTGCTTTACAGCAACTGGCTGAACTACTTCGTCTACCAGACCACCCCCTACGACATTATGGCAGTTGGTGACGAGCCCACTCCCCTGTAAACGCAATTTCCGCTCTCCCGTACTTGAAACGGGAGAGCGGTTTCTATATAATGGGTTAAAATGATTGGATTCTGTCCAGAATCTGACTGGGGTGTTTATTATGCTTGTTGTTTTTATCTGTCTGGCGGCAGTGATTCTTCTGGCCGGATCCTTCCTGGCCTACAAAATTGCCTTTTATTCTCCCCCGAAGGACCGGGAGAAACTCAACAATCCCAAGGATCCCCAGTACGACCCTTACCGGCCGGAAATGAAGCGGATCTATCACCAGCTGAATGATCGGCCCTATGAGCGGGTGCGCATTGTTTCCGAAGACGGTCTGAGGCTGGAAGGCAGATACTATCATATTAAAGACGGTGCCCCGCTGGATATGGGCTTTCACGGCTACCGGAGCAATCCCATCACCGATTTCTCCGGTGGTTCCGAGCTGACCTTTCAGATGGAGCACAACCTGCTGCTGATTGAGCAGCGGGCTCACGGAAAGAGCGAAGGCAATACCATCAGCTTCGGCATCCTGGAGCGCAGGGACCTGCTGTGCTGGGTGAATTATGCCATAATGAGATTCGGGGCAGATGTGCAGATTCTCCTGTACGGTGTCTCCATGGGCGGCGCTACCGTGCTGATGGCTTCTGAGCTGGAACTGCCCCATAATGTGAAAGGTATCATCGCAGATTGCCCCTTTGCTAAGCCTCTGGATGTGATCCTCCATGTGGGCAAAACCACCGTCTTTCCCCAATGGCTGATCAAGCCCTTTGCCATTCTGGGTGCCAGAATTTTCGGCGGTTTCGACCTGCTGGAAACCGATGCAGTCCGGGCGGTTCAGCATACCAAGGTTCCCATTCTGATTATTCACGGAGAAGCCGACCACTATGTTCCCTGTGAAATGAGTGCAGAGGCAGCCGAAGCGAACCCCAAAATGGTGCAGCGGCATACCTTTCCGGACGCTGCCCATGGCATCAGCTATCTGGTGGATACTCCCAGATATCAAAAAATCGCCAGGGAATTCATTCAGAAGGTTCTTTCATAATCGGCACCCGCTGAAAAGCGGGTGCTTTCTATTGGAAAAAAGTTTAGTTTTCTCTTCTGTTCCGGGAGCATCCTGTTGCAAATCTCCAAAAAAACATCCTCCTACTTGATTTTAGAAAAAAAACGAATACAATAGGAGCTATATTCCATCGGAAAGGTTGCATACCTTATGAACAAGATCTACATTGCCGAAGGCTACAAGCC
>JAZSDM010000076.1:0-13047 GCA_045531145.1 Acutalibacteraceae bacterium | reverse complement strand
AACAAATTCCTTTCAAATATACGTGAGGTTGACGCTATTGTTCACGTTGTGCGTTGTTTTGAAAGCACCGATATTATCCACGTTGAAGGTTCGGTAGACCCGCAAAGAGACATTGAAACCATCAACCTTGAACTTATCTTTTCGGATATTGAAATGGCACAACGCCGTTTGGACAAAGCAACAAAAGCCTTAAAGGGCGACAAGAAAATGCAAACAGAAGTGGACTTTTTAAAGAAACTTATAGCCCATTTAGAAAGCGGACTTCCCGCCCGTTCGGTTGAAATTAATGACGACAGCGAACAGGAAATTATTAACACAACCGCGCTTCTTTCGGCAAAACCTGTTATTTACGCTTGCAATATGAGTGAAGATGACTTTATAAACGGAATTGAAAGTAATAAAAACTATAATACCGTAAAAACTATTGCTGAAACCGAAAAGGCAGAAATATTACCCATTTGTGCCGCTTTGGAAGCTGAAATTTCGGGACTTGACGATGATGAAAAATCAATGTTTTTAGAAGAATTAGGACTTGAACGTTCGGGACTTGACAGAATGATTCAAAAATGCTACCACCTTTTAGGTCTTATTTCCTATCTTACTGCAGGCAAACCCGAAGTTCGCGCTTGGACTATTACAAAAGGTACAAAAGCACCTCAGGCAGCAGGTAAAATCCACACCGATTTTGAACGCGGATTTATACGCGCGGAGGTTATAAGCTTTGACGATTTTGTTGCCTGTGGCTCAAATATGGTTACCGCAAAGGAAAAAGGCCTTGTAAGAAGCGAAGGCAAGGAATATGTTATGAAAGACGGAGATATTGTTCTTTTCAGGTTTAACGTTTAATTTTTTCGGAGTGATTTAATTGTATTATTACGGAATAGACCCACTTTATTTATATTTAGTTTTACCCGCAATAGTTTTGTCTTTGTTTGCAAGTATTGGGGTAAAAACCACATTTTCAAAATACTCTAAAATAGGCACTTCCTTCAGCGGTGCTGACGCCGCACGAAAAGTACTTGAATCTAACGGTGTTTACGATGTTAAAGTAGAACGCGTAAGCGGTCACCTTACTGACCATTTCGACCCTAAAACCAACGTTATTAGACTTTCTGACTCGGTTTATGATTCTTACAGTATTTCGGCAGTCGGTGTTGCCGCACACGAAGCAGGTCACGCAGTACAACACGCTAAAGGTTATACACCAATTAAAATTCGTTCTGCAATATATCCTGTTTGCAATTTAGCTTCGAGACTTTCGGTACCGCTTCTTTTAATAGGATTGCTTTTTAATTTCAGTTTTCTTATGAATTTGGGCATTATTTTCTTTGGGGTTGCGCTTGTTTTCCAACTTGTAACACTTCCTGTTGAGTTCAATGCTTCCGCACGCGCTTTAAATGCGGTAAAAAATTACGGCATTTTAACCGATTCACAGCAAATTAAGGGGGCCCGCAAGGTATTATCTGCTGCGGCTATGACCTATATTTCTTCATTTTTAGTATCTTTAACACAACTTTTAAGATTTTTAATAATTGCAAACAGAAGGCGGTAGTTTACCGCCTTCTTTGCATATTATAATATAAATCACAGATAATAACTTCGGTGATTTTTTGAGGAAAGTAAATTTTTTAATGTTTGGTATCGGGGCTTTAGGATACGGACTTATAGAAATTTTATGGCGTGGATTCACCCACCCTTCAATGCTTACTGCGGGCGGAATTTGTTTTTTGGGCTTTGCCAGAATAGGCAAAAAAATGAAAAAAGCAAATATTTTTATAAAAGCAATAATTGGAAGCGGTTTTGTAACCTTTATTGAACTTATTTTTGGTATTGTGTTTAACATTATTTTAAAAAAGGGTGTTTGGGATTACAGCCGAATGCCTTTAAATTTTAAAGGACAAATTTGCTTTTTATACTCTTTTTTCTGGGCGATTTTAAGCCTTTTGTTTATCCCGTTGGCAACGGTTACGAATAAGCGATTGCAAAATGTAAAATAAATTGGTATAATGTTTTATTATGAGGTGATGTTATGGGTTTTTTACACAGAACTTGGGCGGAAATTGATTTAAATGCCCTTGTACATAACTTTAAAATATTAAAACAAAAAGCAAGCGGTTCCAAAATAATGGCAGTAGTTAAAGCCGATGCTTACGGTCATTCGGTAGCGGCTGTTGCCCCCGTTTTACAACAAAACGGTGCCGATTATTTTGCGGTTTCCAACATTGAAGAAGCCATTGCCCTTCGCAATCTTAAAATAGAAAAACCTATATTAATTTTAGGCTACACACCTGTTAATAATGTTTGCGAACTTTATAAAAACGACCTTTTGCAGTGCGTTTATTCCAAAGAATACGCATTAGAATTGTCGAACGCGGCGGTTGAAAATAATATAAAAATCAAGGTACATATAAAACTTGATACCGGTATGAGCCGTTTAGGTTTTGATTGCAGAAACGATTTACTTTCAGGTATAGAAGACGCGATTTTTTCGGCAAAACTTGAAGGATTTGTATTTGACGGTGTATTCACCCATTTTGCTAATGCCGACTGTGATTTGAATAAACGTGACGATTTTACAGACAGTCAGTATTGCCGTTTTGAAAATGCCGTTAAAAAATTTGAGCAATCAGGTCTTAAACCAAATTTAATACACTGCTGTAATTCGGCGGCATTCCTCTTAGACGACGAGAAACATTTGGACCTTTCGCGTGTAGGTATATCGCTTTACGGACTTTCTCCATCGAATGATATGAATATAGAAGACGATTTGATTCCTGTTATGACCGTAAAATCGGTAGTTTCAATGGTTAAGGAAATCAATCCCCATGACACAGTAGGTTACGGCAGAACCTTTAAAGCAGATAAAAAAATGAAAATTGCTACAGTAACAGCAGGCTATGCTGACGGTTATCCACGTCTTTTATCGGGCAAAGGCTTTGTGCTTATAAACGGCAAAAAAGCCGATATTATCGGCAGAATTTGTATGGACCAGATGTCTGTAGATGTATCAAATATTCCCGATGTTAAAATGGGTGACGAAGTAATACTTTTCGGCAAAGATTTAAAGGTTGATACTTTAGCCGATATGTGCGGTACTATTAATTACGAAATTATATGCGGCATTTCTCCAAGAGTGCCGAGAGTCATTAAAAAGGGTTAAATATATGAAAAAATATATACTCAGTCTTGACGAAGGCACCACAAGTGCCAGAGCAATTTTATTCGATAAAAACGCCAATCCCGTATCGGTAGCACAGCGCGAATTTACCCAAATTTACCCCAAACCCTCGTACGTGGAACATAATCCATTGGAAATTTACTCGGCGCAGGTATCTGCCCTTAGTGAATGTATAACCAAAGCGGGTGTTGACCCGCGCGAAATTGCGGCGGTAGGTATTACCAATCAACGCGAAACCGCAATTATTTGGGATAAAACCACAGGCGAGCCTGTATATAACGCGATTGTATGGCAATGCCGCCGTACTGCCGATATTTGCGAAGACCTTAAAACACAGGGTTTGGAAGATTATATATCCAAAACCACAGGTCTTAAAATTGACGCTTATTTCAGCGCAACAAAAATTAAGTGGATTCTGGATAATGTTGAGGGCGCACGCCAAAAAGCAGAAGACGGAAATTTACTTTTCGGCACGGTGGACACCTGGCTTATCTGGAAACTTTCAGGCGGTAAAATACATATTACTGATTATACAAACGCTTCCCGTACAATGCTTTTTGACATTCATAATCTTTGTTGGGATAAAAAATTACTCGAAATTTTAGATATTCCCGAAAGTATGCTACCTCAAGTTAAATCAAGCAGTGAAATTTACGGTGAAGTTAATATTTTAGGTGAAAACATCCCCGTTTCAGGTATTGCGGGCGACCAACAAGCCGCTCTCTTCGGTCAGCGCTGTTTTGAAAGCGGTGACATTAAAAACACCTACGGCACAGGCTGTTTTTTGCTTATGAACACAGGCTCCACCGCTTACAGAAGCAAAAACGGACTTTTAACAACTATTGCCGCTTCTTTCACAGGTAAAATTAATTACGCTTTGGAAGGCAGTGTTTTTGTCGGCGGTGCGGTTATACAGTGGTTACGTGATGAATTAGGTCTTATTTCCAATTCTCAGGAAAGTGAAAAATTTGCCCTTTCGGTTGAGAATAACAACGGTGTTTACATCGTTCCCGCGTTTACGGGACTTGGCGCGCCTTATTGGGATATGTACGCTAAGGGTACAATTTGCGGTCTTACAAGGGGCAGTAACAAAAATCATATTATAAGAGCGGCATTGGAATCCATCGCTTACCAAACAAACGACCTTTTATCCGCATTATCAGCCGATACAGGAATGAAAGTTGCCTCTATTCTTGCAGACGGCGGGGCTTCTAACAACAAATTTTTAATGCAGTTCCAGTCTGATATTTCAAACACAAAAGTCATTTGCCCCGAATCCGCCGAAGCCACCGCTTTAGGTGCGGCATTTTTAGCAGGACTTGCGGTTGGTTTTTGGAAAAATACAGGGGAACTTTCAGAAATAAAGATTAAACATAATTCCTTTACACCGTCAATCAGTGAAGACAAAAAACAAAATCTTTTAAACGGCTGGAAAAAAGCAGTAAATGCCTCAAAAACTTTTTCTAAGGAGTAAATTATGGCTTACGAAATAAGGGCGTTATCGGTTGTAAGTACCGATAATATTCACACTTTGCAAGGTAAAATTTTTATACCGTCGGGCGATATCAAAGGCCTTTTCCATATTGTTCACGGAATGACCGAATATATCGACCGTTACGACCACTTGATGTCTTTTTTAGCCGAAAACGGCTATGTTACGTTTGGTTTTGATAATTTGGGTCACGGCAAAACCGCTAAAGATGACAGCGAACTCGGTTTTATTGCTCACAACAACGGTTGGCGATACCTTGTAAATGATGTTGCCGCCTTTACAGATACAGTAAAACAAATGTATCCGTTATTACCTGTTACACTTATGGGACATTCAATGGGTTCATTTATTGCAAGACTTGTTGCCGAAACTCACGCCGACAAGTACCAAAAACTCATTATCTGCGGTACATCAGGCCCTAATCCGCTCTCGAAAATCGGTATTGCCTTTGCAAGTTTTAAAAAGTTCATAAACGGCGAAAAATATATTTCAAAAACCGTTCAGAATCTCGCTTTCGGCAGTTATAATAAAGGTTTTGACGGACCTTCAAATTATGAATGGCTAACTAAGGACAGAGAAATTATAGAAAAATACGAAAAAGACAAATTCTGTACCTTTAAATTTTCGTTATCGGCTATGCTTGATTTAATGAAACTTTTGTCACTTTGCAACCGAAAAGAATGGTTTAAAAATATAAGCAAAACTTTACCGATATTTTTAATTTCCGGCGATAAAGACCCCGTTGGTAATTACGGTAAAGGGGTTAAAACAGTTTATGAAAACCTTAAAGCAAACGGCGCAGATGTCACTTTAAAACTTTATCCCGACTGCCGCCACGAAATACATAATGACACTTGTAAGGAAGAAATGTTTAAAGATATTTTGCAGTTTATAGCGTAAAAGAGATGCCTTTTTAAAGGCATCTCTTTTCTATTTAAGTTCATCTTCAATAACTAACAATCTGTTATATTTTGCAACTCTGTCCGTTCTGCAAGGCGCTCCTGTTTTTATCTGCCCTGCGTTTACCGCCACAGCCAAATCAGCAATGGTGGTATCCTCACTCTCACCCGAGCGGTGAGAAATTACCGCCGTATACCCGTTCTTTCGTGCAAGTTCTATTACGTCCAGTGTTTCTGTAAGAGTTCCTATTTGATTAAGTTTTATAAGAATGGAATTTGCGCATTTTTTCTCTATTCCTGTCTTAAGCCTTTCGGTATTGGTTACGAACAGATCGTCCCCCACAAGCTGAATTTTATGACCCAATTTTTCGGTAAGTTTGCGCCAACCGTCCCAATCGTTTTCGGCAACACCGTCTTCAATAGAAATTATCGGGTATTTTTGAATTAATTCCTCGTAGTAAGAAATCAGTTCTTCGGCAGTCATTTTTTTATTTCGCTTAGGTAATAAATAATGTCCGCTTTCGTACCATTCACTTGAAGCAACATCCAACGCAATTTTTATTTGTTCGGTGGTGTAACCCGCCTTTTTTATTGCCTTTACAATAATTTCTATTGCCTGCTCATCACTTTCCAAATCGGGCGCAAAACCGCCCTCGTCACCTACACCCGAAGCTTTGTTATGCTCCTTTAAAATTTTGCCTAAAGTATGGTAAATTTCGGTGCATTGTCTTAAACCTTCACTAAAACTTTCGCAAGCGTAAGGAATTATCATAAACTCCTGAATATCAATGTTATTAGCCGCGTGTGCGCCGCCGTTTAAAATATTAAGCATTGGTCTTGGCAAGCACACACCGTTTATTCCGCCGATATAGCGGTACAAAGGTATTTTAAGTGATTTTGCCGCTGCTTTTGCTACCGCTAATGACACTGCCAAAATTGCATTTGCGCCTAAACGCGATTTATTTTTTGTGCCGTCAAGTGCAATTAAAAATTCATCGATTTCCCTTTGATTTAAAGGGTTTTTATCCAAAATTTTCGGAGCAATTTCATTATTTACCGCATCAACCGCTTTTTTTACGCCTTTGCCAAAATATCTTTCACTTTCACTGTCACGCATTTCGTGTGCTTCAAACATACCTGTAGATGCCCCTGAAGGTGAAATTGCAAACCCAACACTGCCATCACACAAAGTGACCTCTACCGCTACCGTAGGGTTTCCACGCGAATCAAGAAGTTCAAAACCTTTAACCGACTTAACACAAATTTCTGACATAAAAATCACCCTTGTAAAGTTTTTAATTATTTTTCCAAAAATATTTAATATTATTTATAAATTTACTATTTAATTTTAGATTATAATGTGGTATAATCTATGATGAATATTTATGTTTAGAGTTGAAGTGTTATGGAAAATAAAAAAGAACAAGGCTACAATATCATTTGCGGTAGAAATCCCGTGCTTGAAGCAGTGCGCTCGGGCAGAGAAATTGACCGCCTTTTAGTATCCCACGGGGTAAGCGGCGGTTCGGTTACCGCAATTATTGCAAAATGCAAAGCAAAAGGCATTTTAATTAAAGAAGTAAGCCCCCAAAAATTAGATTATTACTGCGGCGGCGCTAACCACCAAGGTGTTGCGGTGTTATTTGCCGAACAGGAATACTGCGAACCGCAGGATATTTTGGACTTGGCAAGCAAAAGGAACGAAAAACCTTTTATTATAATTTGCGACGGGATTGAAGACCCGCACAATTTAGGAGCAATAATCCGTACGGCAGAAGCATCAGGCGTGCACGGAATAATTATTCCAAAAAGAAGAAGCGCTTCCCTTAATGCAACGGTTGCAAAAAGTGCCAGCGGTGCGCTTGAATATATGAAAGTAGCGCGCGTTACCAATATTTCAAACACCATTGAATTTTTAAAGGAAAACGGTGTTTGGGTTTTTGGTGCTGATATGGACGGTACCGATTATGAAAAAATTGATTTTGATTGCCCTTGTGCTTTAGTAATTGGAAACGAGGGCAAAGGCATAGGCGAACTTACCGCAAAAAAATGCGACGAGATTGTAAGTCTTCCTATGAACGGCAAAATCAACTCACTTAATGCCTCGGTAGCGGCAGGAATTTTAATGTACGAAGTAGTACGCAAAAGAAGAAGTTAAACTCTTAGGACGGAGATTATAAATGAAAATTTTTTCAAAAAAGCAGGATGATAACTTTCTCATTTTAGACCACGAACAAAACAGCGATTCTATATCCACAGGTGAAACTTTGCCTGAGCCTTCGCACGCTTTAACCCCTGAAGAAGTGCTGTCCTCCAAAATAAATACTTCACAGAGGTTTGACAGTTCGGGCGCGTTGGATTCGCTTAAAAAACGAATGCGCCAGGCAACAGATAAAGACAACCGCACTTTGCTTGAAAAATGCAAGCCTTACATACTTGACGACCAAGGAAAAGATGCATCTGCCCAGACAAAACCCGCATACACCCTTGAAAGCGTTGATGAAATTCTTAAAACAGACGATCAAAAGGTCATTGACAAGCTTGCTCAAAAGTATGACATTTCGTTTGATTATTTGGGCAAATATGTTGAACAAAAAGCGGCAGAAAGTGTTGCAGAACAACAAACAGTTGAACCTGAACCAGAACCGCAACCAATTGAACCCGAACCCCAAAAAGATGAGTTTGAAGATAAGATACAGATTAGCGCACCTGTTAAAAATGTACAGTCAAGCGTTCCTTTTGTAATTTCGGATATTGACAGTGAAATATCCGTATCGCAAAAGCCTGACACTGATATTTCTGAGGGTGCTACTATCACTTTCACACCTGTGACCGCCGAAGATTCGGCACAATCCAAAATTGTTGTTACAACCCAAACAAGACCTATTGACCTTACAGGCGAACTTGAGCGAATTGAAGACACAGCCAACACACCCGAAGACAGCCGTGTAACCCTTGAAAAAAACGATTTCGAAGATTTTGTGCCAAAAACAGAAATCAAAACAGAAATCGACAGCAAAAAACACATCAGAATTTTTTCAATTTTAAAACGCCGCTGTTTTGTGGTTTCCTGTTTTTCGGTTTTACTTTCACTTATACTTAGCCTTATGAAATTACCCATTATGTCAGAATTTGTTTTAGGTGAAACTTTAACATCAATGATAGTTTGCACAGCGCTTACATTCATAGTTGTGTTACTTAATATGGATATGTTTTTATCCATACCTAAAATCTTTACCAAAAAATCTTTTTCTGATGTTTCGGCTTCACTTTCAAGCCTTTCGGTACTTTTATATGCAATTATCGGTATATTAAACGGTGAAATCGTGCTTGACTTACTTTTGAGTTTATGCGTTATACTTTCTTTAAGGGCGATCGGCAAATTCAGAAAGCACTCATATATGCTTTCTAATTTGAAACAAATTGCCTCAAGCAAGGAAAAACGTGCAGTCAAACTTATAGGTGACCCCGCAGTAACCTTTGCAATGGCAAAAAACTCTATTGAAGGTGATGCGCTTATTGCTGCTCCTCAAAATTGCCAGCATATTGATGATTATATGAAATACTCCACCTTCGGCACATTTTTGAACGGTAGACTCCCTACTGTTACGGTTTTATCGCTTATACTTTCCCTTGCGGCAGGATTCACAGCTGCATACTATTTTGACGGTGCGGTTTACGGTTTCTATGCTGCTGCGGCAATCCAATGTTTTGCATCGCTCCCGTCACTTTTCTTTATTGATAATCTTCCGCTTTATTCGGCTGCTAAAAAACTCAATAAATGGGGTTGTATGATTGCGGGCAAAGCAGGTGCCGAGTCAATAGAAATGGCAAACGGTTTAGTGCTTAATTCCACTGACCTTTTCCCAATAGGAACGGTAACACTTCATCAAATGAAGGTGCTGTCGGAAAATAACCTTGACGAAACCATACTTCGCGCGGCATCACTTACCGAAACTTTAAACAGTCCCTTAGCGCCCATATTTAAAAGAATCGCCGGTGAAAGTAATATTACTACCCTCCCCGATTCTGATACAGTTAAATACGAAGACAAAATGGGTATTTCGGGTTGGGTTGACAATAAACTTTTATTTATCGGCAACCGCACCCTTATGGAAGCACACGGAATAACCGTGCCAAGCGTTGAAGTTGACCGTAAAATTTTACGTAACGGCTACTTCCCTGTTTATGTTGCAAGCAGTGACAAGGTTTGTGCTTTGCTTATGGTACAGTATGACGTAAGCCCAACTGTTACAAGAGAACTCAGAAGACTTACTAAAATGGGCGTAACCATTCTGGTAAGTAATACCGATCCTAACATAACACAGGAAATGATTTGCGATTATTTGGGCCTTTATGAAGACTGCGTAACCGTGATGAGTGCGGCAGGCTGTCATATGTATAAAAGTTCAATTTCCAAAGAAGATTCATGCTCTGCACCGGCAGCCTTTAAAGGTTCATCCATAGCGCTTGCCAAAATAATAAACTGTGCTAACAAGATACGCCGCAGTAACACATTACTTTCGGTTTTGTATATTATCACCGCAATTTTAGGAATAATAATATTTGCCTATTCTTCCTTTAACGGTTCGGGTTCGCTTATAAGCAGCGGTACAGTTTTGTTATATACCCTTATTTCAACCGCTGCTTCATATATTCTCTATCTCACTCAAAAACCATAAGAACGGAGTGTTTTTTATGTCAAACAACAAGAAATTTTATATTACAACCGCAATAGCTTATGCTTCAAGCAAGCCGCACATCGGCAACGCTTATGATATCGTCCTTGCCGATATGATTGCCCGTTATAAGAAAATGATGGGCTTTGATGTATTTCTTATGACAGGTTCTGACGAGCACGGTCAAAAAATTGAAGAACGCGCAAACGCGGCAGGTATAACCCCAAAAGAATATGTTGATAACGCCGCTTCGGTTATAAAATCAGTGTGGGACAGTCTTAATACAAAGTATGATAAATTCATCCGCACTACTGACGATTATCACGAAGCAACTGTACAAAAAATATTTAAAAAGTTATACGAACAGGGCGATATTTACAAAAGCGAATATCAAGGTAAATACTGTGTACCTTGTGAGTCTTTTTATACCGAATCCCAACTTGTAGACGGTAAATGCCCCGACTGCGGCCGTGAAGTAATTGACTCGAAAGAAGAAGCTTACTTCCTCAAACTCAGCAAATATCAAGACAAATTGCTTGAATATTATGAACAAAACCCCGATTTTATCAAACCCGAATCCCGTAAAAACGAAATGATAAATAACTTCTTAAAACCGGGACTTTCTGATTTATGTGTTTCAAGAAGTTCTTTCAAATGGGGTGTACCTGTAAGTTTTGATGAAAAACATGTAATTTACGTTTGGATAGATGCCCTTTCCAACTATATAACAGGTATTGGTTACGATACTGAAGATAATTCCGAACAATACCGCAAACTGTGGCCGGCTGACCTTCACGTTATAGGTAAAGATATCGTCCGTTTCCACACAATTTACTGGCCGATTATTCTTATGGCTTTAGGTGAGCCTTTACCTAAACAGGTTTTAGGTCATCCGTGGGTGCTTGTTGGCGAAGATAAAATGAGCAAGTCCAAAGGCAATGTTGTTTACGCTGACGACCTTGCAAAGCGTTTTGGTATAGACGCTGTGCGTTATTATTTACTTTCGGAAGTTTCTTTCGCGCAGGACGGCACTTTTACCTACGAAAGCTTTATAACCAAGTTCAATGCTGACCTTGCAAATACCTTAGGCAATCTTGTGAACCGTTCGGTTGCAATGACCAACAAGTATTTTGACGGTAAGGTTTCTTTCGGCGAAGCTACCGAAGAGTGCGACAAAGAGCTTATCAGCGAAGCAACTAATGCAATTGAAAAATACAAAAACCTTATGGATATTTATCATAATGCTGAAGCAGTTGATGCTGTTATGACACTTGCAAAACGTTGTAATAAATATATTGACGAAACAACTCCTTGGTCTTTGGCAAAGGACGAAAACCAAAAACCGCGCCTTAATACCGTACTTTACAATTTGCTTGAATGTATCCGTATTTTAGGTGTTATGCTCTCTCCCGTTATGCCCGACAGTTGCGAAAGTATAAAAGCGCAACTTTGCTGTAATGACAGTGAACTTTCTTTCGGCAATACAAAAGAATATTCTGTTGGCACTGCTACTCCGCTTTTTGCCCGTTTGGACAGTGAAAAAGTTTTAGCCGAAGTTGCCGCCGAACAGGAAGCTGCAAAAGAAGAAAAGGCTGAAAATGTAGTTACAAGCGAACAAATCGGTATAGAAGATTTTGCAAAAGTGGAACTTACCGCGGCAAAAATAACTGCTTGCGAAAGTGTGCCGAAAGCCAAAAAACTTCTCAAACTCACCCTTGATGACGGCAGCGGTAAAAGCCGTACTGTAGCATCGGGTATTGCAAAATTCTATACTCCCGAACAACTTGTAGGAAAAACCGTAATATTGGTTTCTAACCTTAAACCCGCCACCCTTTGCGGTATAGAATCGCAAGGTATGATTTTGGCGGCTGACTGCGGTGACGATATTAAGGTGATCTTTATAGACGATGTACCTGCAGGCAGTAAAATAAGATGATGGAATTTTGTAATTTAGGTCCCTTAACACAGGTTGAAATCTATGATACACATGCCCATTATGACGACCAAAGGTTTGACGGTATCTTAGATGAGTTAATGGAAAAAATGCACCAAAACGGTGTGGGAAGAATCATAAACTGCGGTTGTGATTTTGCAAGCAACCAAAAATGCCTTGAAATTGCCGAGAAATACCCTTTCGTATACAGTGCAGTTGGTATTCACCCAGGCAATATCGAATCACCTACAACCATTTCAGATATTGAAAATTTTGCAAAACATCAAAAATGCGTTGCAATTGGCGAAATCGGGCTTGATTATTACTGGGTTTCTGACAATAAGGAAACGCAAAAACAAATTTTTAAAGAACAGCTTGCACTTGCAAAAAAACTTGATTTACCCGTAATCGTTCACGACCGTGATGCCCACGCTGACACTTTGGAAATTTTAAAACAAACCAAACCCAAAGGTGTTATACACAGTTTTTCTTCAAGTGTCGAGATGGCGCAAGAGGTTTTAAACCTTGATATGTATTTAGGGATTGGCGGCGTTATAACATTTAAAAACGCAAAAAAACTACCCGATGTTGTAAAAATGCTGCCGCTTGAGCGTTTACTTCTTGAGACCGACGCACCTTACCTTACACCTGCGCCTTTCAGAAGCAAAACAAATCATTCCGAAATGATTTACTTAACAGCCCAAAAAATTGCCGAAATCAAAGGCGAAACTACCGAAAAAATTTTGGAAATTTCTTACAATAACGCGCGAAATTTATTCGGCGTATAAGAATAATCACCCCATTTTCACAAATAATAATTGTGAAAGCGGGGTGATTTTTAATGGATAACTACAACAATAAAAATC
>JAZSDM010000088.1:0-4783 GCA_045531145.1 Acutalibacteraceae bacterium | reverse complement strand
TGACGCTAACCAAAAAGAAGGTTTCTTTACCCTTAGCGACAACGGTATTACAGTAGCACTTGATACTGTTTTGACCGACGAATTAATTGCCGAAGGTTTTGTTCGCGAACTTATAAGCAAAATTCAAACAATGCGTAAAGAGGCGGGCTTTAATGTTACCGATCATATTGAAATTACATTAAACGGCAGTAACACCGTAACACAAATTGCCCAAAAATATACTTCCTCTATTGCCGGTGATACTTTGGCAGATTCTCTCACTGTTGGCAATACAGACGGTTTTGTTAAGGAATGGGATATAAACGGCGAAACGGTTAATATTGGTGTTAAAAAGGTTTAAACGAGGTGTTATTTATGAAAAAGAAAACTTCTTCATCTAAAAAGGCAACTTCAGCAAAAGAAATATCCCAGAAAGTGCTACGCGCTTTACAACATGTTCCCGAATTTTTCAGAATTCAGAACATTGATAAAATACTCAAAGTTGTGGCTTTCGTAGTTTCAATCGCAATTTTGCTTGTATTTATACTCATTGCGGTTATACTTGTACTGTTAGATGAAATATTTATGCTTGTTTCGATAGCAGTTTTGATTTTAGGTTTACTTATTTCTTTGATAAACCTTTTCATTCTTTACGGGTTAGGACATATTCTTACCCAAAACGATAAAATAACCACACTCTTAAACCACAAAGACTAAATTTAAAGGGCTATCTCAAGATAGCCCTTTATTTTATGATTTTATTTTATCCAATGCGCCTTTTTCAAGGCGTGAAACTTGCGCTTGTGAAATTCCTATTTCCTGTGAAACCTCCATTTGTGTTTTCCCTTGCATAAACCTAAGGCTTAATATATTCTTTTCCCTACTGCTTAAATTTTTAATTGCCTCACGGAAAGAAATTTCTTGCAACCAGTTTTTATCGTCGTTGTTATCACCCACTTGGTCAAGTACATAAATAGTATCACCGCCGTCTGAATAAACCGGATCATAAAGAGACATTGGGCTTACAATACTTTCAAGCGCTATTACAACATCCATAACAGGAATTTGGAGTTCTTCGGCAATTTCTTCAACCGTAGGTTCGGTTTGTTTTTGGCTCAAAAGCCGCTCTTTCACCTGCATTGCCCGATATGCAGTATCCTTTATAGAACGACTCACTCTTATTGGATTATTATCCCTTAAATATCTCCTGATTTCACCAATAATCATCGGAACAGCATAGGTGGAAAATTTTACATTCTGGGTAATATCAAAATTATCTATCGACTTTATCAGCCCGATACAACCCACCTGAAACAAATCGTCCAAATTTTCACCCCTGCCGGTAAAACGCTGTATTACGCTTAAAACCAAGCGCAAATTACCGCTTATCAATTCTTCCCTTGCCCTTTTACTGCCTTTTTTAACTTCTATTAAAAGTTTCTCCTTTTCCGCCTCCTTTAAAACAGGCAATTTTGAAGTGTCAACCCCGCAAATAGAAACCTTATTATACATAACAGTACCTCCGTGACGTTTACATAGTCAGTATTACCGTTATGTAATAGGTATAAACTATAAAAATATTTTTTATTTCGACAAATTTCACTTGCATTTTTAAATGTAATAAAAACCGCCGAATTTCTTCGGCGGTTTAATGTAAATTCGAAGACTGAAAAGCCTTCTATTTATTCTATAAAATATAGTGCGCAAGGGGACGGTTAGACTGAAACCAAAAAATCAAGAAATTCTGTTTTAGAGAAGTAAATATCACGGGAAGAGTTTCCAATTTCCACCTTAAAATCTCCCGCTTCAAAAACCTTTCTGCCAAACCTATCGTAAAATGACAAATCCTCTCTTGTTAAACAAAATCTAACGGTTTTTGTTTCTCCATGCCCGATATAAAGCTTTTTAAAAGCCTTTAGCTCTTTTATAGGTCTTGACATACTTGCAACAACATCTTGAATATAACACTGTGCAATCTCAAAACCATCAAAGTTTCCTTTGTTATGAATATCAAATGTAATTTCAAAAGCGTTATTCTTTTTCTCTGTGCGGAAATTTGAATATTCAAATTCTGTGTAGGACAGTCCGTGACCAAAAACAAATAGCGGAGTACTGTTCCCAACCGTAGAAACATAAGGATTATGCTCGTAATAACCGCTTAAGATATATTCGTTTCTGTTGTGATTATAGTGAATGGGTATTTGGCCTGTGTATCTTGGAAATGTAACAGGAAGTTTACCGCAAGGGTTAAAATCACCAAACAATATTTCAGCCGCAGCAAGAGAACACATATTTCCACCGTGCCATGCCCAAAGAATAGCATCGCACTGGTTCATAATATCACCCAAAGCAAGTGGCCTGCCCGCAAAGATAACTGCAACCACCTTTTTTCCAAGACTTTTAGCTTTATCAATGGCACTAACCTGTTCCTCGGGCAGTTCGATATTAGGCATAGTTTTTCCCTCGCCGGTAATTTTCCAACTTTCTCCCACTGCTACAAGGCAAACCTCGGACTGCTCTGCAAAGCCTAAATCCGACTCTTTAATCAGTCGGCTGTTTTCTGTGCCATTGACTGAACAAACTCCCTCAAAGAAAGAAATAACATCTTTTTCCTCGCCGCTTGCATGCCAGCTTCCAAGCAAGCTTTCCTTCTCTGTGGCAAAAGGACCAAAGACAGAAACATTTTCTCCTCTATTCAGGGGTAGAACACCATTGTTTTTCAAAAGCACCATAGAATGAGCGCTCATTTCTTTGGCTTTTTCAAGAGATTTCTTTTTAAGCGGACTATTAAAAGAGCCTTCTGTATAAGGATGGTCAAACAACCCCATTTTAAATTTAATGCGCAAAACTCTGCAAACAGCTTCATCAAGCGTCTGCATAGAAACAGCGCCTTTTTCAATAGCATCTGCGAGGTTATTTTTGTAAACCTCGTCAACCATATCCATATCAACGCCGGCATTAATAGCAAGAACGGCAGAAAGGAAGTCATTATCCGAAACACCTTGGCAATTTAAGCGCTTAATAGCCTCCCAATCGCTAACAACAAATCCATCAAAACCAAGCTTGCCACGAAGAATATCCGTCATATAATATCTACTTGCAGTTGCGGGCTCACCACTAATTTCGTTGAAAGAACTCATAACTGTTGCAACACCGTTATTAATCGCCTCCTCAAAGGCAGGTAATGCACGATTATGCAAAGTATAGTCGGACCACTCTGCAGGGTCCTTGTCGCGTCCCGCCTGCGAAGCGCCGTATCCGATATAATGCTTGGCACAGGCGGCAAGCTTTCCTCTTTGTGCCATATCTTCGCCCTGAATTCCTTCAACCGATGCCTTGGCAAACATTTTGCCAAGTAGCGGATCCTCTCCGGGACATTCTATAATTCTGCCCCATCTTGGGTCGGTGCAAATATCAAGCATAGGCGCAAAGGTTAAATGAATACCATCGTCACTCGCCTCGGCAGACATTATAGCCGCCGCATCCCTAATCATATCATAGTCCCAGGTAGCAGCCTGCGCTAAAGGAATCGGAAAAATAGTTTTACAACCGTGAATAATATCTCTTGCGTAAATAAGGGGAATCCCCAAACGGCTTTGTTTTACAGCACAGCGCTGTAATTCATTTAACTCTGACAGAAGAAACTTTTCTTGTTCACAGTCACCTGCAAGTGCGGTTGACGCTAAAATGCAGGAACTTAGTTTTCCCTGCTTTGCAAGTTCCTTGAGCCGCGCGATACTTTCATTATCAGCACTGATTAGCTCCATATTGAGTTGTCCGATTTTTTCTTCTATTGTCATTTCCGAGATAAGCTCTTTGATTTTTTGCTCCATCTTATTCCCTTCAATATCTTTGTATTTTTATGAGTTTTAACGGCTTCATTACATTGAATTACTATCAAAAAACACGCTAACTTTTTGAGTTTAGCGTGTTTTTTAATTTATATCAGCGTTTTGCTAAAACTTCTGTTTCGTAATTTGAAATTACGGAGAACCACTCACCGTCGCAAGGCGCGCCGCATTCTTTACAGTACTGTTCCCAAACATCGCCGAAAGGCATTGTTTTAAGTTCTTCCTGCAATACCATAAGTTCGGTCCAGTTGTTGCTGTCCTGCAAAACCTTTAACATACTGTCGGGTGTGAGCAATGCCATAAGTAATGCTTTTTGAAGATTTCTGAAACCAACAGTCCAAGCGGAAATTCTGTTGATAGAAGCATCAAAATAGTCAAGGGCGATTTTAACGCTACCGTCAAGTCCACCGCAACGAACAATTTCTTTAGCGATTTCTTTTGTTTCGTCGTCAAGAAGTACAACGTGGTCAGAGTCCCAACGAATAGGTCTTGTTACGTGAAGCGCAATTTCGGGGAAGAATGTAAGTAATGCAGGAATCTTATCCGAAACAACTTCTGTAGGATGATAGTGACCGTTATCCATAAGCGGAATACATTTATCGCTGTTAGCAGCAGCATAAGAAAGTGAGAATTCTGCGCTACCGCAGGTATATGCTTCAACGCCAATACCGAATACTTTAGATTCAACACAAGGTTTAACCTTTTTAAAATCAAAGGGTTCTGACAAGATTTGGTCAATAGAATCTTTATATCTCTTGCGCGGACCCATTCTGTCAGCAGGGATATCTTTAAATCCGTCACCTGTCCAGATGTTCATTACACATTCTTGACCTAATTCTTCAGCCAAGTACTGAGAAATTCTGATACAAGCCTTACCGTGTTCAATCCAGAACTTTCTAACCTCTTCATTGGGGCTTGCAAGGGTTAGTGGGTCACACATAGGATGTGAGAAG
>JAZSDM010000061.1:0-3492 GCA_045531145.1 Acutalibacteraceae bacterium | reverse complement strand
CTCTTTGCAAAAACTTCTGCCAATTCAATGTTTTTAAGAAGTGCACGGTAGCGTTCTTCGTGGTGTTTTTCAATAGCGGCTACCAAGCGGAATTTTTGCGCTAGTTCGGGGAAACCTTCTTTTTCTGCGGTTTCGGCAAAGCCTGCGTACATATCGGTCCATTCATAGTTTTCGCCCTCGGCCGCGTCGGCAAGGTTATCCTTAGTGTCGCCAACACCGTCATGAAGTTCTTTGAACCACATTTTTGCGTGTTCTTTTTCATTGTCGGCAGTTTTTAAGAAAAGTGCTGCAATTTGCTCAAAGCCTTGCTTTTTTGCTTTAGAAGCGTAGTATGTATACTTGTTTCTTGCCTGAGATTCACCTGCAAAAGCGGCTTCAAGATTTTTTTCGGTTTGTGTACCTGCGTATTTTGACATAATAAAAACCTCCAAAGAATATATTTTTTAATATTGTAGCATTTTTACCCGTACAAATCAATAACAAGTTAAATATTTGTTTACAATTTATGGCTTTCGAATTAACAAATTTTGTGGTATACTAATTATGAAATATTTATTTTTCAAAAGAAGTGATTGAATTGAAGCAAAAAAAGTCAAAAATTATGATTGCGGCTGCAATCGTACTTTTTTTAGCTAATGTCATATTTTTCTTAACGGTTTGGCTATTGGAACAGTACGACAGTATCTGTTTTGACCAATTTTTATATCAAATAAAATCCTCTACCAAAGGAACGGACAATGTTCTTGTTTTAAGCGGCTTTCTTTATATGGGTGGATTTGGCGGAATAGTTACCGCTTTAGAGATTTTTGTATTTTGCCTGCTGACAGGAAAAGTTTTTAAAAATCATATTTTAATCAGGATATCGGCTGTTTTAAATAAAATTGCATTGCCTCTTGCCTTGGGTTTTACGGTTTTGTCATTGTCGTTTTTTATTTATAAGATTGATATTTTACCTTATGCTAAAACTGCAACAACCAAGTCAACTTTTATAGAAGAAAATTATGTAAATCCCGCAAACACAAAAATCACATTCCCCGAAAACAAAAGGAATTTAATTTATATTTTTGCGGAATCAATGGAAAATACCTATGCTTCATATAAGGGTGGCGGTCAGTTTGAGGAAAATTATATACCCGAACTTTGCAACCTTGCCGAGCAAAATATCAATTTTTCCAATACAAACGGTTTGGGTGGGGCTTACGCTTATGACGGCACTACCTGGACGGCAAGCGGTATGATAGCGGCAACTTCGGGCATTACCGTAAAGGTGCCGATTGCCACTGCCGCATACGGCAGAGTAGAGGGCTTTATGCAAGGTGTTGTAACTTTGGGTGAAATTCTTGAAAAAAACGGTTACAATCAAGCCATTATAATGGGTTCGGATGCTGAATTTGCAAACAGGGATTTGTATTTTACTCAGCACGGCGGTTATGAGGTTTTAGATGTTAATGCCTTGAAAAAGTCGGGAAGACTTCCCCAAAACTATAAAGAGTGGTGGGGTTTTGAAGATGCAAAACTTTTTGAGTTTGCAAAAGAGGAACTTGCAAGGCTTTCGGCTCAAAACAAACCCTTTAATTTAACCCTGTTAACTGCGGATACGCATTTTCCTGACGGTTATGAATGTGATACCTGCGAAGATACTTACGAATATCAATATTCCAATGTGCTTAGGTGCTCGTCTTCACAGATTGACGGTTTTGTAAATTGGGTTAAACAACAGCCGTTCTATCAGAATACTACAATTATAATATATGGTGACCACTTAACAATGGACCCCCAATTTATGAAAGATGTAGACGAAAATTACGAAAGAACGGTTTACAACTGCATAATCAATTCGGCGGTAGATACAAATAATCAAAAACAAAGAAAGTTTGCAACATTTGATATGTTCCCAACTACCTTGGCGTCGATAGGCGCTCGAATTGAAGGGGAGCGGTTAGGACTTGGCACAAACCTCTTTTCCGACAAACCTACTTTAACCGAGGAATACGGGTTTGAGTATTTGAATGAAGAACTTGCGAAAAAATCGGAATATTATAATAAAGAAATTTTATGTATGAAATAAACTAAAATTAACACCGTTGCATTTTGCAGCGGTGTTTTTACAAACAAAAAATAAAAATCGCAAGCGAGAAAATAGAAGAAAACAGAAGAAAATAAGAGAAAACGAGAGATTGTAAACTGTAAATTAATTTTTTTATAAATAAATGTTGACAAGCAAATTCGGGTGTGTTATTATATTCAAGCTGACGTAACGGGAATTTCGCCGTTACAATAAATTAACTTTATTTTTGGAGGTTTTGATTATGTCAACATTTATGGCAAAACCTGCTGAAATTCAGCGTAAATGGTACATCATCGACGCAGCTAACCGTCCTCTCGGCCGTACTGCTGCAAGGGTTGCTGATTTACTTCGCGGTAAATTAAAGCCCGAGTTCACCCCTCATGTTGATTGCGGTGATCACGTTGTAGTTATCAATGCTGATAAGGCAGTTTTAACAGGCAATAAGTTACAAAACAAATACTATCGTCGTCACACAGGTTACATTGGCGGTCTTAAGGAAGTTAAGTACGCTACTTTAATGAGCACCCGTCCTGAACTCGCTATGGAACTTGCTGTTAAGGGTATGGTGCCCGATACAACTATCGGCCGCAAAGCTCTTACAAGACTTCACGTATACGCTGGCTCTGAATATGCACAGGTTGCTCAGAAGCCCGAAGTTTATGAATTTTAAGAAGGGAGACGGAAATAATGTTTGAAGCAAAATCTTATTTTTACGGAACAGGCAGAAGAAAAAGTTCTGTAGCCCGCGTTCCCGTTTACAACGGTACCGGTAAAATCACTATCAACGATAGAGATATTGATGATTACTTCGGTCTTGAAACTTTAAAACTTATCGTTCGTCAGCCCCTTAACTTAACAGAGACTGCTGATAAGTTCGATATCGTATGCCGTGTTGCAGGCGGCGGTGTTACCGGTCAAGCCGGCGCAATCCGTCACGGTATTTCACGTGCACTTCTTCAGTTCGACGCTGAACTTCGTCCCGCACTCAAAAAGGCTGGACTCCTTACACGTGACCCACGTATGAAGGAAAGAAAGAAATACGGTCTCAAAGGCGCACGTCGTGCACCCCAGTTCTCAAAGAGATAATTTCTTATCTTACAGAGTATTCAAAAACCCCGAAACCATCACGGTTTTCGGGGTTTTCTTTATGCCTTGATTTTTTGTTTGGTGCGCAATTTGAAAATTCCTATTATGATGAAGATTGCGCCTATAAATAAAAGCGAGGTTAAAGTAATAAAGTGAATGTTTCCGTTTATGCACTGTTTCCAATTTATCTGTATTTTGCTCTGAAAGCGGTTGGGGTGATGCCGAATTCCTTTGAAAAGGTTTTGGAAAAGAAACTGCTGTCGGTAAAGCAACATTTATAAGCGATTGAGGTTATAGACATATTGGTGTTTGCAAGCATTTGCTTTGCGGCGGAAAGG
>JAZSDM010000048.1:0-9638 GCA_045531145.1 Acutalibacteraceae bacterium | reverse complement strand
GAAGCCAGACAGCAAGGTGTTGCTTCTGCTTTACTTAATACATTGTTCGATTTTGCGAAAGAAAAAGGACTTTCATTTATTTCTCTCGAGGTGCGCGAATCAAACGCGGCAGCGATTTCGCTTTACCAAAAATTCGGTTTTAAAACCGAAGGAATGCGCAAAAATTTTTACTCCGCACCCCAAGAGGACGCGCTAATTATGACTAAAAGGTTTGATTAATTTTGAAAATTTTAAGTATTGAAACTTCTTGCGACGAAACTTCGGTTGCAATTGTCGAAGGACGTAAGGTGCTTTCAAACATAGTTGCTACCCAGATTGAAGAACATAAAATCTACGGCGGTGTAGTGCCCGAAATTGCATCCCGCCGCCATACCGAAGCAATTTCTGGGACTTGTGACGAGGCTTTGTTGCAAGCGGGACTTGAATATAAAGACATTGACGCCATAGCAGTTACATTTGCTCCCGGACTTATTGGCGCTTTACTTGTAGGTGTTAACTTTGCAAAGGGATTGGCTTTAAGTTTGGGTGTTCCGCTTATTCCGGTTCACCATTTACGTTCGCATATAGCGGCAAATTATTTGGCACACCCCGATTTAGGGCCGCCGTTTTTATGTCTTTTAGTATCGGGCGGTAATACCGTAATTGCCGAAGTTACAGATTACACAAAATTTAAAATTTTAGGCGGTACTCTTGACGATGCCGCAGGCGAATGTTTCGATAAGGCAGCTCGATGTATGGGACTTGATTACCCCGGCGGAGTTAACCTTGATAAAATCGCCACCACGGCAGATAATATAAAATATCCGCTCCCGTTTCCGAAGGTTAGTACGGGCGAATTTAACTTTAGTTTTTCAGGTCTTAAAACCGCAGTTTTAAACTTAGTGCACAACGCAAACCAAAAGGGTGAACAGATTGATGTACCTGTAATCTGCGCTACAGTGCGTCAGCGTGTTTGCGATTTGCTTATTAAAAACACTTTTTCCGCCGCAGAAAAATTCGGTTATAAAAAAATCGCTTTGGCAGGCGGTGTTTCGGCAAACAGTGAACTTAGACGCCGTATGGAAGACGAATGTAAAAAACGCGGAATTGAACTTTATTATCCGCCGCTTAAATACTGCGGTGACAACGCCGCAATGGTAGGCGCACAGGCAATTTATGAGTATAAGAGCGGTAATACCGCAGGTGCAGATTTAAACGCAACCGCAACACTTCCAATAGATTATAGATAACAAAGAAAGGAAATCTATATGTCGCAAAAGAAACTTCTTTTGATTGTAAACCCTTGTTCAGGCAGAGCTAAAATGAACACCGAACTTTTAAAAGTTATTGAAGTTTTATCAGCCGCCGATTATTCGGTTACCGTATACCCCACCAAATACAAAGGTGATGCTACGGAATATATATCTTCACTTAATAAAGATGATTTTAATACTGTTGTAGTATGTGGCGGCGATGGTACTTTGAACGAAGTTATAACAGGACTTATGTCTAAAAATTTGGATGTAAGACTTGGATATATCCCGTCGGGCACACTAAATGAATGGTCAAGCAGTCTTAAAATTTCACGCAATATTGAAACCGCCGCGTCCGATATTACAACAGGTGTTGATACAAAACTTGACATCGGTAAATTTGACAATAAATACTTTTCCTACACCGCGTCTTTCGGGGCTTTTACCTCTGCTTCATATTCAGCACCGCAGGACATTAAGAATGTTTTGGGGCAGGCCGCATACTTTTTTGAGGGTATAAAAAGCCTTGCCAACATCAAACCTATTCACCTTAAATTCACCCACGAAAAAGGTGTGGTTGAGGGAGATTTCCTTTTTGGCGCAATTTCCAATTCGCTGTCGGTAGGCGGAATTGTTAAATACGATAAAACCGCAGTAGAACTTAACGACGGTGAATTTGAAGTTTTGCTTATAAGAAATCCCGATAATATTTTAAAAATTCAACCTTTGGTAGACGGAATTATAAAACGCGATTTTAACCGTGAGGGTATGGAATTTTTCCGAACTAAAAATCTTACGGTTGAAGCAAATGAATCTGTTTCGTGGACACTTGACGGCGAATATGCCGAAGGCAAAACAAAAATGCAGATTGAAAATATTCACAACGCAGTTACATTTATATTACCAAAATAAAGAACGGAGAAAGTTATGTTTACAAGAGATATTGGTGTTGACCTTGGCACCGCAAATACACTTGTTTGCCTTAAAGGCAAAGGAATTATTATGAGAGAGCCTTCGGTAGTGGCTTACGATATAAGAAACGACGCTGTAAGGGCTGTTGGCCAAGAAGCAAAGGAAATGATAGGCAGAACTCCAGGTTCTATCGTGGCTGTCCGCCCTTTGAAAGACGGTGTTATTGCCGACTTTGACGTAACCGCCGCAATGCTTAAAAGATTTGTACGCCAAGCAATGAAAGGTTCGTTCTTTTCAAGGGTACGTATGGTTATTTGTATTCCCGCAGGGGTTACCGAAGTTGAGAGCCGTGCCGTTTACGATGCCGCAAAACAGGCAGGCGCTACCGATGTTGACTTGGTAGAAGAACCTATGGCTGCGGCAGTTGGCGCTGGTCTTCCCGTTTGGGATGCCGCAGGCAATATGGTTGTAGATATCGGCGGCGGTACAAGTGAAGTTGCTGTTATCTCTTTAGGTGATATTGTAACCGCTCAATCAATTCGTGTAGCAGGGGACGATTTGGACGAATCCATAATCAACTATGTCCGCAAAAAGCACAATCTTCTTATAGGCGAACGCACCGCAGAACAAATTAAGATTGAAATCGGCTCAGCTAAACCTTATGAGGATGAAACAAGCATTGAAATCAAGGGTAGAAACCAAGTGGACGGACTTCCTAAAAATGTTATTATTTCTTCGGAAGAAGTACGCGCCGCTATGGCTGACACTATTTCCCAGATAATTGATACTATCCGTTTAACGCTTGAAAAAACTCCGCCCGAACTTGCGGCAGACATTATAGACAGAGGCATCACCCTTACCGGCGGCGGCGCATTACTTCGCGGTTTTGCAGAACTTATTGCCGAAGAAACAGGTATGCCTGTAACAGTAGCGGCAAATCCGCTTGACTGCGTAGTACTCGGTACTGCAAAACGTCTTGAAGCAAACAGCGGTTTTGATAATTACACATTCCGCAGAGGCAAACGATTCAGATAATTCGGAGGAAATAAAATGCGATTCTTCTTTCGCAGCAGACAATTTAAAATTATTCTTGTAATTTTAATAGCGTTATTAACCGTTTCGGTAATTTTTTCGATAATAGGCAGTAGAATTTCGCCTCAGTCAAATATTGCCGGTACTATAACTGCGCCTATACGCTCGGCGGCAACTGCTATCTCTAATGCTTTTTCGGATTTTTTCGTTACCATTAACGATTCAAACAAAATAATGCTTGAAAATTCGGAACTTGAAGCCGAAATAAATGATTTGCGTGAAAAACTTGCCGATTACGAAAAATTGACCGCCGAAAATGATTTTTATAAAAACTATCTTGAAATTAAAGATGCAAATCCCGATTTTAAATTCACCCCCGCAACCCTTATTTCAAGGGACGGCGGTGACCCATATAAAAGTTTTATTATTAACCAAGGAACTGCAAACGGTATTGCGGCGTATGACCCTGTAATAACCGACGCAGGTCTTGTGGGGTTTGTAAGTGAAGTAGGTCTTACAACTTCAAAGGTAACAACTATACTCAGTTCAGATTTAACTTTAGGCGCTCTTGACAACCGCACAAACGATTCGGGCATAATTTCGGGCTCAATTGAAACCGCCGAAAACGGTCAGACAAAATTTAAAAATTTATCCCGTTCGTGTAATGTTGCAATTGGTGACTATGTTGTAACTTCGGGCGAAGGCGTATTCCCCAAAGGACTGCTTATAGGAACCATCAAATACATCGGCAATGATGAATACAACACCTCAATTTTTGCCAATGTAGAACCGTTTGTGAATATGGATGACATTCGCAATGTTATGGTTATTACCGAATTTGAAGGTCAGGGCAGTATATTGTCAGGAAGCGGTAACTGATATGAACAATAAAAAACATCCATTTATTTTTACTTTTAACATACTGATATTTTTTGTACTCATTCTGTTGCACTATACCAACAGAACTTCCATAAATATTTTCGGTGTTACTCCCCTTTTGGTGTTACCCCTTTTAACAGCGTTTTCAATTTTTCATTCGCCGTTAGCATCGGGGGTTACAGGGCTTTTGGCAGGAATTTTTATGGACGCCAGCACCACCGGTTCTTATTGCTTTAATGCTATAGTTCTACTTTGTTTGGGTGCGGCAGTATCGGTAACATCAAACAATCTTTTTAACAAAAACATATTTGCATCTGTTGTCTTATCACTGATAACAGGCGGTATATATTATATATGCCAATGGCTAATTTTTTACACGGTCGGAAAAGATTTTGCGGACTGCTTGATGTATCTTTTAAAATACGCCGCGCCTTCCGCACTATTCAGTGCCGTATTCATTTTCCCATTTTATTTTCTTTATAAGTACTTCCATAAAATTACATCTAATTAGAAAGGATTTTTAAGATTGCCTTTTAAGAAAAAAAGTCAAACAGAAATCACAATTTTATCCGTTTTGCTTGTAATTTCGTTGATTTTATTCACAGCGCGAAGTTATTTTATTCAAATAACAAACGCTTCGGAATACACCGGTGTAAATGCTGACGGTGCGGCATCTACAAGAAGTTCTGTACTTAAAGCTCCCCGTGGTGAAATTCTGGACTGCTACGGAAGACAAATTGCAATCAACCGTGACGGATATAACATAGTTTTCAACAAAGCGTACATTAAGGACAACATAAATGATATAATATTGGCACTTGTAGATCTTTCGGCGCACTACGGCACCGAATGGACAGACGAACTGCCTATGTCATATACTGCGCCTTACGGCTTTGTGGAAGGTGAATCCACCGATAAATTATTGGACACCTTAAAACTTGCACATTATGCTACAGCGCAAAACTGCTTTGACACTATGGTAGAATCCTACGAATTGGAAAACTACACTAAGGACGAGCAACGCAAAATAATGGGCGTGCGTTACAGTATGGAAATTTCGGATTTTTCAATTTCCTACCCCTTTACCTTTGCTGAAGATATTTCAACCGAACTTATGCGTAAAATTTCGGAATCTGCTTTCAGTTTAAGCGGTGTTACTATAGAAGTTGTGCCTTTCCGCGAATATACCGATACTTCTCTTGCGGTAAACCTTATAGGTACTGTAGGCCCCATTTTTGAAGAAGACTGGGAGTATTATAAGGAAAAGGGATATTCCTATAACGACAAAGTCGGAAAAAGCGGTATTGAAAAATGGGCAGAAGACTATTTAAGAGGTACTGACGGCGAAATTACCTACACACTTGATGCTAAAGGTAATATAATTTCCAGTGAAATTACAAAACAACCCATTGCAGGCAAAACGGTAATGCTTTCAATGGATAAAAACCTACAGCGCAAAACTCAGGATTCGCTTGAATATTGGGTTAAAAATCTGCAAAGTCAGGGCGGTAGCTGTAAAGCAGGCTGTGCTGTTGCTATTGATATAAATACAGGCAAGGTACTTACTGCGGCAAACTACCCCACCTATGACTCGGCAACTATGAACAAAGAATACGATTCGCTTGTTAATAATCCTGCAAAACCGCTTATGGACAGGGCTTTTCAGGGTGTTTACCCCATAGGTTCAACCGTAAAGCCTGCGGTTGCTGTTGCCGCTTTGGAAAATAATCATTACCATTTTGGTGAATCGGTAAATTGCGTAACAGTTTACAGTTATTTTTCCGACTATAAACCCAGATGTATGCATTACCATGGCCATATAGATCTTAAAAACGCGCTTGCCAAAAGCTGTAACTACTTCTTTTTCGAAATGGGCAGAAGAATCGGCGCTACAACCGTAACCCAATACTTTAAGGACTTTGGCTTAGGGGTTAAAACAGGTGTTGAAGTTAATGACAGTTCGGGTATTTTAATACAGCCCGAAAATGACAATGTAGGCGGTACTACACTTCAGATTTCAATCGGGCAGATGAATGCCTTTACACCTTTGCAAACCACAAATTATGTTGCAACCTTGGCAAACGGCGGTACACACTACCGTGCAAGCCTTATTGATAGAGTAGTATCCTACGACATTTCAGAAGTTTATGAGGTTATAGAGCCGGAAGTTGTTAACAAAGTTTCAATAAGCGAAAAAACAATTACTGCTGTTAAGGAAGGTATGCTTTCGGTTACTGAAGACGGTACCGGCCGTGCAGCTTTGGGTGATTACCCAATAAAAGTCGGCGGTAAGACAGGTACTTCTCAGGTTAACAATGCAGCAGACCACAGTATATTTATAGCGTTCGCGCCTTTCGATAATCCGCAAATCGCAATTTCGGTTGTTTTGGAAAACGGAAGTTCGGGTTACAGTGCGGGTTCTATTGTACGCGATATGCTTGACGCTTACTTCTTTGTAGAAGACGGTTCTTCCAGTGAAGATATGCCTTTTACCGTGTTAGATTAAATTGACAAATTTTACTTGCTATGATAGAATATTATTCAATGTGAGGTGCTTTTATGGGCAAAGTTTTCGCCGTTACTTCAGGTAAAGGCGGTGTTGGTAAATCTACCGTTTCAGTAGGTTTAGCGCTCGGTTTTTCAAAGCAGAATTGCAAGGTTTTGCTTGTTGATATGGACGAAGGTCTTGCCTGCCTTGACATTATGCTCGGCATCGACGAGCCTTGCATTTTTAATCTTTCCGATATACTCTTAGGCAAAGAAATTTCGGATGTGGTATATGAATGCAAAAAAAACACAAATATACATCTTGTCCCCGCTCCCGAAACGGTAGGTATGATAGATGCTTTTTCATTTACAACATTCGCAAACAGTGTTAAAGACCTTTACGACATTGTAATTTTTGACTTTCCCGCAGGTATTGATTTTTCGCTTTATACCTGCTTGCCAAAGGAAACTTTGTTTATAACGGTGGCTTTCCCCGATCCTGTTACAGTAAGGGATGCGTCAGTTGTAAGCCGTAAACTTTATGACCTCGGCTTTAATACACGCCTTATAATAAACAATTTTCAATACAAACTCACAAAAAAACATATTTTTAAAAACATCGATGAAATTATTGACCAATCGGCTTTGAGGCTTTTAGGTATAATACCAAAATCCGAAGAACTTGCCCTTTTGTCAATTAATCATAAACTTAAACCCCGCGGTAACGCTATGAAAGCTTTCACCCGTATTTCAAAAAGACTTACCGGAGAAAACATACTGTTACCCCACCCCAAAAAGATATGAAAGGACCAAAAAAATGACCATTGCACTAATCGCCCACGACGCAAAAAAAGAACTTATGATACAATTTTGTATTGCATATTGCGGTGTTTTAAGCCGATATAATTTAGTTGCCACAGGCACTACAGGTAAAACCGTTGCCGAAGCTACAGGACTTGAAATTACATCCTTTTTAAGCGGTTCGCAAGGCGGTTCACAGCAAATTGCTTCGCGTATCGGCTGTGACGAAATCGACCTTTTATTAATGTTCCGTGACCCGCTCAATCCCAAACCCAGTGAGCCGGACGAACGAGCACTGCTTCGTCTTTGCGATGTTCATAACATTCCTGTTGCCACTAATATTGCAACTGCGGAAATGCTTATCCACGGTCTTGAACGCGGTGACCTTGATTGGCGCGAAATTGTAAAATCTAACCACTAATTCGGAGAACTGATATGGCAGAAATTAACCGTGCCGTAAAAGGCACAAACGATATATTACCAAGCGACGTTTACAAATGGCAGTTTGTTGAAAACAGAATGCTTGAAACTGCGCGTATGTTTGGTTTTGAAGAAATACGTGTCCCTGTTTTTGAACATACCGAAGTATTTAAAAGAAGCGTTGGTGACACTACCGACGTTGTCCAAAAAGAAATGTACACTTTTGACGATAAGGGCGGTCGCTCTATAACACTTCGCCCCGAACTTACCGCGGGTGTTATACGTTCTTTAATAGAAAAAGGTCTTGTAAACGGTGCTTTACCGCTTAAGGTTTGTTACATAGGCGGTTGCTACCGTTATGAAAAACCCCAAGCAGGCAGACTTCGCGAATTCCACCAATTCGGTGTTGAATGTGTAGGCGCTGCAGCACCTAATGCCGATGCCGAGGTTATCGCTTTAGCCCGTCAGGTACTTGACAGTATCGGTATTGAAAAAATTTCACTTGAAATTAACTCTATCGGCTGTCCCGAATGCAGAAAAAAATACAGCGAGGCTTTAAAGGCTTATTTTAAAGAGAATATTGACACCCTTTGTGATACTTGTAAAGACCGTCTTGAACGCAACCCAATGCGTATTTTAGACTGTAAATCTCCTGTTTGTAAGGAGCTTGCCGCTAACGCACCGGTTGTACTTGATTACCTTTGCGACGAATGTGAAGAACACTTTAAAAATGTTAAAAAACATCTTGATGCCGCAGGCATTGAATATACCGTAAACCCACATATCGTGCGCGGTCTTGATTATTACACCCGTACCGTTTTTGAATTTGTATCGGGTGATATCGGCGCGCAAAGTACGGTTTGCGGCGGCGGAAGATATGACGGACTCATTTCCCAAATGGGCGGACAATCTACTGCATCATTAGGTTTTGCTATGGGTATTGAACGACTTATGATGGTGCTTGAAAGCCAAAAAACCGAACTTCCGAAACAATCGGGTTGTGATCTTTATATTGCCCAAATGGGCGAAAACGCCGCACTAAAATCAACAGAACTCTGTAATGATTTGCGGGCTGACGGTTTTAAAGTTCAAACCGATATTTGCGGTAAAGGACTTAAAGCGCAAATGAAGTTTGCCGATAAAATCGGCGCGTTGTTCACTATGGTTTTGGGTGATAATGAACTTGCCGAAAATAAAGCAAACTTAAAAAATATGTCAACAGGCGAACTTACGGAAGTAAGTCTCGATAATTTGTCGGACAGTTTGTTTAGTGCGCTTAATTCTAACGCGCTTGACAGTTTGGCAGATTCTATATTAAAGGAGTAAACCGATGAAACTTGACAGAATGAACGGATTAAAGCGTACCAATTATTGCGGTACACTTAATAAAGAAAATATCGGTACCGAAGTTACAGTTTGCGGTTGGATACAGCGCCAGCGTGACTTAGGCGGTCTTATATTTGCCGATTTGCGTGACCGAAGCGGCATTGTTCAGTTAGCGTTTGACGATAATACCGAAAAAAGTATTTTTGATAAGGCTTCCACCCTTCGCAGTGAATTTGTAGTAATGGCAAAGGGTACTGTTCGTATGCGTTCTTCAATTAACCCCGATATACCGACAGGTGACATTGAAATTGAAGTAAATGAGCTTAAAGTGTTAGGCAAAAGCGAAACTCCGCCTTTTGAAATACTCAATGACTCACTTGCAAATGAAGAATTGCGCCTTAAATACCGCTATCTTGATTTGCGCCGTCCTTCTATTCAGAATAATATTTTAATGCGTCATAAAATCACAAAGGTAACACGCGATTATTTTGACGAAAACGGTTTTATTGAAATCGAAACCCCTACCCTTATTAAATCAACTCCCGAGGG
>JAZSDM010000146.1:0-7542 GCA_045531145.1 Acutalibacteraceae bacterium | reverse complement strand
TGCTGTAAGCATTGTGGTATCGGAAATGAGTCCTAAATACCAATCTAACGAAAAGCCCTCAAACACCCATACGCTTGAGGAAGAATTGAAAGAAAATACAGTCATAACTGCAAGCGGTGCGTAAAGGAAAAACAGAATGAGCGCTATATAAAGACGGGATAATGTTTTCATATTATCACACCTCCGTCTTCATCATCTGAAAATCTGTTCATAACAAACAGACTTATCATTATAAGCACCATAAGTATGAGTGAGATTGCAGAGGCTATATTGTAATAATCAGGTCCTAAATTGAAGAAATATTCAATAGTATCGCCCACAAGCATAGTTTTGTTACCGCCGAGTTTTTGGGAGATGTAAAATGTGCTTACACTTGGCACGAAAACCATAGTAATACCCGAAATTACACCGGGACGGCTCAAGGGGAATATAACCTTTTTGAACTTATTAAAAGTGTTTGCGCCCAAATCTTCCGATGCTTCAAGTAAAGAATTATCAATCTTACTCATTACCGAATAAATCGGCAAAATCATATAGGGTATAAAGTCGTAAACCATACCCAAAATTACAGCGCCGGGGGTGTTTATAAGCTTTAAAGGACCTATGCCTAACTTACCTAAAAGGGTGTTAATAATACCCGTGTTTGCTAAAATAGTTATCCAAGAATATGTACGAATAAGAAAGTTAGTCCACATAGGAAGCATAACAATCATCATAATCATTCGTTGTGAACTTACTTTAAGTTTTGTCATAAAATAAGCCATTGGGTAGGCAAGGATTAAAGTGATTACGGTGGAAATTGCGGCATAAACAATAGAAATTGCGAAGGCCTTTTTATATCTTCCAAGAGAAGCAATATTACTGATTGTAAAAACTCCGTTTGCATCGGTAAGAGCAAAGTAAAACATAATTACAAGCGGTACAATAATGAATATTGCCGCCCAAACTATATACGGGCAGGCTAAGAGTTTATTTCCAAATGTCTTTTTGTTCACTCTTCTACCTCCTGTGGCTCGCTCAGGTGGTCGATTTCTTCACTGTAAGATGAATAGTCACCGTAAAGTCCGGAATATTCGCTTTTCTTCATGATGTGAATAGCATCGGGTTCAATATAAAGACCTACTTTATCGTCTACAAAATGCTCATCTGTGGTTTGAATCATCCATTTAAACCCGCCGATATCTACGATTATCTCGTAATGTACGCCTAAGAAAGAAACCGAAGTAACAGTGCCTTTAAGCATACCTTTATCGACTTCTACAATGTCAACATCTTCAGGTCTTACAACAACATCCACAGCTTCGTTTTTCTCGAAACCCTTGTCAAGACAGTCGAATTTAGCGCCCGAAAATTCCACATAATAGTCCTTAAGCATAACGCCGTCTACTATATTTGATTCGCCGATAAAGTCGGCAACAAAGGCATTTTGCGGCTCGTTATAGATATCTTGCGGTGTACCAACTTGCTGAATTTTACCTTTGTCCATAACAACCACACGGTCAGACATAGTAAGCGCTTCTTCCTGATCGTGAGTAACAAAAATAAAGGTAATGCCAAGTTGTTGTTGAATTTTTTTAAGTTCCTTTTGCATATCCTTGCGAAGTTTAAGGTCAAGCGCTGCCAAAGGTTCGTCCAAAAGCAATACTTTTGGATGGTTTGCAATAGCGCGCGCAATTGCAACACGCTGTTGTTGACCGCCCGAAAGGGTGGCAATATTTCTTTTCTCAAATCCCGAAAGGTTTACAAGTGTGAGCATTTCGGTAACTTTTTGTTTAATATCCTTTTCGGGCAGTTTTTTAACTCTTAGTCCAAAGGCTACATTTTCGTAAACATTCAGATGCGGAAATAACGCATAACGCTGAAAAATGGTGTTTACCTGACGCTTGTAAGCAGGAACACCATTAATTTTTTTGCCCTCAAAAACAACGTCGCCGTTATCAGGTTCTAAGAAACCTGCAATAAGGCGAAGGGTAGTGGTTTTGCCGCAACCCGAAGGTCCTAAAAAGGTGATAAATTCCTTGTCCTTAATATCAAGGTTTAAATTGTCCAGAACCTGTTCGCTGTCGAACGCTACCGAAATGTTTTTAAGTTGTACAATATTTTCTTTTTGCATAAGAAAGCATCCCCCTTTGTTCAACACACAAGTGTCGAAACAAGAATAAATTTTTTGATATTAAAAAATGATAGAGCAACATTTTTTAATATCTATCTTGCTCGATACCCGCCGTTTCCTCGTAATATGCCCTGAACAAAGGGTTTTTCATAGTTTTCTCGCAAAAAAACGGAAACTACGGCATAAAATCTGAAACAGCACTCTACACAAGATGCTTTGCCGATAAAACGGCATATTAAATTTTATTTATATAACAGTATGAATATATATTAAAACGCGCAAAAAGTCAAGATAATTTTAGGTATTACCAACATTTTTCGTGTGTTTTTGACAACCGAAAACAACCAAAAAAACAGTTGATGATTTAGCATTAATATGATATAATAGTATGAATTAAAATGCAAAAAGTGTTTGTATTTGTTTTTCGAGGTGCAAAAATGAGAATTTTGGGTATTGACCCCGGTTATGCAATAGTGGGTTACGGTGTTGTGGATTATGCCAAAAACCGTTTTTCAACGGTTGGCTACGGTGCAATCACAACTAAAGCGAAAACACCGTTTGAAACCAGACTTAGTGATATTTATAACGATATGCTTTCAATTATTGACAAATATAAACCGCAAGAACTTTCAATCGAAAAACTTTACTTTAATACAAACACCACTACCGCTATTGATGTTGCCCAAGCAAGAGGGGTTATTGTTTTAGCCGCACATACAAGAGGGCTTAAAATTAACGAATATACTCCGCTTCAGGTAAAGCAGGCTATAACAGGCTACGGCAGGGCGGAAAAACATCAGGTAATGGAAATGGTAAAAAGTTTTTTGTCGCTAAAATCTATACCAAAACCTGATGACACTGCAGATGCATTAGCGCTTGCAATTTGTCACGGACATTATTCTGATTCTATATTGAGGAGATAACTATGATTGCATCTTTAAGAGGAAAGTTAATATACACAGATAATACAGTTGCTGTTGTTGAATGTGCAGGTGTGGGTTACAAATGTTTTGTGACTAAAAATACACTTTATAACTTACCGCAAAAAAATGAAGAGGTTTTTCTGTATACCTATATGGTTGTGCGCGAAGATGCTATGGATTTATACGGTTTTGAAAGTGTTGAAGAACTTGATGCTTTCAAACTTATAACTTCGGTAAACGGGGTAGGGGCTAAAATCGGTTTAGCGCTGCTTTCGGAATTTACGGCACCGCAATTAACCCTTTATATAGCAAGTAATGACGCTAAGGCTTTAACCGCCGCAAGCGGTGTCGGTATTAAGTTGGCACAAAGAATTGTACTTGAACTTAAAGACAAAGTAGGAAGTTTAACAAGCGGTGATACTTTGGAAATTAAAGCGGTTGGAAATGCCACTTTAAATTCCAACACTAAAGAGGCGGTAGCCGCCCTTGTATCACTCGGTTATTCGCAGAGTGAGGCTTCTTTAGCGGTTGGAAAACTTGATATGTCACTTCCGACCGAAGAACTTATAAAACTGGCTTTAAAAACTCTCGCAAGGGGGATATGATAAATGATAGAACAGGAAATGGACTTTGAAAACCGCATTGTATCACCTGATTATAACTATTCCGAAGACGATGGCGAATTATCGCTTCGTCCCAAAAGTTTAAGTGAATACATCGGTCAGGATAAGGTTAAAGAAAATTTAAGTATATATATTAAAGCGGCTTTGCAAAGAAACGAAGCATTGGACCACGTTTTGCTTTACGGACCTCCCGGTCTTGGTAAAACAACCCTTTCGGGCATTATTGCAAAGGAAATGGGTGTAAATTTGCGTGTAACATCAGGCCCTGCTATCGAAAAACAGGGTGATTTGGTAGCAATCCTTACTTCGCTTAACCAAGGTGATGTTCTCTTTATTGATGAAATACACCGCCTTTCCCGTAATGTTGAAGAAATTCTGTATCCCGCTATGGAAGATTTTTCGCTTGATATTATTTTGGGCAAAGGCCCGTCTGCAAGGTCGATAAGACTTGATGTCCCGCGTTTTACTTTGGTTGGTGCTACCACCCGTTCGGGACAGTTGACTGCTCCTTTGCGTGACCGATTTGGTGTACTTCTTCGTCTGGAGTTATACACACCCGAACAGTTGGCGCAAATTGTTACCCGTTCGGCAGGGATTTTGGGAATTGAAATTGAGCATGACGGTGCATTGGAAATTGCCTCCCGTTCACGCGGTACACCCCGTATAGCAAACCGACTGCTCAGACGTGTTCGTGATATTGCACAGATTGAATATGACGGTGTTATTACCGAAGAAACTGCCTGTGCGGCGCTTTCTCGTTTTGAAATTGACGAATTAGGTCTTGACGATTTTGACCGTAAAATGCTTTCAACCATTATTACAAACTATTCGGGCGGACCTGTAGGACTTGATACATTGGCTGCGGCATTAGGCGAAGAAGCGGTAACTATTGAAGATGTTTACGAGCCTTACTTAATGCAAATCGGCTTTTTAACAAGAACCGCGCGCGGCAGATGTGTTACAAAACTCGCTTACGAGCATCTTGGAATTGAGCTTAACGGTAATACGGCGCAACAATCTATTTTTTAAGGAAAAGATTAAATGAGAACTGTTGAAGGTTTTAAAGATTATGAACTTATAGACGCCGATTCGGGCGAACGGCTTGAACGTTGGGGGGATATTATACTTATCCGTCCCGACCCTCAGGTTATTTGGTCGGGTAAGCGTACTGATAAGCGTTGGTATAATGCAAACGCGATATATCACCGTTCAAATTCGGGCGGCGGTTATTGGGAAAAATTAAAATCCGTACCTGATGTTTGGAGCATTTCGTATGATGATTTAACTTTCAGACTTAAGCCCATGGGCTTTAAGCATACGGGACTTTTTCCCGAGCAGGCGGTAAATTGGCGGCTTGCAAAACAATTAATAGAAAAAGAAAACCGCGAAATTTCGGTGCTCAACTTATTTGCTTATACAGGCGGTGCTACTGTTGCTTGTCTGTCTGCTGGTGCAAGTGTTACCCATGTTGACGCATCAAAAGGTATGGTGCAGTGGGCAAAGGAAAATGCCGCAGTTTCAGGTGTTGCGGACGGTAATGTCCGTTGGCTTGTTGACGATTGCTTAAAGTTTGTAAAGCGTGAAATAAGGCGCGGTAAAACTTATGATGCTATTATTATGGATCCGCCATCTTATGGAAGAGGTCCTAACGGTGAAGTTTGGAAACTTGAACAGCAACTTACTGAACTTTTGACCGAAACGGGTAAACTTTTATCGGATAATGCGCTGTTTTTCTTTTTGAATTCTTATACAGGCGGGCTTTCACCTACAATACTTAACTATATGGTAAAGCAGTATGTGGTTAAAGACCGCGAGGGCGAAGTTTATACCGATGAAATCGGTCTTCCTATAACCGCAAAAGGCATCAGTATGCCTTGCGGAAATACAACAATTTGGACTAAGTGAAATGGATAATATAATTGAAGTTAAGAATGTAACTTACGAATATAGTGATGATGAAACAAATTATACTGCGGTAAAAGGCGTTTCTTTAGGAATTGAGCGCGGAAGTTTTACTGTAATTTTAGGTCATAACGGTTCGGGTAAATCCACCCTTGCTAAAATGCTTAACGGACTTTTTAAGCCCACAAGCGGCGATATTTTGGTTGACGGCATTAATACTAAAGACGAAAAAACCGAAATTGAGGTTAAGCGCAAGGTGGGAATGGTTTTCCAAAACCCTGATAATCAACTCATTTCTTCAATCGTTGAAGAGGATGTTGCCTTTGGACCTGAAAATTTAGGACTTGCGCCCGATGTTATAAGAGAGCGTGTTGACGATGCGCTTAAATCGGTTGGGATGTATGAATTTAAAAATTCTACACCACATCATCTTTCGGGCGGGCAAAAGCAAAGAATTGCTATTGCGGGTATGATTGCAATGCAGCCTGACTGTCTAATTTTAGACGAGCCAACCGCAATGCTTGACCCTAAGGGTAGAGCCGAAATTGTTGATACCGTAATTAAACTTAACAAGCAAAAAGGTATGACAGTGGTGCTTATCACTCACTATATGGAAGAAGCCGAAAATGCAGATAGGGTGCTTGTTATGAATGACGGCGTAATTATTGCTGACGGTACCCCGAAAGAGATTTTCAAAAATGTAAAGCAACTTAAATCGGTAGGTCTTGATGTTCCGCAGACAACCGAACTTTTATATGCTTTAAGTCAAAACGGCTTTAATGTCACAACAGATGTTATTTCTATAAAAGAAGCAGCCCAAAGTATAGCAAGGGCGCTTCATTCGGAGGAAAAATAATTGTCAATTTTAGAGGTTAAAAACCTAACGTATACCTATGGCGGAAACACACCGTTTATTAACGATGCGGTAAGTGATGTTAATTTCACTATCGAATCGGGCGAGATAGTGGGTATTATCGGTCATACAGGTTCGGGTAAGTCAACCCTTGTGTCACATTTAAACGGTCTTTTAAAACCGAGTGACGGCAAGGTTTTACTCTTAGAGAAGGATATTTGGGAAAATCCAAAAGAAATACGTAAAATACGCTCTAAAGTGGGTTTGGTTTTTCAGTATCCCGAATACCAGCTTTTTGAAGAAACGGTTTATGCCGATATTGCTTTTGGGCCTAAAAATATGGGACTTAAGGGCGAAGAACTTGAGGACAGAGTTAAAGAGATATGTGAAATTATCGGTATAAAACCAGAATATTTAGATAAATCTCCCTTTGATTTGTCGGGCGGTGAAAAACGCAGAGTTGCTATTGCGGGTGTAATGGCAATGCGGCCGCAGGTTATTGTTTTTGATGAACCAACCGCTGGGCTTGATCCTAAAGGCAGGCAGGACGTTATTGAAATTATCAGGCAGTACCGCAAAGCAACAGGCGCTACGGTTATCATCATATCACACAGTATGGAAGATATGGCATATTTAACCGATAGACTGCTTGTTATGAGCAAGGGCAAGCTTGTTATGTTTGATAAAACCGAAAATGTCTTTAAAAACGGGGATGCTTTGCGCAAGATCGGACTTAATGTTCCGATAGTCACAAGAGTTTTTTACGAATTAAAACAGATAGGTTTAGATGTACCGCTTGATGTTTTTACAGTGGAACAAGCGGTTGAAACACTTAAAAATATAAAGGCAGGTGACCGAAATGCTTAAAGATATTACTTTCGGTCAGTATTACTCTGCCAAATCGGTAATCCACCGCGCAGATCCAAGAGTAAAAATAGTTTTGATGGTTCTTTTAATTGTTTTTATATTCTTATCAAAAAACATTTTTTCTCTTTTACTTTCTTGTGGATTTGTTTTTGGGGTTTTATTGATTTCAAAAGTGCCTTTAAAAATGTTTTTAAAGAACTTAAAGGCGATTTTGCCTATATTGATTTTTACCGCAATTATCAATATGTTTTATAATGACGG
>JAZSDM010000108.1:0-3898 GCA_045531145.1 Acutalibacteraceae bacterium | reverse complement strand
CGTTCCAGGGAAGACAGGAACTTACATCATTTTTTACAGCGTAGTTGAATACTGTGCCCTCCTGAAGAGCTCTTGGGTGAGCGGCAAGGTCTGCGGTGTTGCTAATTACAACGGAAGGCAGACATACCGTGGCCTCCTCGGTCTCATCGTTTGCTTCGGGGGCAGGGGTGTTGATCTCGTGATCTGCCGAAGAGGAGGGGATAGGTATCTCTATGGGAGGCATTGATGGCTGAGATGCTGCATCGCCTGATTTTTTGGCGGTGCAGGAAGACAGCGGCAAAAGTACGAAAATTGCAGTGAGCAGAATACAGATCTTGCTGCGGAGCTTGTTCATTCGGATTCTCCTGATATGTTGATAGGCCAGCTGGGGACGTTTTGGGCAAAGAAAAAAGGACATGCATTAACATGTCCTTTTGGAGCGGAAGACGAGATTCGAACTCGCGACTTTCACCTTGGCAAGGTGACACTCTACCACTGAGTCACTCCCGCATAATGGTGCCTCCGGTCGGAATCGAACCAACGACACGGGGATTTTCAGTCCCCTGCTCTACCGACTGAGCTACAGAGGCGAATGGCGACCTGGATGGGGCTCGAACCCACGACCTCTAGCGTGACAGGCTAGCGTTCTAACCAACTGAACTACCAGGCCACATGGTGGGAACAACAGGGCTCGAACCTGTGACCCTCTGCTTGTAAGGCAGATGCTCTCCCAGCTGAGCTATGCTCCCACGATGACCGCGCTGGCTTGCCATTGGCAACTCACCGGCGACAAGCAATATATTATCATAATACATCGCATTTGTCAAGCGATTTTTTTAATTTTTTTCAATTTTTTTTAAAATATTTTCTATATCGTTTTTAGAGAACGAATATGTGGTATTACAGAAGTGACATTTTACATCTACACTTGGCATATCGGAAATCATTTCATTTAATTCTTTGGCTCCTAAACCCTGTAAAGTTGCTTCTACTTTTTCTTTTGCACATTTACATTTATATTCCACTTGCTGTTCATATATTACTTCGACATCGAATCCCTTTAAAACATCCCTTACGATTTCTTCGATATCCTTGCCTTCGTCTAAGAGCCTGGTTACAGGTTTTACCCTTGCTAAATTTTGTTCTATTTTAGTAATGATTTCGTCTTCTGTGAAAGGTAAAAGCTGAAGAATATATCCGCCTGCTTTTTTAACCGTTAAATCGGGATTAACAAGCACACCCAAGGCGCAAACAGTGGGTATCTGTTCGCTTGTAGCATAGTATGAGGTTATATCCTCGGCAATTTCGCCCGAAACAATCGGTACAAAACCATTGTAAGGCTCTTTCATTCCTAAATCTTTGACGATATACAAATTACCGTCTGTGCCGACTGCTCCCGATACATCAAGTTTTCCGTTAGGTTTTAAAGGTATTTCTACCACAGGATTTGCGGCATATCCCCTTACATTACCTGTGGAATCCGCCGCAACGGTAATAGCGCCCGCAGGGCCGCCACCGTCAATCTTTAAAGAAATACTGCTCTTTTCACCTTTAAGCATATTACCCATCATAGAAGCGGCGGTAAGCATTCTGCCTAAAGCGGCAGTCATTACCGCAGAAGTTTTATGAATTTGCTCGGCTTCGGATACAATATCGGTACTGTCCACAGCCGACACCATTACCGCGCCTTCACTTGTTATACATCTTATTAATTTGCCCATTACTTTACCTTTCTTACAACATAAATTGCCCGTTCGCTTGTGTCAGTCAGCGGTTTTTCGGTCATATCATCAAATATATCCACTATTTCGAGACCTGCGCTTTCCAGCGCTTTTTTTAATTGCTCTGCCCCATATGCCCGTTCGGAAAATTCTTCACTGTACCTATTATAAGCGTCATTTTCCTTTATGAAAAAGTCAAGCATAATATTGGTTGTTTTACTTTTCGGTACATATTTATTTGCCCAAACGCAGTAAACATCGTCTTTTTCAATTACAAAAACATTATTACCTAAAACCGATTGATGTTTATATTCGGTATTAACGTCGAAAATAAAGAGTTTTCCCTCTTCCAAAAAAAGCGAAATCCTTCCTATTGCTTTGCAGAGTGTTTTATAATCGGTTATGTGGTTAAGACTGTCAAGACAGCAAACCGCACCGTCAACAGTACCGTACAAATCAAGTTCCTCAAGCCTTTGACAAAGGAACAATATATCATTACCCGACTCTACGGCATTTTCGCGTGCGAAACCTAACATTTCTTCCGACATATCAACACCGATAACTTCTATTCCCAACTTTGCAAATTCATTGGAAAAACCGCCTGTTCCGCAAGCGGCATCCAATAAAAGAGTTGGTTTTGCTCCGTATTTTTTAAAAAGTTTCATTAAATACGATGTTCTCTTTTTATAATCAACATCATACATTAATTCATCATAAACGCAAGCAAAATCAGTATACATATTATTTCAGCCTTTCAAACGCAAGTTGGAAGCCCTCGTTAATAGAACGGCTCACACGGCTGATTGTAGCGGTACTGGCTCCGGTATTTTTTACAATTTCGCTATAAACTTGCTTGTCATTAAGCATTTTAGCAACAACAAAACGCTGTGCTATTGCAGCAATTTCCTTTGGGGTACAAGCATCGCTAAAAAATTTATAACACTCTTCCCTTGTTTTGAGGGTTAAAATCGCATCAAAAAACTGGTCATTAAAATCATTTTTTTGCATAAAAAATACCTCTTTCAAAAGATTTATAAACATTTTAACACACAAAAGCGTTAAAGTCAATTTTATGTTTAATATTACTGCTTGAACAAGTGCGAATAAAGTGGTAAAATTGTATAAAAGGATGTGTTTTGATGAATGGTGTAAAAATTCTGCATACTGCGGATATACATATAGGCGCGGCGGATAGTTTCTTAGGCGCAAATGCCGAATCCCGCCGTTTTGAAACCTTGATTACTTTTGAGCGTATAATAGATACCGCCAAAGAAAATCAGGTTGATTTAATCGCTATTGCGGGTGATTTGTTTGACAGCGATAACCCCGAAACTGTATTTGTAGATGCGGTTTTTAATAAAATTTGTAATTGCGGTATAAAGGTTGTATATTGCGCGGGTAATCACGATCCGCTTAACGCAAATTCACCTTTTGTAAACCGCGAACTCCCCCAAAATCTTTTTGTTTTAGGCACACTGGACCAATGTATTACCTTTGACGATATTAAAACAAGGGTTTACGGCCGTTCGTTTGAAAGCGCATATTTAAATGGTGAAGAAGAATTTACAATAGAGGTCCCCCAAGACGATTACATAAATATAATGGTACAGCACGGTGAATTAAAAGGTGACCTCGGTTCTGACTATAATTCAATTACACCAAAATTTGTAAAGAAAAGCGGTATGGACTATATTGCGTTAGGCCATATCCATAAGCGCACACCTATTGGTAATATGGGTAATACTTTCTTTGCATACTGCGGTTGTCCCGAAGGTCAAGGTTTTGACGAACTTGACGGCAAGGGCGTTTATATGGGTACAATTTCCAAAGGTAAATGCGATTTGGAATTTATTCCCGTTTCCAAAAGAAAACACATTCATCAAAAGATTGATATTACCGACGTTGCCGATATCACGGAGCACATTTTAAATACACTAAAGGAAAAAGACCAAAACTTTAGTGATAACCTTTATAAAATTGAACTTATAGGCGAAATTGATACCGAAACAGAAATTAATATAACCGAAATTACCGCCCGTCTTTCCGAAAAGCTCTACTTTGTAAAGGTTAAAGACTCTACCGAATATAAAATTGACCTTTCTGCCCTTGCAAACGACCCATCTTTAAAAGGAATTTTTGTTAAAAATATGCTTCTGAAAATGGAACAGGCAGAGAATAAAGAAATCTATAAAAAAGCA
>JAZSDM010000100.1:0-5348 GCA_045531145.1 Acutalibacteraceae bacterium | reverse complement strand
GAATGTAGCATATGCTTTAAATTTGCTTTTATATTTTTGAAAATCAGTACAATTCTTGAAACCTTAATACCACCCGCAGTAGAACCTGCACAAGCACCAATAAACATTAGTATAAACAAAATTGCTTTTGATAATATTGGCCACATATTAAAATCTGTAGTAGCAAAACCTGTGGTTGTCATAATTGAAGAAACTTGAAAAGCGGAATTTCGAATTGCATCGCCCAAATTTTGATAAATTGGATATATATTATAGGTAATTATGCCTGTAGCAGCCAAAATTATAATAATATATGTCCGAAGTTCTTCACTTTTAAAAACATTAGAAAAATTACGTATAAGTAACAAATAATAAAGATTGAAATTTATACCAAAAATAAACATAAATACCGTTATAACCCATTGTATATACGGGCTATATGAAGCAATACTGTCCGCCTTGACACCAAAACCACCCGTACCTGCCGTACCAAATGTATGAATCAACGATTCATACAAACTCATACCGCCAAAGCATAACAAGACGACCTGTAAAGCAGTTAAAACAATATAAATTAAATAAAGAATTTTAGCAGTACTTTTTATTTTAGGAACTAATTTTCCTACAACAGGGCCTGGCATTTCAGCGCGCATTATGTGCATTGAACGACCCGAATCAGTGGGAACAATCGCCATAATAAGCACTATTACACCCATACCGCCTATCCAGTGGGTAAAACTGCGCCAAAAGAGTAAACCTTTTGAAGTAATTTCCTCAATATTAGGCACAACCGACGCACCTGTTGTTGTAAAACCGCTTACCGTTTCAAAAAAAGCATCAGCATAAGATGGTATTGCACCGCTCAAAACAAAAGGTAGCGCACCCACAGCCGAAAGAACTAACCACGAGAGTGCTACAATGACAAAACCTTCCTTAGCGTAAACAGTTTTATCCTTAGCTTTATTAAAAACCGTTAATCCAAACCCTAAAAAAAGAGCCACTGCAATAGTAATTAAAAAGGTAAAAATTTCATCTTCCCTGTAAATAGCAGAGCATAAAAGAGGCAAAACTAAAAGGGCGCCTTCCAATTTTAAAATCTGCCCCAACATATAAAAAACCATTTTACGATTCATAAATATTTCACCTTACAATGTCAGACAAATCATTAATTCTCTGCTTAGCAGCAAGCACTATAACTTTATCACCCGGAAGCATCATATCTTCACCTGAAGGAATAATTGTCTTTTTATCTCTGACAATACCGGCAATAAGAATATTTGGCTTTAAAGCCAATTGTTTAAATGTAACACCTGTAAAATCACGCTTTTCTTTAACTAAAAACTCTAAAACTTCTACCTTGTCATCCATAACCTTATAAAGCGTTTCCATACTGTTATCCTGCGAATTTTCAAGCGCACGCGCGTATTTTACCAAAACGTCCGAAATAAGTTTTTTAGGAGAAATAAAGGTATCAAGTCCTAGGTTTTCTGCCAATGGCATTAATTCCTCGCGATTAATTTTAGCGATAACTTTCGGCACATCTTGGGATGATGCATAAGAAGAAATAAGTATATTTTGCTCATCCATACCTGTAAGAGAAACAAAGGCATCCATATCTTTCAGTCCCTCTTCATTTAAGATTTCACGGTCACTACCGTCACCGTTAACCACTAAAACCTTAGGCAATGCTTCACAGAAATCTTCACAAATACTTTTTTCTTTTTCAATTATAGTAACTGTATTATTTATTTGGGAAAGTCTTTTAGCAAGATAATAAGCAGTTTTGCCCGCACCCAAAATCATAACATTTTTAGCAGGATTTTGCTGAATACCCATTTCACGCAGTAGCTTAATTATTTGCGCAGGCTTTGCGGTAACCGCAACTTTATCGCCGCTTTTGAGTGTAAAATTACCGTCAGGAATATATGCTTCTTCACCGCGTTGAACTGCACAAACAAGAAATTCCGACTTAAAGTTAGAGCGCAAATCACTTACTTTTACGCCATCTAAAACAGAATCGGCTTTTAGTTTTAATTCAATCATTTCAAAATTTCTAACCGAAAAGGTTTCAACCTTAGCGGCGGATGGCAGTTTCAATATATTAAAAAGTTCGTGCGCTGCCATAAGTTCAGGATTTATAATAAGTGAAATATCTAATTGCTCACGTATAAAACTTAAGCCGTCATCATTATATTCAGGGTTTCGAATACGGGCAATAGTGTGTTTTGCGCCCATTCTTTTTGCCATAAAGCAAGCAAGCATATTAAGCTCGTCCGAGCCAGTTACGGACACAAAAAGCTCTGCACCTTTTATCCCTGCCTGTGCTAAAACATCATTATCCGCACCGTTACCGCAAACACCCATAACATCGTATATATCACTAATACTTGACACAACCAAGCGGTCATTATCTATTGCAACAACGTCATGTCCTTCTGCAACAAGGCTTGAAAGAATTGTTTTTCCTATTTTGCCGCAGCCATTAATAATAATTTTCATAAAAAACCTCTCGCCTTCAAATGATAGACATATACATATCCATTTTACCACCTCGCTTTAAAAATTACAATATTTTTTATTTTATTGAAATTACAATCTTTTTATAGTATAATTATCAAAAATAAACGAAAGGTAGTGTTGAAGATTAAACGCAAAGGATTATCCCATATTCAAATTATAGCACTGGGCTATTTTTCCATAGTTATACTTGGCACTTTGTTTTTGATGCTTCCCTTTGCAACCAGAAGCGGCACACCCGCCCCTTTTAACACCGCTGTCTTCACTTCAGTCTCTGCCTCGTGCGTTACGGGTCTTATTTTAAAAAACACCGTAACCTATTGGTCACTTTTCGGGCAGTTAGTTATTTTGGTACTTATACAACTCGGCGGTCTTGGTTATATGACAATCGCCACAGTTTTTTACCGCCTTGTAATAAAAAAACACGGACTTCGCGAAAAAGTAATTATGGCCGAAAGTATCAACACCACCCGTATTAACAATTTTTCTTCACTTATTAAAAAAATATTTCTAGGAACAGTTATTATTGAATTTTTAGGAGCAGCATTGCTATCTATTAAATTTATTGGTATTTTCGGCGTTTCAAAAGGTATTTATTACGGCATTTTCCATTCTGTTTCAGCCTTTTGTAATGCAGGGTTTGACCTTTTAGGGAATCCTACACCATTTAATTCGCTTACTGATTTTAATAACGACCCGTTTGTTATAATAGTAATTTCGACACTTATAATTTTGGGTGGCTTAGGTTTTCTTGTTTGGGATGATTTAACAATTAAACGCTTTCGCTTCAAAAAACTTAACTTGCACAGTAAAATAGTTTTAACCACAAATGCCGCACTTCTCCTCATAGGCTCGATTTTATTCTTTGTTTTGGAATATAATAACCTATTTAAAGAAATGCCCTTTGGCGCAAAATTACTCAACAGTTTCTTTAGTTCTGTAACCCCAAGAACAGCGGGATTTAATACCGTAGACATTGCTTCATTTTCAGAATCTTCAAAACTTTTAACTGTTATTTTAATGTTCATCGGCGGAAGTTCAGGCTCAACAGCGGGTGGTATTAAAACTACTTCTTTCTTTATATTTTTTGCTTTTGCTGTTTCTTCAATACGCGGCAAAGACAGTATTACCGCTTTTCAAAAAGGTATATCGAAAGAATTTTTAAACAAAGCGCTACTAATAACCACTATAAACCTTTCTTTAGCTTTAAGCGGTGCCTTTATAATTTGCGCATTTGAACCTATAACACTTTCAAATGCTTTTGTTGAAACGTTTTCGGCAATGAGTACAGTAGGGCTTTCTGCAAGTATCACTCCCGCTTTAAGTCTCACTTCACAAATCGTTTTAATGGTCCTAATGTTTTGCGGCCGTGTAGGAAGCGTTTCATTTGCAATAGCTTTATTCGAAAAAAAACACACCGCTCCCATCTCATATCCCAATGAATCAATCACTATAGGTTAAATATAAGGAGTTTTATTATGAAATCTTTTTTAATTATAGGTATGGGTTCTCTCGGCAACCATCTCTGCGAAGAATTAAGCAAAAATTCTTGTGAAATAATGATAGCCGATATCAACCCGCTTAAAGTCGAAAACACAACTTCTGCGGTTGTAACCGCTCGGGTTTGTGACTGCACAAACCGTGCAGTACTTGAAAGCCTTGGTGTTGAAGACTTTGATGTTTGCTTCGTTTGTATTGAGGACTATTTCCAGGCCTGCCTTGAAATAACCGATTTACTAAAAGAATTGGGAGCTAAAAAGGTTTACAGCACCGCTAACCGCCAAATCGAAGAAAAATTTTTACTTAGAAGCGGTGCCGATAAAATCATTTATCCTGAACGTGATATATGCCGTAGAATTGCCGGTGTTGAATGTGCCGAACATATCTTTGATTATATAAACGTTGCTGACGATTTTTCTATTTGCGAAATCGAACCTTTAAAAAAATGGATTGGTAAAACTGTCCTTGAACTCGATTTTAGAAACCGCTATAATCTCAATATTATTGCTTATAAAAAAGGTGATACTGTCTTCCCTCTTGCAAGTGCTGAATATATTTTTTCACCCCAAGAACATATTCTTGTTTTGGGCAATCCCAAAGAAATCGAAAAAGTTTTAAAATAAAAAGAAAGCATAATGCTGTTTTTGCATTATGCTTTCTTTTTTTAATCAAAAAATTCTTTCACTTTATCCATAAAACTCTTGCGTTTGTTGTAATTTTTATCATCAGTAGCACTGTCAAAATCCTTAAGTTTTTCCTTTTGTGCTTTTGATAAGTTCTTAGGAACTTCTACCGTGATTTTAACATATTGATCGCCCCTGCCCGAATAACGCAGACGCTGGATACCCTTACCGCGAAGTTTAAATTCGTCACCGGGTTGAGTACCCTCGTGGATGGTGAATTTAACCTTACCGTCGAGTGTAGGCACTGTAATTTCTGCCCCTAAAGCCGCTTGGGTAAAGGTTATGGGAATTTCACAGTACACATCGTAACCATCGCGCTCGAAAATAGGGTGAGGACGAACATTAACATTAATTCTAAGGTCGCCGCTGGGACCGCCGTTTATACCGCTATCCCCCGCTCCGCGAAGGCTTATAACCTGACCGTCGTCAATACCTGCAGGAATTTTGACGTTAATCTTGCGGCTTTTACGAACCGATCCAGAGCCGCGACAATCGGCACAAGGCTCTTTGATAATCTTACCCGTTCCGTTACAAGCAGTACAGGGACGGGTAGTTGCAAAGCTCATAAAGCCAGTGTTCTGCTGAACACGAACCGTACCCGAGCCACCACAAGTGCTACAAGTAACGGGGCTGGTACCTTTTTTGGCACCCGAACCAAGTCGGAGGCCA
>JAZSDM010000014.1:0-5543 GCA_045531145.1 Acutalibacteraceae bacterium | reverse complement strand
TAGGTACTGAAGAATTAGCGCATCTTGAAATGATTTGTGCAATGGTTCATCAGTTGACTAAAAATTTGTCGGAAGAGGAAATTAAGAAAAGCGGTTTTGACAAGTATTTTGTAGACCACACCGCAAGTGTATATCCCGTTGCGGCTTCAGGACTTCCTTGGAGAGCAGAGTATATTCAGTCAAAGGGCGATGTTTTAGCAGACTTGCACGAAGATTTGGCAGCAGAACAAAAGGCAAGGGTAACCTATGACAATTTGATTAGATTAATTGATGACCCCGATATTTTAGATCCGCTTAAATTCTTGCGTCAAAGAGAAATTACCCACTATCAACGTTTCGGTGAAGCGTTACGTCTTTCTACCGATAAATTGAACAGTAAGAATTTCTATGCATTTAATCCCAATTTTGATATGAAACCGAAAAGAAGATAACAAAAAGGTGAGCGCAATTGCGTTCACCTTTTTGTTAATGTAACGTATTAGTCAAAAAATTATAGAAAAACACCCTTTATATATCAAAAATATCAAGGAATACTATAAATTTTTGATATATAATTATATAATAAAATATTAGAAAAGAGTTTTGTTTTATGAAAGAAAAGGTAATTCAATTCGGTGAGGGCGGATTTTTAAGAGGCTTTGCAGACTGGATGATTCAGATTGCAAATGAAAAAGCCGATTTTGGAGGTAAAGTAGTTGTTGTTCAGCCTATCCAAAACGGTTTGTGTGATTTGCTTTCATCACAAAACTGCGAGTACACCCACATCTGCCGTGGACTAGAGGGTGTAGACATTAAGAAAATTAATGCAATTTCACGCTGTGTAAAACCGTACGATGATTTTGATGAATATTTGAAATTGGCGGAAAATCCCGATTTCAGATTTATTATTTCCAACACAACCGAGGCTGGTATATGTTTTGAGAACGGTGATAAAATTACAGACCGTCCTGCAAAAACATTTCCTGCAAAACTCACACAACTTTTGAAAAAACGTTTTGATTTAAAACTTTCGGGTTTTGTGTTTTTGCCTTGCGAACTTATTGATAAAAACGGTGAAAATCTTAAAAAATGCATATTAAAATATGCTGACCTTTGGGAACTTGGTAACGGTTTTAAAGAATGGATAGAAAAAGAAAATATCTTCTGTAATACATTGGTAGACAGAATTAACACAGGTTACCCGAAAGACGAAAATATTGAACTCGATTTTGATGATAAAATGGTCAATACATCTGAATATTTTCATCTTTGGGTTATTGAAGGCTACAGCAAATTATTTGATGAAATTCCGTTTGATAAGTGCGGTCTTAATGTGATTGTTACTAATAATCTTGAGATGTATCGCACAAGAAAAGTACGTATTTTAAACGGCGCGCATACTTCACTTGTGCCTTATGCTATGCTTTGCGGATTCGATACCGTGAAGTCCTGCATAGATGACGCTAAAATGTACGAGCACATTAAGAAATGCGTTTTTGATGAAATTATTCCTACCCTTGATTTACCTAAAGAAGAACTTTGTGACTATGCAGATAATGTTCTAAAAAGATTTTCAAATCCATACATAAAACATTATCTTTCTTCAATTGCTTTAAATTCTGTAAGTAAATTTAAGGTCCGTGTGCTTCCGTCAATCAAGGAATATATAAAGCGTTTTGATAAAATGCCTCAAAAACTTATTTTTTCATTTGCAAAGCTGATTGAATTTTACAGAACAGATATGGCAAATGACGACCAAGATATTATGGAATTTATGAAAGCTGCAAGTGTTAAAGAAATACTTGCAAATGTAAGCCTTTGGGATGAAGATTTATCATATCTTGAAAGCGAGATTAATAAATATGTTAATTAATAAACTTGATAATGTTGAAGTTAATATTGAAAATGGTCATAAATATGCTGTTTGTGATATAAAAAATGGCGAAAATATAATAAAGTACGGTCAGCCGATAGGTCACGCAATTTGTGACATTAAAAAAGGTGAGCAAGTACATACCAATAACATTAAAACAAACCTTTCCGGCAAACTTGAATATGCCTACACACCTACAGTTTCAGCACAAAAAAAAGAAAAGACTGATTTGACATTTTTGGGGTATCTTCGTGAAGACGGTCAGGTAGGAATAAGAAATGATATTTGGATTGTAAACACAGTTGGTTGTGTTAATAAAGTTGCAGAAAAATTAGCGTCACTTACAGGTGCAAAATCATTTTCGCACCCCTACGGTTGTTCACAGCTTGGGGATGACCAACTTACAACACAGAAGATACTTGCAGGTATGGTAAACCATCCAAACGCTGCAGGAATTTTAGTGTTAGGGCTTGGCTGTGAAAACAATAATATTGAGGTATTTAAAAAGATTTTAGGTGAATACAACCCAAAAAGAGTTAAGTTTTTAAATACACAGGATTCCGCTGATGAAATTGCCGACGGCATAGCCCTTATAAATGAATTAAAGGAATACGCCGCAACATTTGAGAGAAAGCCGATAAATATATCTGAATTAAAGGTAGGCTTAAAATGCGGCGGAAGCGATGGTTTTTCTGGAATTACCGCGAATCCCTTGGTTGGAAGATTTTGTGATAAAATCACCTCTTTCGGCGGCAAATGTGTTTTAACAGAGGTACCCGAAATGTTTGGTGCAGAGCATCTTTTAATGAATAGATGTGAAAACAGAGAAATTTTTGATAAAACCGTAAAATTAATTAATGATTTTAAGGATTATTATACTCGTCATAATCAGGTTATTTATGAAAACCCGTCACCAGGAAATAAAGCAGGCGGAATAACCACTTTGGAAGAAAAATCACTTGGTTGTGTTCAAAAAGGCGGATTGTCACCTGTAGTTGACGTACTTGATTACGGTGACAAGGTGAAAAAAAGCGGTTTATCTCTTTTGAACGGTCCGGGTAATGATATTGTGGCGGTAACAAATTTAATGGCGGCAGGTGTTCACTTAATTCTCTTTACAACAGGCAGAGGAACACCATTAGGTACAGCAGTACCTACCGTTAAGATAGCAACAAATCATCAACTTGCAACCAATAAATCAAATTGGATCGATTTTGATGCAAGTGACTTGCTTAACGGTATTGATTTAACAGATGGTTTGTTGAATTATGTTATAGAGGTTGCAAACGGAAAGCAAACCAAAAATGAACAAAACGGTTATGAAGAAATTGCTATCTTTAAAGATGGTGTAACACTTTAATTAATAAGGAGTAAAAAATTATGAAGCACCTTGGAAATAAGGTAGAGGATATTAAAATCGCGTATATAGGCGGTGGCTCTAAAGGATGGGCTTGGACTCTTATGTCCGACTTAGGTCAAGCTGACGACGTAAGCGGTGACGTATATCTTTATGATATAGATTTTGAAGCCGCTAAAAGAAATGAAATAATAGGTAATAAGACAAGAGAAGCTGATGGCTGTAAATCGATATGGAACTATAAAGCAGTTGAAACAATCGCTGAAGCACTTAAAGGCGCAGATTTCGTTATTATTTCAATAATGCCAGCAACACTTGATGAGATGGCAAGTGACGTACATACACCTGAAAAATACGGTATTTATCAGTCTGTTGGTGATACTTCGGGCCCTGGCGGCATTATAAGAGCGCTTCGCACAATTCCTATGATAGAAGTAATTGCTAATGCGGTTAAACAGTATTGCCCAGAGGCGTGGGTTATAAACTATACCAACCCGATGACAGTTTGTATGAACACTTTGTTTAGAACATTCCCTGAAATTAAGGCTTTTGGTTGTTGTCACGAAGTCTTCGGAACACAAAAACTTCTTGGCGCAGCAATTAAGGAATACACCGATTTTGAAGATCCGCAAAGACACGATATAAACGTAAACGTTATAGGTGTTAACCACTTTACTTGGATAACTAAAGCTCAGTATAAAAACCTTGATATCTTCCCGTTATATGAGAAGTTAATAGATGAATATTATGAGAGCGGTTATACAAAGGGTAATGATGATAACTGGCTTAATTCTGTATTCCAGTCAAAACAAAGAGTAAAGTTTGATTTATTCAAACGTTTTGGATTTATTGCCGCCGCAGGTGACAGACATTTGGCAGAATTTTGCCCGAGACAATGGTATTTAGATAATCCTGAGACGGTTGAAAAATGGGGATTTGCGTTAACATCTGTTGACTTCCGCCGTATATTACTTAAAGATAAACTTGAAAAAAGCGACAGACTTGTAAGCGGTGAAGAGAAGTTTGCTTTCGGCGAAACAGGGGAAGAGGGTATTAACCAAATCAGAGCATTATTAGGTCTTGATACCTTAGTAACAAACGTTAATATTCAAAATAAGGGACAAATTCCAAATTTGCCTTTTGGTGCAGTTGTTGAAACAAATGCGGCATTTACCGCTAATGCAGTTACACCAGTTTTTGCAGGTGAAATTCCGCAAAATATTTATCCGTTAGTTTCTCGCATTTGCGGTGAACAGCAACAAATTACAGAAGCAGGTATTAACCGTGATTTAGACAAGGCGTTTATGGCTTTCTATAATGACCCGCTTGTATCGTTACCGTACGATAAAGCAAAGGCTTTGTTTGACGAAATGGTAGAAAACACCAAAGAATATTTAAAAGAGTACTTTAACTAATAAAAAGGTGAACGCAAAAGCGTTCACCTTTGATTTTTTCTGTATGCCAAATAATCCTCAAGTATTATCACTGCTGCAACGGCATCAACAACGTTCTTTCGTTTTTTACCTTTGGTATCAGTATAATTTAGGGCAGTATGTGCCGAAATTGTTGTACACCTTTCATCCCACATAACAATATCTTTTTGGGTTACTTTGCCGATTTTTTCGGCAATTTCTTTACATTCTTCTGCTCTTGAGCCTACCGAACCGTCCATATTTTTAGGAAAACCGACTACAATTAAATCTGCACCGAGTTCTTGTGAAAAATCTGCGATTTTTTTTACTAATTTTTCAGTGTTGTATTCGGTTATAACGCATTTTGGAAATGCAAAACTTTCGCTATTATCACTCACGGCAATACCTGTTCTTGCTTTTCCTAAATCTACCGACATAATTATCATTTTGTTTCCTCCTTGTATGAGGTGGAAAGTCGGCTTCTGGTGTTGGGTATAAGTTCTTTTGGTAGGTGGCTTACGTCGTTATAATATTTTAGTGTTATATTCATATTATCGTCAGCTTCCAAGAGCATTACAGCGGTATTTTCGCTCCAAGGGATATCCTTTAGTTTGTTAATATCACCTGTGAGTAAACGACAGGTTAAACACCTTGTGACACCGCCGTGTGATGCGCAGGCAATAGTTTTACCCTTGTTATTTTCAATTATATACTTGATTGCTTCCCAGATACGCTCATATGCGTGGCGCATAGATTCGCCTTCGGGTGGGGCAAAGTCTTGCGGGTGGTTATCCCAAGCATCTGCAAGTCCTTCTATAGATGCAAACGCTTCAACAAATTTTCTGCCTTCAACAACACCGCCGTGAAGTTCGGCAAGTTCCTTTAGCAGTACGATTTCAGCGTTTTTGTCACCCTTGATTGC
>JAZSDM010000110.1:0-17617 GCA_045531145.1 Acutalibacteraceae bacterium | reverse complement strand
CCGGACTATTTTGTTAAATTTATAAAGGGGTTGCACTGATTGGGTATATTTGACGGTTGTCTTCTGGCTTGTGATGTTGACGGTACTTTGGTAGAAAACGGATACATCAACCCAAAAAACATAGAAAAAATCGAATATTTTATGAGTGAAGGCGGCTTTTTTTCAATATCCACAGGCAGAAGCGTTACGGCAATCAGTTCGGTTTTAGAAAAACTTAAAAGAATTTCACCGTCGGTTGTGGCAAACGGCAGTATGATTTATGATTACACAAACAGCAAGGTGTTATATGAAGATTTTCTTGAAAGAAAAGACTATCTTATTGTAAAGGATATACTTGATGCTGATTTAGATGTTGGTATTGAGGTACATACGGGTGACAGAATTTTTACTTTAAGACGAACAAAAAGAACGGATATACACCAAGTTTATGAAAAACTTGAAACTACAGTTATATCTTTTAAAGAGGCTTGTAAATACAATTGGAACAAACTGCTTTTCACAGGCGACAATTTAAACGATTTTGAAACACTTAAGCAGTTATCAAAAAAGTATAGCGATACTTCAGATTTTGTTGCAACTGCAGTTTGTATGAAAGATGATACACAGCATTATTACGAACAACTGCCAAAGGGTGTTTCTAAAGCATCAGCTATAAATAAACTGTGTGATATGTTTAGTATAAAAAAAGGTTGTTCATATGCCATTGGCGATTTTTATAATGACATTGAAATGCTTAAAAATGCGGATATTTGTGCAGTACCAAATAGCGCGCCAGACGATATTAAGGCTTTAGCAGATTATATCGCGGTCGCTTGTAGGGAAGGCGCGGTAGCCGATTTTATAGATTATTTAACCAAGATTCACTTAAAGTGATAGCTTAAATATGAAAGGATGGAAGTAATGGAAGCGGCATTAAAAAAGGAATTAGAAATTACTGCTTGCAAGGTTAGAATGGGGGTTATTGAGGGTGTTCACAGTGCTAAGGCAGGACATCCAGGCGGTTCACTTTCCTGTGCAGATATATTGACTTATCTGTATTTCGTGCATATGAATGTTGATGCTAATGATCCTAAAAAGCCTGATAGGGACAGATTTGTCCTTTCAAAAGGTCACGCAGCACCTGCGCTTTATTCGGTACTTGCACAAAAGGGCTTTTTCGAAGTTGAAAGCCTTAAAACCCTTCGTCAGATTGGTAGTGTTTTACAAGGACACCCCGATATGAAGCATATCCCAGGTGTTGATATGTCTACAGGTTCACTCGGTCAAGGTGTTTCCTGTGCGGTTGGTATGGCTTTGTCTTCAAAGCATTTTGGTGATAATTACAATGTTTATGCTATCTTGGGTGACGGTGAAATCGAAGAAGGTCAGGTTTGGGAGGCAGCAATGTTTGCCGCAAACAAAAACCTTTCAAATTTAACTGTTTTTGTTGACTACAATAATCTTCAGATTGACGGTACAATTGAAGAAGTAAACTCGGCTCACCCGATTGATAAGAAGTTTGAGGCTTTCAATTGGCATACAATTACTATCGACGGTCATGACTTTGACCAAATCGAAGCCGCTTTAAAAGAGGCTGCGAGTGTTGATAAGCCCGTTGCAATTATTGCTAAAACAATTAAGGGCAAGGGTGTTTCCTTTATGGAAAACCAAGTTGGTTGGCACGGTGTAGCCCCCAACGACGAACAGTATGAACAAGCAATGAGCGAGCTTAATGCCGCTTTAAGCGATATGCAGTAAAGGAGAAGAGAAAATGTCTGATATTAAAACCGTTGCAACAAGAGCCGCATTCGGTCAGGCACTTGTTGATTTAGGAAAAGAAAGAGACGATTTTATCGTTATGGACGCTGACCTTGCTGCAGCAACCCAGACAGGTAAGTTTAAAAAAGAATTTCCCGATAGATTTTATGACTGCGGTATTGCAGAACAAAATATGGTAAGCATTGCGGCAGGTATTGCGGCGACAGGAAAAAAGGTTGTTTGCAGTTCTTTTGCAATGTTTGCGGCAGGCCGTGCTTTTGAACAGGTTAGAAACTCTATCGGTTATCCCCATCTTAATGTTATTATCGGCGCTACTCACGCAGGTATTTCTGTCGGTGAAGACGGTGCTACCCACCAATGTAACGAGGATATCGCTTTAATGCGTACAATCCCAGGTATGACCATTATTAACCCTGCCGACGAAACCGAGGCTTACTTAGCAGTAAAATCCGCTATGAACCACGACGGTCCTGTTTATATGCGCTTTGGCCGTTTGGCAGTTCCTGTAATCTTTGGTGATGATTATAAGTTCGAAATCGGTAAAGGTGTAGAACTTAAAGAGGGTAGCGATGTTACTATCGTTGCAACTGGTCTTATGGTAAACGAAGCAATGATCGCTCACGATATGTTGAAAGCAGATGGTATTTCTGCTCGTATTATCAATATTGCAACCATTAAGCCTATTGATAAGGATATTATTTTAAAAGCCGCACGCGAAACAGGCGCTATTGTTACTGCCGAAGAACATTCGGTAATCGGCGGTCTTGGAAGTGCTGTAAGCGAGGTTATTTGCGAAGAATATCCTGTACCTGTAGTAAAGCTTGGTGTTTACGACCAGTTCGGTCATTCGGGCCCCGCAGTTAAACTTCTTGATGAGTTTGGCCTTCGTGCTGTAAACATTGTAGAAAAGGCTAAAAAAGCAATCTCTATGAAATAAAAATACAATTAATTTGACCTCTGCTTTTGCAGAGGTCTTTTTAACAAAAAATTCATATTTAACCCATTGACAATAGAGGTTTATAGCATTATAATGTTAGGGTGCTAACATTTTTGTGAGGTGAACTATGGGGGAAAGAAACGATATTGGTTTTAAAGTGCGAATGCTTTCAAATTTAATAAAGCGTGATGTTGAAAAAAGTCGAAGCGCAATAGGAATAAATTTGCCTAAGGGCATAAACGGCTGGGCAATTTCGTATTTTTACGAAAATAGGGAAAAAGATATATTTCAAAAGGATTTTGAAACCGAATTTTCAATCCGCCGTTCAACCGCAAGCAACATTTTAAAATCAATGGAGCAAAACGGTTTTGTTGAAAGGGTGAGCGTTCCGTATGACGCGCGCCTTAAAAAAATTGTACTTACGGATAAAGCAGTAAAAATCCATAAAACCGTTATTAAGGATATTGAAAAGCGTGAGCAACGCTTAAGAAAAGGTATTTCACAAAGTGAAATTCAAAGTTTTTTAAACACTTTGGGTAAATTGTCAGCAAATATGGAGGAGCAAAATGATTAAGACCTTAGCAAAAAGTATCAGGGAATATAAACTTCCTTCAATTTTAACCCTTATTTTTATTATGGGTGAAGTTATAATTGAAGTTTTGATTCCATTTATCACAGCAGACCTTGTAAATAATATCAAGGCAAACGCGCCTATTGAAACAGTAATTAAAACAGGACTTATCCTTGTTTTAATGGCGCTGATATCCTTGTGTTGCGGCGGCATTGCGGCAATTACCTGTTCAAAGGCTTCCACAGGCTTTGCAAAAAATCTTCGCCGTGATATGTTCGAGAAAATACAAAACTTTTCTTTTTCTAATATAGATAGGTTTTCTTCAACCTCGCTTGTAACACGTCTTACAACCGATATTACCCATGTACAGATGTCTTATATGATGATTATCCGTACCGCTATTAGAAGCCCTATGCTGTTTATTTTTTCAATAATAATGGCTTACACAATGGGCGGCGCATTAGCAACAACCTTTATTGTTGTAGTCCCCGTGTTAATTTTCGGTCTTTTAATGGTAGCGAGAAAAGCAATGCCTGCATTCAGAAGAGTTTTTAAAAAGTACGATAATCTTAACGAATCCATAGAAGAAAATGTTCGCGGAATGAGGGTTGTAAAAGGCTTTTCAAGGGAAGAATTTGAAAAAGAAAAATTCGGTTTCGCTTCGGACGATATCTGCGGTGACTTTACTAAGGCGGAGCGTATTGTTGCACTTAATGCACCCATAATGCAGTTTTGTATGTATTTTAATACAGTCGGTATTTTGTTTATCGGCTCGTATCTTGTTATTACCACAGGCGGTTTACAGGTGGATGTTGGTCAAATTTCGGCAATGCTTACCTATGGCGTGCAGATACTTATGTCGCTTATGATGCTTTCGATGATCTATGTTATGATTACAATGTCTTTGGAATCCATGAAGCGTATTTGCGAAGTGTTAAACGAAGAATCAAGCCTTACTAACCCCGAAAATGCAATTACTACTGTTAGTGACGGTTCAATTTGCTTTAACAATGTTTCCTTTAAGTATAATAAGGACGCTAAAAGATTTGCGCTTGAAAATATCAACTTGCAGATTGAATCGGGTATGACGGTTGGTATTATCGGCGGTACGGGTTCAAGTAAATCTTCATTAGTTCAGTTAATTCCGCGTCTTTACGATGTTACAGAAGGCTTTGTTACAGTAGGCGGAATTGATGTAAGAGAATATGACATTAAAACCTTACGCGACAGTGTTGCAATGGTTTTGCAGAAAAACCAGTTATTCTCGGGTACAATAAAAGATAATCTCCGTTGGGGTAATGAAAATGCTACCGACGAGGAAATGATTGAGGCTTGCAAATTAGCGCAGGCGGATGATTTTATAAAATCTTTCCCTGACGGGTATGACACTTATATTGAACAGGGCGGTACTAATGTATCGGGCGGACAAAAGCAAAGACTTTGTATTGCCCGCGCACTTCTTAAAAAGCCTAAAATTCTTATTCTTGATGACTCTACAAGCGCGGTTGACACCAAGACCGACGCATTTATAAGACAAGGGTTTAAGAAATTTATTCCCGATACAACAAAAATTATCATTGCCCAAAGGGTTGCTTCTGTTGAGGACGCAGACCTTATAATCGTTATGAATAACGGCAAAATTGAGAATATGGGCAAACACGGCGAACTCCTTGAAACAAGCGAAATTTACCGTGAAGTTTACGAACAACAGACACACGGAGGTGATAGCAATGAGTAGAGGAATGCCCCCAATGAGAGGTAACGCAGGAAGACCAAAGCCTAAATTTAACCCGGGCGCATTAAAAAGAGTTTTAAAACTGCTCTTTGAAAGCTATCCTGTATTATTGCCTTTAACCTTAGTATGTATTGTATTTTCTGCTATTGTTAATACACTGCCTGCAATTTTCAATCAACAGATTATTGCGCTTATTGAAGAATGGTATATAAGTCGTGATTGGGCTTCAGCTAAGACCGAAATTATTCCCAAAATTGTAACCTTGGCGGTGCTTTACGTCATTTCGCTTTTATCGGTATTTGCATATACACAATTAATGGCATATATTACACAGGGATTTTTAAGTAAAACCCGTAAAAAAATGTTTTCGTGTATGCAAAATTTACCTATCCGCTATTTTGATACCAATAAGCACGGCGATATAATGAGCCATTACACAAACGATATTGATACACTTCGTCAATTAGTTTCACAGTCCATCCCTTCAATTTTGCAGGCGGGACTTATTGTAATTTCGGTTTTCTTTATAATGCTTTGGTACAGTGTTTGGATGACCTTAATTGTAATATTCGGGGTAGGACTCCTTATGTTTGTTACCAAAACAGTTGGCGGAGGTTCGGCAAAATACTTTATGCGCCAACAAAAAGCAATTGGTAAAACCGAAGGCTTTATTCAGGAAATGATGTCAGGTCAAAAGGTTGTTAAGGTATTTTGTCACGAAAAGCAGAGCCAAAAAGACTTTGACGAAATTAACGAGGCTTTATGTGAGGATAGCCGTAAAGCGCATAGCTATGCAAACCTTTTAGGACCTATTAATATGAATATAGGTAATATACTGTATGTTATAATTGCTACAATTGGAGGTATTTTCTTACTTTCAAAAGGCTTTACAAACATAAGTCTTTCAAAACTTGTTGGAAGGGAAGTTATTTTCGGTATAAGCGTGGTTATTCCTTTCCTTAATATGACCAAGCAGTTTACAGGTAATATTAATCAGGTTTCAAACCAGATAAACTCTATAGTTATGGGTCTTGCAGGCGCAAACCGTATTTTTGAATTAATGGATAGCAAGCCCGAAACCGATGATGGCTATGTAACCCTTGTTAATGCTGAAATTGATGAAAACGGTAACATCACCGAAACCCAAAGCCGCACAGGTATGTGGGCTTGGAAACACCCCCACGGTGACGGTACTTTAACCTATACCAAACTTGAGGGCGATGTTCGTATGGTTGGTGTTGATTTTGGCTATGAAGAGGGCAAACAGGTATTACACGATGTAAGTGTTTACGCTGAACCCGGTCAAAAGGTTGCATTTGTAGGTGCTACAGGTGCAGGTAAAACTACCATTACTAACCTTATTAACCGTTTTTACGATATTGCCGACGGTAAAATCCGTTATGACGGTATTAATATCAATAAAATCAAAAAGTCAGATTTGCGCCGTTCTTTAGGTATTGTTTTGCAGGAAACAAACCTGTTTACAGGTACTGTAATGGAAAATATCCGCTATGGCAGACTTGACGCTACTGACGAGGAATGTATCCAAGCGGCACGCCTTTCGGGTGCGGACGATTTTATTACAAGACTGCCTAAAGGATACGAAACCGAACTTTCGAATAACGGTTCGAATCTTTCACAAGGTCAGCGCCAATTGATTGCAATTGCCCGTGCGGCTGTTGCTGATCCTCCGGTTATGATACTTGATGAAGCAACTTCAAGTATTGATACCAGAACCGAAGCCATTGTTCAAAAGGGTATGGATAGCCTTATGAAAGGCAGAACAGTGTTTGTTATTGCGCACAGACTTTCAACCGTTAAAAATTCTGACGTAATAATGGTGCTTGATAAGGGCAGAATTATTGAACGCGGAAGTCACGACGATCTGATTGCACAGAAAGGTCAGTACTATAGCCTTTACACAGGCGCATTTGAACTTGAATAGTTTTAAACCCTCGCTTATAGCGAGGGTTTTGTCATATTATTAAAACCTTTTTCATAAACTTTAATAACAAGTTTTAAAGAGAGGATAATAATATGGAAAATAAATGTCTTAAAACCAGTGTATTTGCAAATGTTAATGTTTTTGAGGATTTTTGCGAGCAGCCTATTGATGTGGATTTCACTTTGCCCGATTATTGCCCCGATATATCAAAAATTTTTAAGTGCAAGGCTGTAGCGCGTATTGTTTCGAAAGGTATAAACGGAAATAATATCACAGTCGAAGGTAATGTTTGCATTACACTGCTTTATTGCGATAAGGAAAACCGCCTTAATTCTTTTGAATATCAGTATCCTTTTAGTAAGATTAAAGAAAGCGACAGTGACCTTACGGGTGGAAATTTGGTTTGTAAAATCAAGTGTGACTATATTAACTGCCGTGCGGTAACAGGCAGAAAGGTTGACATTCACGGTGCGGTAACAATTGGTTTACGCGTATTTAAACGCAAATGCAATGATATTATTTCGGATATTGATGACAGCAATATTGAAATCCTAAGGGGTATGGCGCCTGCTACTGTACCAATGGGTTACAACGAAAAATACATAATAATTGAAGAGGAAATTCCCATTAGCACTTCGGTGCCTCCCATACAAAGTATTTTAAGATACGATGCTTTCCCAGCAGTTAAAGAAAGCAAAATCATTAATGATAAGGTAATGGTAAAAGGGGATATGTCGGTAGTGATTTTGTACTGCCCCGAGGGAAGCATAGTTCCGCAAACCGTTAAAACCACCTTGCCGTTCAGCCAAGTTGTTGATATTAAGGGTGTTAACGATACGTGCGAATGTGAAACCAAAGCAAATTTGGCATCTTTGGAAGTAAAACCGCGTATATGGCAAAGCGGAGAGAACCGCAGTTTTTCGCTTAATGCTAAAATTTTGCTCTGTTGCGAAAGCTATTGTGTTAACGATATTCCGGTTATTAAGGACGCTTTCTCCCGTAAGTTTGAAGCCGATATCCAAAAAAACAAAATTTGCTTTTCAAAGATAAAGGAAAATATTAAAGAAATTCACCATATAAAGAAGAATATTGAAATCAGCGAAAGTATTTTTTCTGTTTTGGATTTATGGTGTGATGTTCAATCGGTTGTTTGCAAGTTTGAAAAGGATAATATGCTTATTTGCGGTACATTAGTGGCGGGAATAATTGCTTGTGACCAAGATAATGTAGCATCATTCTACGAAAAACCGATCGATTTTGAATGTAAATATCCCGTAAATATCGGTGAAAAGCAAATGGAATGTACCCCCGAAATTGAGGTTGAATCCTGCGGATTTACTATTATTTCGCCCAATTGCATTGAACTAAGAGCAGATTTGTGTATCAACGCATCTTTGTTTGAAAAAACCAATATGTCACTTATTACTGATATGAAAATCAATACCGAAAAATCACTTATTAAAAAACCGCGCTGTGCTATGACGGTTTATTTTACAACCGCCGACGAGTGTGTTTGGGATATTGCAAGAACCTACAACGCAAGTGTAGATGAAATCATGTCTATAAATTCCCTTGAAGACAGTTGCCTCAAAGAAGGCACAATGATATTAGTGCCACTGGCATAAAAAGAGAACAGACCTTTTCGGGTCTGTTCTTTTGCGTTTACAGTTATTATAAAATAATTGATTTGCCGGTCATTTCTTCGGGTTGCTCGAGTTCTAAAAGTTTTACGATTGTGGGTGAAATATCGCAAAGTTTTCCGCCTTCGCGTAAAGCACATTCTTTACCGATTACCGCAAAGGGAACGGGGAAGGTGGTGTGTGCTGTGAAAGGTGAACCGTCGGTATCAAGCATTTTGTCTGCATTACCGTGGTCAGCGGTAAGAAGCATTACACCGCCCATTTTTTCGGTAGAAGCACGAACTTTGCCAACACAACTGTCAACAGTTTCTACTGCTTTAACTGCGGCATCAAAGAAACCTGTGTGACCTACCATATCGCAGTTAGCAAAGTTAAGGATAATAACATCATATTTGCCTGTTTCAATAGCCTCGCACACCTTAACGCAAACTTCGTTTGCACTCATTTCGGGTTGAAGGTCATAAGTTGCAACTTTGGGTGAGTTTACAAGAATTCTGTCTTCACCGTCAAACATAACTTCGCGTCCGCCGTTAAAGAAGAATGTTACGTGTGCGTATTTTTCGGTTTCGGCAATTCTAAGTTGGGTAAGACCTTTATTTGCCAAAAATTCGCCCAAAGTGTTGGTTAATGATTGGGGTTTGAAAGCAATCTCAACATTAGGCATAGAAGCATCATACTGTGTCATACAAACATAGAAAACCTTTTGTCTTCCGCCAACACGGGAAAAACCGTCAAAATCATCATCAACAAAGGTACGGGTAATTTCTCTTGCCCTGTCAGGACGGAAGTTAAAGAATATAACACTGTCATCAGATTTAATTCTTTCAGTGCCTTCAACAACGGTTGGGAGTACAAATTCGTCGGTAATGTTTTTACCGTCTTCATCAATTTGTGTGTATGAAGTTCTTACAGCCTTGGCGGCATCAGTAGTTTTTACACCCTCGCCGTATACAAGCGCCGCATAAGCCTTTTCAACACGGTCCCAACGGTTGTCACGGTCCATACCGTAAAATCTGCCGAGTACTGTAGCAACTTTACCGCAACCGATTTCTGTAAGTTTCTTTTCAAGCGCATCAATAAAGTCTGCCGCACTTGCGGGGGGAACGTCACGTCCGTCAAGCAAACCGTGAATGTAAACACGGGAAAGACCGTTTTTCTTTGCAAGTTCTACTAAAGCGTACAAATGCTCAATGTGGGAGTGAACACCGCCGTCAGACAAAAGTCCCATCAAATGCAAAGCACTGTCGTTTTTCTTGCAGTTTTCAATTGCTTTTAAGAAAGTTTCGTTTAAGAAGAAATCACCGTCTTTTATAGACTTTGTAATTCTTGTTAATTCCTGATATACAACTCGTCCTGCGCCGATGTTGGTGTGACCAACTTCGCTGTTACCCATCTGACCGTCGGGAAGACCAACATCCATACCGCTTGCTCCGATTTTGGTTGTGGGGCATTCGTTAAAAATACGGTCAAGGTTAGGGGTAGAAGCAGAGTGAATTGCGTTACCGTTAGTTTCGGGGTTGAAACCGAAACCGTCCATAATAGTTAAAACTATCGGTTTTTTCATTTTAAATCTCCTGTAAATGAATGAATAATTAATGATGAATAATGAATAATTCAGGTGTTCGCGTAAGCGAACGATATATAAATCGTCGGCAAAGCCGACACATTAACTATTCACTATTCATTCTTCACTTTTCACTAAAAATTCGGAATTGTCGAATTTTTATTTAGATGCTGCTTTAACAATAATTGAAAAATCTTCTGCCTTTAATGAGGCGCCGCCGATAAGACCGCCGTCAACATTAACCTTTGCAACAAGTTCGTCAGCATTCTTAGCATTCATAGAACCACCGTATTGGATTGTTACGGTGTCAGCAACGTCTTTACCGTAAACTTCTGCAATAGCTTCGCGAACAAAACCGTTACCTTCGTCAGCCTGATCAGCAGTAGCGGTAACGCCTGTGCCGATAGCCCAAACTGGTTCGTAAGCAATAATTACATTCTTAAGTTGTTCTTTAGTAACGTTTGTTAAAGCCATTTTTGTCTGGAATTTGAGTAAAGTTTCGGTATAGCCTAATTCTCTTTGTTCCAAAGTTTCGCCAACACAAACAATAGCGGTAAGGCCTGCATTCAAAGCAGCAAGTGTACGAAGGTTAACAGTCTGGTCGGTTTCGCCGAAGTACTGTCTTCTTTCACTATGTCCGATAACTACATATTTAACGCCTGATTCCACAAGCATTTCTGCAGAAATTTCACCTGTATATGCACCGGAAGATTTGAAGTGCACATTTTCTGCACCGATTTCAATATTACTGCCCTTTGCAGCTTCAACAGCGGCAGGGATATCAATAAAAGGTACGCAAAGTACAACTTTGCAGTCAGCGCCTGCAACCAAAGGTTTCATTTCGCCTATTAAAGCGGTAGTTTCAGCAGGGGTTTTGTTCATTTTCCAGTTACCTGCGATAACTGCATTTCTTTTTGTCTTGTCCATTTTTATTCTCCTTTTACATAAACATAGGGCGAATGAACGCCCTACGGTTTTAAAAAAATTATTTATCGTTAAGTGCTGCAATACCGGGAAGTTCTTTGCCTTCGAGGAATCCAAGGCTTGCACCGCCGCCGGTTGAAATGTGAGTCATCTTTTCGCCAAAGCCTAAGGTGTTTACAGCCGCAGCAGAGTCGCCGCCGCCGATAACTGTAACAGCATCGGTTTCAGCAAGGCTCTTAGCAACAGCAATAGTACCTGCTGCTAAAATCGGGTTTTCAAACACGCCCATAGGTCCGTTCCAAACAACTGTTTTAGCATTTTTAACTTCGTTAGCATAAAGTTCTGCAGTCTTTGTGCCAATGTCAAGACTCATCATATCAGCAGGAATCTTGTCAGCGTCAACAACGCTGATGTCGATAGGAGCGTCAATCGGATCAGGGAAGCTCTTAGTAATTGTGCAGTCGATAGGAAGAAGAATCTTAACTCCCTTTTCTTCTGCTTTGAGCATCATATCACGGCAGTAGTCAATTTTGGTTTCGTCAATAAGAGAAGTACCAACGCCGTAACCTTTAGCTGCAAGGAAAGTATAAGCCATACCGCCGCCGATGATAAGTGTATCAGCCTTGGTAAGAAGATTTTCGATAACGGGTAACTTACTGTCAACCTTAGCGCCGCCTAAGATACAAACAAAGGGACGAACAGGAGTTTCAACAGCGTTACCGAGGTATTTAAGTTCTTTACCGATAAGGTAACCTGCAACAGCTTCCTTAACGTGTGAAACAACACCAACGGTAGAGCAGTGTGCTCTGTGAGCAGTACCGAAAGCATCGTTTACAAATATATCAGCCAAAGAACCAAGTTCTGCTGAGAATGCTTCGCCGTTTTTGGTTTCTTCTGCACGGTAACGGGTGTTCTGTAAAAGAACAACATCGCCGTCGTTCATAGCTTCAACTGCTTTTTTTGCATTTTCGCCTACAACGTTATCGTCAGCAGCGAAAACAACTTCTTTACCTAATTTTTCGGAAAGGGCTTTAGCTACAGGTGCTAAAGAAAGTTCGGGTTTGGGTTCGCCCTTCGGTTTACCTAAGTGTGAGCAAAGGATAACCTTGCCACCGTCAGCAATTAATTTCTTAATTGTGGGGAGTGCTGCGTTTATACGGTTTTCGTCGGTAATAACGCCGTTTTTAAGCGGAACGTTAAAGTCACAACGAACAAGTACCTTTTGACCTTTTACGTTGATGTCGTCAACAGTTTTTTTGTTAAGAGCGTTCATTTAAAACAATCCTTTCAAAGTTTGTTAAAATTTTTACAAATACTATTTTACCACAAATTTCACATTTTTCAATATTTATTTAAATATTTATATGTAAAAAATTTAAATATCTTCCCACTTGTAATTGTGTAATTGACCAAAATTTTGCAAAGCGGGGTAATCCCATTGTCTTAAAACCTCGTAAGTGGCAATCGCAACCGAGTTTGAAAGATTCAAACTCCGAATTTCGCCCTGCATGGGAATTCTTACACACGCTTCGGGATTTTTTATAAGTAATTCTTCGGGAAGTCCTTTGGTTTCCTTGCCGAAAAGAAGGTAACAATTATCGGGATATTCGGCATCGCTATGCGCTTTTCTGCCCTTGGTTGTAAAGTAAAAGAACTTACCGTCATTTTTTTTGAAAAATTCTTCAATATTTTCGTAATAGGTTATGTCAAGATATTTCCAATAATCAAGTCCCGCGCGTTTCAATTTTTTATCGTCAATTTTAAAACCCATAGGTCCAACAAGATGAAGACGGGCGCCCGTTGCGGCGCAGGTTCTGGCAACATTACCTGTATTTTGCGGAATTTCGGGTTCAACCATAACTATGTTTAACTTCATTTTTATCACCAAAATTATTATATACTTTAAATTTAACTTGTCAATCTAAAAAAACAGTAGTATAATGGTATAATAAAAAAACAAGCTTTGAGGTAAATTTATGAAGTTTCAGGATAATGTACTAAAAAGGGTAAGACAAATTGAAGAAAAGAAAGGCATAAGATATGCGAAAACAGACGGTGTGCTTTATAAAACACTCAAGGTTTTGTACACACTTATGTTTGCTTATACACTTGTGATGAATTTGCTTTTTGTGCTTTCTAATTTTATAGTTTATTATGGCAATGAAAATTTTGCTTCTGCAAAGGTTCCGTTAGTTACGGTTGCTACCGCAACAGTGCTTTTGATTGCCGCTTTTGTAATTATGCGCTTTAAAAATCGTTTGTGGGCAAACTATGCAAGCGGTATAACAAGCATTTTAACTGCTGTTGTTTTAGTGTTAACCTTTGCAAATTTAATGGAGGACGGCTTAGGTCTATTTGGATACGCCTTTAGTTTTTATTGGCGCCATAGTATACCGTTGGTATTGATTATGCTTTTAGCAGTTTGGCTTACTGTAATTGCCGTAAGGGCAAATATTAAGACCGATAAGCAGTACAAAAAGGTTGTTGAAAATATTTACGCTCAGTACAATCTTTTGGCTGAAAGCGAACAGGTTTCAGAAGAGCAGTGGGAAGAATTTTTGCAAAACTATAATTCTTAAAAAGAAGCCTTGCATTGCAAGGCTTTTTAAATGGGTGAAATCAAATGAACTTGAAATTAATAGCTAAAATAAGAACCGATTTTCCCAATAAATTCGGCATACCGCGTCAAAGCGGACTTGTAAATACAAAGGCTAAAATTATTTTTGAAAAGGAATATAGGGACAGTTCTGCTTTAAGGGGACTTGAAGATTTTTCACATTTGTGGCTTATTTGGGAATTTTCAGAAAATAAAAATGAAGAATGGTCTCCTACAGTCCGTCCGCCGCGTCTTGGCGGAAACAAAAGGGTAGGGGTGTTCGCAACCCGTTCACCTTTTAGACCCAATCCTTTGGGACTTTCGAGTGTTAAGATTGAAAGGATATATAACGACAAAGAAAACGGTACTGTTATTGAAGTTTCAGGCGCGGATTTAATGGACAATACGCCTATTTACGATATTAAACCTTATATACCTTATACTGATTGTCATACCGATGCCAGCGGAGGCTTTTCGGATGATGTTTTTGCGCAGGAATTGGCGGTAGAAATACCTGAAAATATTAAAGAAAAAATCACAGAAGAAGATTTGGGAAATATTACCGAAATACTTAAAAGTGACCCAAGACCGCACTATCATAATGATGATGAGCGTGTTTATGCCTTTGAATATTCGCATTATCATATAGAATTTAAAGTAAAGGAAAAATTTTTAACCGTAATGCGTATAGAAAAGGTAGATTTTTAAAAACGTTTATGTTAAAATATCAACGAAACTTGATTTAGAAGGATGAAAAAATGTATAAAATTTTAAATAAAAAAAGTTTAAATCCTACTGTTACTCAAATGGATATTGAAGCTCCGCTTGTGGCAAAAAAAGCAAAAGCAGGGCAGTTTATTATTTTGCGTGTCACAGAGGACGGCGAACGTATCCCGCTTACCGTTGCGGGTTTTGACCGTGAAAAAGGGAGTGTTCGCATCATTTTTCAGGTAGTGGGCGCTACCACTGAAAAACTTAACCGCAAAAATGAGGGGGATTATATCTGTGACTTTGTTGGTCCGTTAGGAAAACCTACCGAAACTGCAAATCTTAAAAAGGTTTGTATTGTTGGCGGCGGTGTTGGTTGCGCAATTGCGTTGCCTGTTGCTCAAGAATTGCACCGTTTAGGTTGTGAAGTACATTCAATTATAGGTTTCAGAAATAAGGATTTAGTTATTTTGGAAGATGAGTTTAAAGAGGCTTCAAAAACTTTACAAATTATGACTGATGACGGCTCTTACGGCACAAAAGGTGTTGTTACAGAGCCTCTTAAAAAAGCGCTTGAATCGGGCGAAGAATTTGACGAGGTTATTACTATTGGACCGCTTATTATGATGAAATTTGTAGTTGCAACAACAAAACCTTTTGGTGTTAAAACAACCGTTTCTATGAATCCTGTTATGATTGACGGAACAGGTATGTGTGGCGGTTGCCGACTTACTGTTGACGGTAAGGTTAAATTTGCCTGTGTTGACGGCCCTGATTTTGACGGTTTTTTGGTTGATTTTGACGAGGCTATGAACCGCAACAGCGCCTACCGTGATTTTGAGCGGCACGCTTATGAAAAAGAATGCAATTTGTTTAAAAAGGAAGTGGAATAATGGCAGCGAATATGAGTCTTAAAAAGAATGAAATGCCTACACAACCTGCAGATGTGCGTTCATCAAATTTTAATGAAGTAGCACTTGGATATAGCGCAGAAGTTGCCGTAAACGAAGCCGAGCGTTGCCTTAACTGTAAGCATATGCCTTGTGTAAGCGGTTGCCCTGTTAATATACAGATTCCTGATTTTATAGAGAAAATCAAGCAATCTGATTTTGAGGGCGCTTATCAGGTGATTTCTCAGTCTTCAAGCTTGCCCGCTGTTTGCGGACGTGTATGTCCGCAGGAAACCCAGTGTGAAGCGAAGTGTGTAAGGGGTATCAAGGGTGAGAGTGTTGCCATCGGCAGACTTGAAAGATTTGTGGCTGACTGGCATAACGAAAACTGCAAAGAAAAGGCGGAAAAACCGCAAAGCAACGGTCACAAAGTTGCAGTTATCGGCTCTGGACCATCAGGTCTTACCTGTGCAGGTGATTTAGCTAAAAAAGGGTATGAAGTAACCATTTACGAAGCCTTTCATCTGTCAGGCGGTGTATTGGTGTACGGTATTCCTGAATTCCGTCTTCCCAAGAAAATTGTTGAAAAGGAAGTAAACAATTTAAAAGAATTAGGAGTAGAAGTTGTTACTAATGTTGTAATAGGTAAAACCATTACAATTGACGAGCTTTTTGAAATGGGCTTTGAGTCTGTATTTATCGGTTCGGGCGCAGGTCTTCCAAGATTTATGGGTATCCCAGGTGAAGCGCTTAACGGTGTTTATTCCGCTAACGAATTCTTAACAAGAAACAATTTAATGAAAGCATATAAAGAAGATAGCGCAACTCCAGTTATGCGTGCGCAAAAAGCGGTTGTATTTGGCGGCGGTAACGTTGCTATGGACGCGGCGCGTACCGCAAAGCGTTTGGGAGCGGATGTTACAATTGTTTACCGCCGTACTGAAAAGGAACTTCCCGCGCGCCGTGAAGAAGTCGAACACGCTATGGAAGAGGGAATAAACTTTAAATTCCTTTCAAACCCGATTGAAATCAAGGGTGAAAACGGTTGGGTTAAGCAGATTGTTTGTCAGGAAATGAAGTTAAGCGAGCCTGATGAATCGGGTAGAGCAAGACCTATTCCAATCGAGGGAAGCACAACAGTAATTGATGCTGATTGTGTTATCGTTTCAATCGGTACTTCACCTAATCCTCTTATAAAAGACACAACCGAAGGTCTTGAGGTTAATAAGTGGGGATGTATTGTAGCTGATGAAGAAACAGGACTTACTTCACGCCAAGGCGTTTATGCAGGCGGCGATGCTGTTACAGGCGCAGCAACCGTAATTTTAGCAATGGGCGCAGGTAAAAATGCCGCTAAATCGATTGATGAATATATAACAAAAAAATAGTTTGAAAAGCAGACTTAAGTTGTGAACTGCTTCAATTTGTGCTATCCGTACAAATTGGAGCAGTTCCTTGTTTTCTGACCTTTTTCATTCTATATCAAAGGATAATAAAACAGTCAAATTCCTTGACAAAAATATTAGCGGTTGGTATAATAATTATAGGTATATATGTACATAATTTAAGGGTGATTTTATGAAAAAAATTAAAAAAAATCCAAGCAAAGCGGTAATTTCTGTTTTAATTTGCTTTAGTATGCTGTTTTCTTGTTTTGGCGGCTATGTAACAGCACAGGAGTTACAACCGACAATAACCGCTATTTCGGTTAATTTAAACCCAAATGTGTCCCTTTATGAAGGAAATACAAACACTATTTACGAATACGACCCTGAAACCAGCACATATTCGCAAGTAGATGATGGTTATGATTTTTTTCGACTTCAATTAATTTCTTCTTATAATGTAACTTATAGCGACGGTAGGATTAGAAACTGTCAGCAACATGAACTTATTATGGAAGGTTATAGTGTTGAACTTACTGCAAATCAGTCAGAACAACCGTTAGAAGTTGGAAAGCCAAGAACGGTAAAGGTTTTTTTGCGTAAAGATAATAACACCGTTGCCGAAGCTTCTTTTGAAATCACTCTAAAACAAAACCCAATAAAGTTTATATCTTGCAGAGCCACAACCGAAGTTATGGAAGGCACTACAGAACAAAGGCAACAATATAATCCTGAAAATCCAAGCCAACCCATAATATATCAAGCATATAATATTATATATTTTGAGCCTATATTTACCGTAACCGACCAAAATAATCAAACGAATGAATATTTTGCACATCAAATTCAGCAAATTTTCGGTGTATATCCTGAATTTATCGAAGCAGAGCCTCAAACAGCTACAAATATTTGGTCTGCTGGTAAACATAGAGTAACTGCAAAAGTTTTAGGACATACATGTGAC
>JAZSDM010000124.1:0-2055 GCA_045531145.1 Acutalibacteraceae bacterium | reverse complement strand
CATTCTTCGCATTGGTAACGTCCTCTGCTTCAGCGTCAAAGTCCACGAAGAAATCTGCCATCTTGCAGTTTAAGATGCCTTGCATTTTAAAAAGGTTCTGTGTGGTAATGGCTGTCCTGCCGCTTTCCATGTTGCTTAAGTTCGTTTGGGAAAGACCAAGCATCTCAGCCATCTTGGTTTGGGTAATGCCTTTGTTTATACGCAATGTTTTTACCCTACGTCCAAGCACCTTGAATTCGTTTTCCATACGTTTATCACCACTTTTGTATAATATAAATGATTATGCAACATTATAAATGCTAGTTTTATTTTAGCACTTTTGACCCCCCCCGCAAGACCCTTTGTCTTAAGAATTTTTTCCTCTTGCGTATCTTGCGGTTTTTGGCTATCGCTAACCCTCAACAAAGCATTTTTTGGTGAGCACGATTGTAACGAATTTTTATGCATATATCTTTTGTCTCCATACGGTTTTAGTATGTAGGTTAGGTCTACGCCTAATGGTTCGCATAACATATCCAAGGTTTCAGTTGTCGTACGCACCCTACCGTGCTCAATATTAAAGATTTCGTTCATGCTTACGCTCGATAGCTTTGCCAATTCTGCACGTGTATAGCCTGCTTTCTTTCGTTCACATCTTAAGAGTTCGCCTACCGCCTCATGAATTTTCTTATAATCTTTAGCCATTTTCATTGCTCCTTTATATTATTTAATCGTTTGATTATTATTTTAGCACTTTTTTCCCATCATATTGTGCATAGCTTGCATTAAAAGCAAATATTTTGCACAATAGAAGTGTCCTGAGAGGGATGATGTGCATTATATAACAGAAAAGGGGTAATTATCATCGCTAAAAAAACGTGTAGTTGTTGTAAGAATTTAGCAGTACCACGTTTTTCCAAGCAGTATCCGGAAGAACTAAAAGATTTAGTCCAAAAAGCACAACAAAATAACCAACAGGCAATTAATGCCCTATGTAAGAGGTTTGAGCTTTTAATTTACAAAGAGGCTCGACGCTCTAACATTTACAATGCTTTGGGTGAAGATGGAATTAATACGGCATGGACGATTTTCCTTAGCTTCATTCGTCGTTATAATGGTGCTGATTACAAAAATTTGCCTGGTCTTATCCAGTGTCATTTGTATTACGAGCTTAACCATTGCGTAAGTAATAATGGACAGGTTTGGGACAACGAGGTCTTAGACCTAGAGCATCACGAGAGTGATTCTAATGCAAGCTATAATCCACTACATAACCTTTTGATGAACATAGCTCTTGCTCAAGCATTGAAAAACCTTACACCAAGGCAGTTAAAAATTCTTTGGTTATATTACTTTGCCAATAAAAGCCATGAAGCTATAGCAAAAAAGCTTAAATGTGCACCACGTACCATTGGCTACCAAAGGGTGCAAGCCTTAAAAAAACTTAAAACAGAATTACTTAAATGACGTACCACGCTTTACTCTTTTTGAGTAGAGCGTTTTTAATTTATATATACTACAAGCTTGTAGTAACTATAGGGAACAAGGTGGAAAAGCTTCGCTTTTCTTATACAGGGCAAGAAATAAAGGAGAGGAAGAAAATAAATAAAAGAAGGAGAGGAAAAAAGAATCTCACTAATATAGTGGGTCGTGTTTTCTTAAATCGGCAAATCTTGAGTAAAAAAAATAAAAAAATTTTTTTTTGAGTCATTTTTGCCGATTTGGCATTTTTTACCCCACTATAAGAGTGAGAGGTGAAATTACAGCGCGCTAAAAAACACCTGAACATCTCCCAAAGCGGAGAACAAAATTTGAAAGGAGTTAACCCAACCTTTGAACAATCAACCTAAACTCATCACCCAAGAAGATTTGCACAAGCTTGCCAGCAAAACCGTAGGCAACGCTAAAAAGATTTACCTGCACTACACTCCCCAGGAGGGTGCGATGGTACTCAAATTCTTATTCTAATTACGAAAGGATGAATCATTATGGCAATTAATCAACAACTTTTGAAACGCAGTTTAGTAATCAACGTGGAGGATGGCGTGAATGCCGATGGCAGCACCCGCACCAAGA
>JAZSDM010000055.1:0-11473 GCA_045531145.1 Acutalibacteraceae bacterium | reverse complement strand
TTCATTACACATTCTTGACCTAATTCTTCAGCCAAGTACTGAGAAATTCTGATACAAGCCTTACCGTGTTCAATCCAGAACTTTCTAACCTCTTCATTGGGGCTTGCAAGGGTTAGTGGGTCACACATAGGATGTGAGAAGAATGTTGGGTTAAAGTCACAACCAAGGCCTCTTTCTTTACAGAAATCAACCCACTTTTTAAAGTGTTTGGGTTCAATTTTATCGCGGTCTACCCAACCGCCGTTTTCATCGTCAAAAATAGCATAGCAAGCGTGAAGATTAAGCTTTTTAGTACCGGGGCAAAGTTTGAGTACAACATCAATGTCTGCCATTAATTCTTCGGGGGTTCTTGCCGCACCAGGATAATTACCTGTGGTTTGAATACCGCCGGTTAAAGGTCCGTCAGACTTTTGGTCAAAACCTCTAACATCGTCACCTTGCCAGCAGTGAAGCGCAACAGGTACACTTTTAAGTGTTTTAATTGCCGCATCGGTATCAATACCGAATTTTGCATATTTTTCTTTTGCGTTTATGTAACTCATTTTATACCTCCAAAATATCAAATGATTTTTTAACAGTTTCGCGTGCAGCTTCTAATGTATAATCTTTATCCAAATACATCAACTGCGCTATAAGGTTACCTGTAGCGGTAGCTTCGGTAGGACCTGCAAGTACTTTTTTGCCTGTGTACTGCTTAGTAAGTTTATTAAGGTATTGGTCCTTACTGCCGCCGCCGATAATATTTATTAAATCAATTTGCTTACCGCTTACGCGCTCGATAGTTTTAACCGCATCATTATAAGAATTAGCAAGCGAATGATAAACAGAATTTAAAACATCGCCTATTGGCAGTTCGGGTTTACCCAAATATGTTCTTATAGCTTCAATCATATTATCGGGTGCTACAAATTCTTTGGCATTTGGATTGATTTGTTTGGTAAAATCACTTTCCATTGCCATATTCATCATTTCATCGTAAGTGTACTTTTTATCAAGATTGCGCCTGATATTCTGGAAAAGCCACATACCCATAATATTTTCAAGGAAGCGGTAACGGTAATTAATACCGCCTTCGTTTGTAAAGCCGCCAAGCATTGCTTCTTCAGTTAAAACAGGATACATATTCTCAGTGCCAATAAGGCTCCAAGTACCTGAAGATATATACACACCGTTATCACCCACAGGGCAAGCCGCCACTGCAGAAGCAGTATCGTGTGAAGGACAGAGTAAAACACAAGTATCAAAACCTGCAAACTCTTTCATTTCATCACTCAAATTACCTACAACAGTTCCCGGTAAGGATAATTCTTCAAAAATGTCGGTTCTGATGCCGAGCATTTCTAACAATTCATTATCACGCTGTTTGGTTTCGGCATTAACAATAGCGCCGGTTGTGGCGTTTGTATACTCGTTTTTCAAAACGCCTGTAAGTTTGAATGAAAGATATTCGGGAATCATTAAAAAGTGCTTTGCCTTTTGGAGTTTGCCTGACTTTTTATCACAGTAAAGTTGATAAATTGTATTAAAATTAATAGGCTGAATACCTGTTCTTTTGTAAAGTTCTACTCTGGGGATTATTTGGTCAATTTCTTCGGGTATACCGTTTGTACGGCTATCCCTGTAAGAAACTGCGGGCATTATTTCTTTCTTATTTTCATCTAAAAGAACATAGTCAACACCCCAAGTATCAATAGCAACCGTTTCGGGAATTTTACCAATTTCGCCGCATTTTTTAATACCCTGTTTAACTTCATCCACAAGATGAGCAATATCCCAGATTAATGTACCGTTTTCATCTTTAATGTTATTTTCAAAACGGTAAATTTCTTCAAGTTTTAAAATACCGTCTTCAATGTAACCTAAAATATGCCTTCCGCTTGAAGCACCGATATCTACTGCAAGACAATACTTCATTTTACCACTCCTTTTTCAGTCATTTTACCATAAATATATATGTGTTGCAAGTATTTTACAAAAAAATGACCGCAAAAATGCGGTCATTTTTAGTGTTATTTATCTTTCTTAATTTCTTCAAGAATTTGTGTAAGCAATTCTTCGGTTGTAGGCGCTTTAACCTCTTCGACAACCTCTTCGACAATTTCTTCTTTTTTCATTTTTTCAGCAAGTTCTCTTGCTTTTGCCATACCCTTTATCATTAAGAAAACAACAAATGCAATTAATAGGAAATCAATAATTGTTACCAACAAGGTACCTATACCGATAACAACTGCTTCCTTAACAACTTCGCCTGCTTCATTTGTAACAGCTTCGGCAAGTGTGATATTAATTTGACTTAAATCAATATCACCGATAAGCCAACCGATAAAAGGCATAAACACATCATTTACAAGGCTTGTGGTTATTTTACCGAAAGCGCCGCCTATGATAACACCGATTGCCATATCAATCACGTTACCGCGCATAACAAATTCTCTAAATTCTTTTATAAATCCATTTGCTTTTAACTTCATTTTCATTTTCTCCTTTAATTTTCACTGTAAATTACTGTAACATCGGGGTGTAATTGCAAAATCGAAGCAGGAACTTCGGGGGTTATAGGACCAAAAAACGCTTTTTGCACAATTTCTTTCTTGTTTTGACCGTTTGCTACAAGCAAAATTTTCTTAGCACTCATAATGCCGCCCATACCCATTGTAACTGCAGTTTTAGGTACATCATCAATACTTTCAAAGAAACGTGCGTTTGCAACAATTGTAGATTCGTCCAAAGTAACAAGGTGTGTTTCTTTTGTAAAGCAACTATCAGGTTCGTTAAAACCGATATGACCATCAAGACCGATACCTAAAAGTTGAATATCAATTCCTTTTTCTTTTATGCGTGCGTCATACTCTGCACATTCACTTTCCAAATCGACAGCGCAGCCGTTAGGAACGTATGTATTGTTTTTATCAATATTTACATGGTCAAAAAGGTTGTTATTCATAAAATAACGGTAGCTTTGGTCATTACTGCCGTCAAGACCTGCATATTCATCAAGATTTATTGAGGTGACAGCCGAAAAATCAAGATCACCCTTTTTATACCATTCAATCAACTGTTTGTAAGCCCCAACAGGTGAAGAACCGGTTGCAAGACCTAAAACGCAATCGGGTTTTGACACTATTTGCGCAGCAATTATTGCGGCGGCTTTGCGGCTTAACTCTTCGTATGAATTTGTTGTAATGAATTTCATAATTTCATCCCTTTTACAGATTTTTATACAAACCGGCGTCAATCATAGCACCGATTGCATCAACAACATTTTGTTTATCTTCCTTATATGTAACACCGTACCATTTATCTTCGGCAACAAGCACTTCCACCTGTTTTTCACCTGTTTCAATAAGCGAAGATACCACACTAGGAAGATAATATTCACTTTTGGGGACATTTATGTTTTGTTTTAAAAATTCTTTAAATCCGTTTTCGATATGTCCGAAAATATCAGGCATAAATCCCCAAAGGTTCATCGAAACAACCGTATCGGGTGAAAGGGATACCCAAGTTTCACCGTCGTCTTCGGTATATTTACAGTCAACTATTTTAGTGCGTTCGGTAACTGATGCAAGCTTGTTATCCTTAATTTCACAAACACCGCGCGAAACATGACCGTTTTCGGTCAAGGTATTAACTAAACGGAAACCTACCATACAGTATTTTTTGGTTTCACTTTTTAAGAAATCAGCAATTTTCTGGAATGCCGAACGGCCGTAAAAATCATCAGCATTAACAACCGCAAAGGGTTCTTTCACAACATCTTTACAACAAAGTATTGCATGGGCAGTTCCCCAAGGTTTAACCCTATCCTCAGGGCATACAAAACCTTCGGGCAAAACATCGGTTTCTTGGAAAACATATTCCACTTTAACCATTTTCCCGATTCGTTCGCCAACCATTGACTTAAAGTCGTTTTCAATAGCGTGCTTAATAACAAAAACAACCTTTGTAAACCCTGCTTTTACGGCATCATAAACCGAAAAGTCTAACAAAACTTCATTATTTCTGCCAATGGGTTCCATTTGTTTAAGTCCGCCAAAACGGCTACCCATACCTGCCGCCATTACTACCAAAGTAATATCTTTAGCCATAATCAACCACCTTAAATTATTAATATGGATTTATTTTATCACACATTTTTATACATTGCAATTAACTTTTTGAAATTTGCGGGCATTTTATTTATAGGAGTTGATAAAATGCAAAAATCTCTTTGGCAAGACACCTGCACACTTCCCACCTTTCCAAAACTTGAAAAAGACATTAAAACCGATGTTTTAATTATCGGCGGCGGAATGGCAGGTATTCTTTGCGCTCATTTTTTACATCAGAACAATGTTGATTATATGCTTTGCGAAGCAAAAACAATAGGCAGTGGCACCACCGCCCGAACCACCGCAGTGCTTTCAGCACAGCACGATATACTTTATAACCAACTGATTAAAAAGAGAGGTGAAAATGCGGCAAAACTTTATTTGGAAGCTAATTTAAACGCTATTGCCGAATTTAGAAAAATCGCAAATGAAGTACCTTGCGATTTTGAAATTTGTCCTTCCTATCAGTATTCCGCCAAAAACGACAAACAGCTTAAAAGTGAAATATCCGCTCTTGAACGGTTAGGTTTTAGAGCAAAACTTACAAGAACTATCCCCTTACCCATTAAAACCAAAACAAATCTTTGTTTCCCAATGGGTGCACAGTTTCATCCGCTAAAATTTATAGCGGGAATTGCAAAACCGCTTAACATTTATGAGAACACTAAAATAGATAAAGTCGACGGCACAACCGCATTTTCAGGTGATGCTAAAATTTTCGCAAAAAGGATTGTGGTTTGTACCCACTTCCCCATCATAAACACTCACGGTCTTTACTTTACAAAACTTTATCAAAAAAGGTCTTATGTTATCGCGCTTGAGAATGCAGGAAAATATCACGGAACATTTGTTGATAAAGATAACGGTTTTTACTTTAGAAATTATAAAAATCTTTTGCTTATAGGCGGTGGCGACCACCGTACAGGCCATATAAAAGACGGATTTAAAACCGTTAGAGATTTTGCAAAAGAGCATTTTCCAAAAGCTAAAGAAAAATATGCTTGGGCAACACAGGACTGCATAAGTCTTGACAATATCCCCTACATTGGCAAGTATAGTAAAAATACTCCTGACATTTATGTCGCAACGGGTTTTAATGAATGGGGTATGACATCTTCAATGGTGTCTGCAAAAATTTTATGCGATATGATTTGCGGAAAATCCAACAAATTTGAATCTGTTTTCTCACCTTCAAGAAATATGATAAAACCACAGTTGTTTGCCAATTTAGGAGAAACGGTTATTAATTTTGCAAATCCCTACCCAAAACGCTGTACACATTTAGGATGCGCTTTGAAATGGAATAAGTATGAACACACTTGGGATTGCTCGTGCCACGGCTCACGCTTTAGTGAAAAAGGTGAGATTATAAATAATCCCTCAACTAAGCAATTAAAATAACAAAAGTGCGGAAATTTTCCGCACTTTTAAATTCTGTTTTTAAAATTGTTTTTATACTCCATTAAGCTATATCCAAAATAATTCTTAAAGCAGCTAGAAAGATGTGTATCACTGCTAAAGCCGGTCATCTCTGCTATTGAATAAATCGGAGTATCGGTAGTCATAAGCAGTTTTTTAGCCTCGTTTATGCGGATTTGCAAAATAAATTTATGTATTGTCATTCCGGTTTGTTTTTTAAAAATTCGGTTAAGATGGTATTCGTGATATCCTGTAAGTTTTGCCAAATCGGAATTGATTATTTTGTTTTGATAATTTGTATCGATATAAGAAATTACCGTTTGGATAGCACCGCTCGAATTCTCACTCTTTTTTAACTGAGTGCGGTGCATATCAACAAGAATATCCTTAAGCATAGCGCCCGACTTTTCACGGAAGAATATTTGCTTACTCTCAAATTCTTTTATTATGTTTTTTACCTTTGAATTAAGTGAATAATTATTTTCTATTACAATATGTGAATTTAAAAACTTGCAATCTTCAATCTCTTGTTTAAAGAGATAGCGAGGCGGATTAGAAGCGCTTATTTTAAGCGGTGCGCGGTTTTCTGTCATATCGTTCCTGTCTTGCGAAAGGTCAAAATTAAGGCATAAAAGTTGGCAACCGTTTATACAAGAAATTGTATATCGCCCTCCGCCCGCGCAGTAAAACAAATCCGATTCTTTTAAAATATATCGGCAATTTTCAATTTCAATTTCTACTTCTCCCGAAACAACGCAAAAAATTCTGCAATCAAATACATTGAATTGCGCAGGTTTTCTTTTAAAATAAATTTGCTCTGCAAAGCGAATATGCGGGTTTATATCTGTAACCTTCATAATAGCACCTTAAAATGTTTGTTTTTTGAAGTATATGAGTTGTTTTATATATTCATAATACCATAGTTATATGTTAAAATCAATAATGTAAATTGCAATAGGTAGGTGTGTATTTTGAAATATATGGTTGGTCTTCCAAAAAATAACCCTGATTTTTTGGAGTGTATAAAACAAAATAAAAACCACATTTACGAAGTTTATTTTTCTTTTGGGGATTTTCCAAATGGCAGAAGCAGTCAAACAGGCGGCGAAACTTTACCGCCTTCAAAACTAATGGATATACAAAGAAACGCTTTAAAAGAACTTTCCGCTAACGATATTAAATTAAATCTGCTTTTTAACGCAAACTGTTACGGTAAGGACAGTCAATCAAGAACCTTCTTTAATAAAATCGGCGAAACCGCCTACTACATAAAGGAAAATTTCGGTTTATCTTCTATTACAACTACCTCTCCCTTGATTGCAAAATTCATAAAAAACAATTTTGAAGAATTGGAGGTTCGCGCCTCTGTAAATATGGAAATTGGCACAATCGAGGGTATGGAATATTTGGCAGAATATTTTGACAGTTATTATATGAAGCGCGAATTTAACCGCGATTTTGAAAAAATCGCCCTTTTAAAAGACTGGTGTGATAAAAATAATAAGCAACTTTTTATACTTGCTAACAGCGGTTGTTTAAATAACTGTTCGGCGCATAATTTTCACGATAATCTTGTAGCCCACGAAGACGAAATATCCAAAATGGATAATGCCTATAACTTTGGCGGCGTTTGTAAAGAATTTTTGAAAAAACCCGCCAATTACGAAAAATTAATTGACCGAACCAATTTTGTAAGACCTGAAGATATCGACAAATATGAACCCTACTTCACGGCAGCAAAATTAGCAACAAGGGTACATAGAACCCCGCAAATAGTACTAAAAAGTTATATAAATCAAAAATACAGCGGTGATATACTCCGTTTACTTGAACCCGCTCACAGCATATACCCTTACGTGCTTGAAAACGGAGAACCGCTTAAATTAAAAAAATTAAATATTGATATATAAGGAGAAGGTTATGGTAAACAGTAAACTCATTAAAGAAATTGCTCTTGCAGCAGGTGCTGACGCTTGCGGTATTTCGCCAATGTCACGCTTTTCGGGCGCGCCTGATGAAATGAATCCGCAGTTTTTATTCCCCGAAGCCAAAAGTTGTATAGGTTTTGTTTTCAGAATACCGCGCGGTGTTCAACGCGGAATTGAAGAAGGTACTCAGTTTTATCAGTATCCGTCAATGGCGTACGGCGGCATTAACGAAATTTTCGCCCCTGCTGTGCTTTATCAAGTTGGAAAAGCAATTGAGGACGAGGGTTATGAAGCCTTTGTATACCGTAATACAGGCGCTCGTGGTGTAGTATCTGATATGGACGGTTCACCCGGAAACACCTTATCCCCCGAAGAACAGATTGAAGTTAACGAAAACGCTAAAACCGCTACCGCACACCACAGAAGCGTACAGTTTACAAGACCTACAAGAGAAGATAACGTAGCCCCCGACTTACAGTTTCAATTCAGAATTGCAGCAGTTGCTTGCGGACTTGGTGAAATCGGTTGGAGCAAAATGTTATTAACCCCCGAATTCGGACCTTTGCAAAGGGTTGCATTTATTTTTACCGATGCCGAATTTGATGAATATGATGAAATGTATAGCGGTAAACCCTTATGCCGTAAATGCGGCGCTTGTGTAAGGGAATGCCCGGGAAGTTGTATTCCCGCAATTAATTCAGGCAAAACCGTAACAGTTGACCTTGACGGTAAAATTCTTGAATGGGGCGACATTGATATGTGGCGTTGTTACGCTTTCTACACCCACGCAGGAAGATATTATAATCCTTTCGTACCAAAAGAAGTTTGGGACAAAAATGAAGACGGTGCTCTTAACCTTATGGAAGGCGTGACCGACATTGCCGACGAAAAAGAAATTATGAAGGTATATACCGCGCTTCAAAAATATTTTCCAAGTTGGGTTGGCTATAATATGGCAAAATGCGGCGGTTGTATAAGAGCCTGTGTTTCGGTGCTTGAAAAGAAAGGCGGTTGTATGGAAGACCGCTTTAAAGAACCGCTTAGAACCAAGAAAGCCTGGAGGCTTGACCGCTAATGGAAATTTTGAGTTTTGACGGCGAAGATTTCAAAGCGGTGACACAGTTTGAAGGTTGGAAAATCGGCTTACTTAGATATAGTGAAAGATTTTCAGCCTACACCGTAGAAGAACGCCATTTAGAAACCGACGAAGCATTTATTCTTTTAGAAGGAAATGCTACGCTTTACGAAGAGAAAAAGCCATACATAATGGAAAAATGTAAGGTTTACAATGTCAAAAAAGGTTTGTGGCACCATATTGTTGTAAGTGAAGATGCTACAGTTCTTGTTGTTGAAAACAGCAACACAACTAAAGAAAATACGGAAAGGAAGTATTTATAGTGACTTCTATTGATATTAAGAAGAAAGCAAAGGAACTCGGCGCTACAGTTTGCCGAATAGGCAAAATCTATAACGAAGAAAACCCCCAGCGCGACCCTTTAAACATTTTACCAAACGCTAAATGTATAATCGGTTTTGGTTTTGCAATTCCCAAAGGTTTATATAAATCTATGGAACGCGGAAATCAATATTACACATACACTACATTAGGTGTTAAATATTTGGACGAAGAAATGGCAGAAATCTTTCTTTTAAAAATAGGCGGTATGATTGAAAACGAAGGGTATGACGCTTGCCTTCAAAAAGCAATCCCCAACCTTAGAATTAAGGGCGACAAAACTACCAATCCCGAAGTTGTAGACACTTATGAACTCATTCACGCCGAAGCAGTTGAAGAAGGTAAACCTGCGCCCGATGTTATAATTGATTTCGGCAAAGCAGCTAAAGCTTGCGGACTTGGTGAAATGGGACTAAACGGTAAAATCATCAACAAAGAACACGGCCCATTTATGAGATATTGCTTTATTATAACCGATATGCCGCTTGAGTGTGACGAAGAACTTAAAGAAAATATTTGTGATAAGTGCGGCGCTTGTATTGAAGCCTGCCCCGGTAACGCTGTAAGCCAAGACGGGCTTGATACCTGGCAGTGCAGTGTTTACTATAAAGGCGCGCATAAATCAAACCCCTTTATTACTGACGACTTTTTAAAGGGCAACCCCGAGCGAGAAGCCATTTTAAACGGACAAAAGCGTTTTAACGCAGAATCTGCCCGTGAGATTTACAAAGAACTTAACTTCCTACCCAATACCCAGTGGGGATATTCACCCTGCCTTTGCGGTAGAAAATGTGATATTGCCTGTTACAAGCACATAAAGGGGGAATTTTAAATGAAGAACAGAATAATCGAATTAGCAAAAGCAAACGGCGCTGATATAGTAGGCTTTGCAAGTGCCGACAGATTTGAAAAAGACAACCCGATTTTTAAAATTATGCCAGAAACAAAAACTGTAATCGGTCTTGCTTTTCGTGTACTTCGCGGTGTTTACCGCGGTATTGAAGAAGGCAGTACATATTACCAGTACACCACAATGGCGGTTGAAAATATGGAAGAAACCGTTATGCCTATGGCAAGCTTAAAGGTTGCAATGCTACTTGAAGAAGAAGGTTTTTTAGCACTTCCCCAAAGAAGACATCAACAAATTATGAGCGAAGAAAACAGCACCAATCCGGAAGTTGCTTATGACGCAATTTACAGAAGCAGAACTTCCGAAACCCAAATAGATTTTCTTGATACTGCAGTGAAATGCGGTCTTGGTGAAAAAGGTTTTCATAATGCGCTTTTAACCGACGATTTCGGTCCTATGGTGCGCTACTGCTTTATTTTGACCGATGCGGAACTCCCCGAAACAGATTTAATAAACCCTCACCTTTGTGACAAATGCGGAAAATGTAAAACCGCTTGTCCAGGTGGCGCAATCAGTGATAACGGCGATGTTGACGCTTGGCAGTGCGCAGTTTACTACAACGGCGCAAACGGTACTAAAAATCCCTTTATGCCGTATGACGCTTTTGCCGACTTTGAAAACCGCTTAGAAATTATTGCCGGCGAAGCCAAAGTCACACCCGAAACTGCAAGAAAAATACTTGATAAAATTTATTTTTATCCCCCCGCGCAACACGCTTATCAATGTTCAATCTGCGGCAAAGCGTGTGATATGGCATGCTATGTTCACCTTGAAGAAAAGGGCGTTTTAACCAAAAAATTCAAAGCACCTTTCAGAACAAGGGAAGAATGGAGATTCGATATTTCTGATTTTAAATAGGAGTGATTCTATGTTTGCTATAGCGTATTTACAGGACAACAGCAGGATAAAAATTGATGTAAATATCGAACAGTCAGGCAATAAAACGGTTGCAAGTATAAAAAAGGAAGACTTGTCGACTAATATAAACTACATAGACTTTTTACCCGATTACTTTACCGCAAATGCGGGTGACGACGGTTACTTTGTAGCACCGCGCATTGTAGAAGAAGGTACTGTGCTTACATACTTTAATGAAAGAGCGGACAGCGAGTATATTTCCCCTTACATTCATTTGGCTTGTTACGGTTTTTCGAACGGCAAAAATGCCACTTTAGCGATTGTAACAGGTATGCGCTGTAATTGCGGTCTTGTAGAGCGCTGTGTCGATAATAAGTATAGTCTTTTTGCAAGGTTCTTCCTTGATTTCGACGGTGCAGAAGAAGATATTGTTGTGGAATTTCATCATTTAGACGGTAATGACTATTCTGCTATGGCAAAATGCTACCGTAATTATCAGTTAACCGTTGGCGGTTGCAGACCGCTTAAAGACCGTGTGAAAGAAAATCCCGCTTTAGCAAAATCGGCTGACAGTATAGCTGTTAGAATCCGTATGGGTTGGAAACCCGCCCCAAGCCCTGTGCTATTTCAAACCTACGAGAATGAACCCGAAATGCACGTGGCTTGCAGTTTTAAGCGAGCAGAAGAAATCGCCGAACAAAGCAGAAAAGCAGGTGTGGAAAACGCAGAATTCTGCCTTGTTGGTTGGAACCAAAAAGGACACGACGGCCGTTACCCGCAACTCTTCCCCGTAGAAGAAAAACTCGGCGGC
>JAZSDM010000090.1:0-2579 GCA_045531145.1 Acutalibacteraceae bacterium | reverse complement strand
CCGCTTGGCCTCCGACTTACCGAAGATATTGCAAAGGAATGTAAATACATCTTTTTAGGTGTAAAACCTCAAATGATGGCAGAACTTTTGCAAAGTATATCACCGATTCTTAAAGACCGTAGTGACAGATTTGTTTTAGTAACAATGGCGGCGGGAATTAAAATTGAAAAGTTTAATTTAATGCTTAATGCTAAAATGCCGATTATCCGCATTATGCCAAATACACCTGTAGCAGTAGGGGAAGGGATGATTTTATATTCCCAATGCAGAGCGATAACCGAAACAGAAGAAACTGAATTTTGTGATTTCTTAAAATTTGCAGGCAGACTTGATAAATTAGAAGAAGATTTAATTGACGCTGCTTGCGCTATTTCGGGTTGCGGACCTGCATTTGTATATATGTTTGCAGAAAGTATTGCTAAAGCGGGAACAGAGTGCGGTCTTTCACAGGATAAGGCAATTGATTACGCAGCACAAACACTTTTAGGTGCGGCAAAATTAATGCTCACAAGCAATAAAACCCCCGAAACCCTAAGAAATGAAGTTTGCTCACCCAAAGGCTCTACTATTGAGGGTGTAATATCACTTCAAAATTCACAATTCGATAATGCGGTAAACACCGCGGTTAAGGCTTCATACAAACGAACAAAAGAATTAGGACAATAAAAAACAGACCTTGCGGTCTGTTTTTTAATACAATTTTACATCGCACCAAAGCATTTCGTAATACATTCTAATGTCGTCTTCAATATCGTGGTAATACTGTGCTTCAGGCATATTTTCTTTTTGCGGGTACAAAATTTCGTTTTGGTAGTAGTAATAATCAGGGTTGTTTATTACCGCTGTGTTTGGCGAAGCATAGCCGATATATTCGGCATTTGCGGTGGCAATTTGCGGTTCTAATAAGAAGTTAATATACATTAAAGCCGCATCGTAATTCTTGGCAGATTTTGGAATACAAAGCGAATCTATAAAAATGTTTGTGCCTTCTTGTGGGTAGAAAAACGCAAGGTCTGGGTTTGTTTCATACATTGTAAGAAAATCGCCTGCATAGTAGGGGGCGATAGATGCTTCACCCGTTTCCATTTTGCCGTAAACTTCGTCCATAACGTAGGATTGCAGATTGGCTTTACCTTTCTTTAAAAGGTCTGCCGCTTTATCCCAATCGCCTTTGTCAGTAGAATTTAAATCCTGTCCCAAAAGCATTTGCGCGGTCATAAAAGCATCACGCGGGTTATTGAAATTAAGGGTCATATCCTTGTACTTTTCATCCCATAAAACATTCCACGAATGCGGGATATCTTTACCAACCTGCTTTGTGTTATAAATAACACCAACCATTCCTACGTTGTAAGGAACGCTGTACTGATTATCCGCATCGTAATAAACATTTTTATAAGAATCGTCAATTAAATCATAGTTAGAGATTTTTGACATATCAATCTTTAAAAGTTCTTTTTCTTTTATAAGCCGCTCAATCATATAATCCGACGGGATAATAATATCATAAGTAACACCGCCGCTTTTAATTTGGGAATACATGGTTTCGTTGCTTTCAAAGGTTAAATAATTAACCTTAATACCTGTGATTTTCTCAAATTCGCGGTTAACGTCCAACATATCATCGCTACCGTCAGATATATATTCGCCCCAGTTGTAAACCGTAAGTTCAGTGCCTTTTAAATCTTTGGTGTAACTGCCGCGTAAATCAAGGTCAAAATATTTGTAGGTATAGTCACAACCGCAAAGACCGACTGTTAAAAAACAAACCAAAAGAAGAGAAAAAAATCTTTTCATTTTTACACCCTCCTTTTAAGTGTTTGCTTTTTTTCTGCTTTAGATTGAAGCATATTATAAAAAATAAGCAACACAAAAATCACAATAAATATTAAAGTGGAAAGGGCATAAGTATCAGGTGTTACCGATTTTTTGGTCATATTGTAAATAATAATCGGAAGCGTCTGATAATGGCCGCAGGTGAAATAACTTATAACAAAGTCGTCTAATGACAGTGTGAAAGCCATAATCATACCAGTGGCAATACCTGTCGAAATTGAGGGGAGAATTACCTTAAAAAACGCTTTAACAGGTGTACAGCCAAGGTCTAATGCGGCTTCGTGCAAATTAGCATCGGTCTGTTTGAGTTTTGGCAAAACCGAAAGTATTACATAAGGTAAATTAAATGTAATATGCGCAATAAGCACGGTTAAAAAACCTAATGACTCCTGAAGACCAATAAGTTTACCAATAAATATAAACAAAAGCATTAAAGAAATACCTGTTACAATATCGGCGTTCATCATAGGAATGTTTGTAGCCGTCATAATAAGTTTTTTTGCAACTTTGTTTCTAAGCGCCATAATTCCCACTGCGGCAGCAGTACCTAAAACAGTGGAAATCAAGGCGGAAAGTACCGCAATAATTAATGTGTGTTCTAATGCTGTAAGCATTGTGGTATCGGAAATGAGTCCTAAATACCAATCTAACGAAAAGCCCTCAAACACCCATACGCTTGAGGAAGAATTGAAAGAAAATACAGTCATAACTGCAAGCGGTGCGTAAAGGAAAAACAGAATGAG
>JAZSDM010000117.1:0-1986 GCA_045531145.1 Acutalibacteraceae bacterium | reverse complement strand
GGGGTGTTGAACTTGCTGTAAATACGGCAGGTGATATGAAACTTGTTGCAGTTTTTACAAGGCGTGAGCCGGCAACCGTTGAAATTAACTCTGTTGATGTGCCTGTAATTAATGCTAAAGATGTGTTGGAATGGAAGGATAAAATTGATGTTCTGGTTATTTGCGGCGGTAGTGCCACAGACTTACCACAACAAACACCTGAACTTGCAAAACATTTTAATGTTGTTGATAGCTTTGATACACATGCAAAAATCCCCGAACATTTTGAAAATGTTGACAAAGCCGCAAAAGAAAACGGCAAAATCGGTATTATATCTGTTGGTTGGGACCCTGGTATGTTTTCCCTTAACCGCCTTTATGCAAACGCTATTTTACCCAACGGTAACGATTATACTTTCTGGGGCAAAGGTGTAAGCCAAGGCCATTCAGACGCTATAAGAAGAATTGATGGCGTTTTGGACGCAAGGCAGTACACTGTACCCGTTGAATCCGCAGTAGAAAGTGTTAGAAACGGTGAAAACCCCGAGTTTACAACCCGCCAAAAACACACAAGAGAATGTTTTGTTGTTGTAGAAGACGGTGCAGACAAAGAAAGAATAGAAAACGAAATTAAAGCAATGCCTAACTATTTTGCCGATTATGACACAACCGTTCATTTTATTAGTTTGGAAGAATTAAAGCGTGACCATTCCTCCCTTCCACACGGCGGTACAGTTATTAGAAGCGGTAAAACAGGTTGGGAAAATGAAAATTCACATGTAATTGAATACAGATTAAACCTTGATTCCAACCCCGAATTCACCGCAAGCGTGCTTGTAGCATACGCCCGCTCGGCATACAAGTTAAACTGCGAAGGTCAAAGCGGTTGCAAAACTGTATTTGATATTCCCCCTGCGCTTCTTTCAAGCGATACACCCGAAAATTTAAGAAAACATTTACTGTAAAATAAAAAAATCCATCTCAATGAGATGGATTTTTTATTTATGTATTATCAATACTTTGTTTTTTAATTCCAAAAATTGTGCGTAAAATTCCGCTTAAAAATTTAGGACTTTTAAATAATACAACTTTCATAATTACCCTCCGTTAACATCTGGCGCTTGAAAATCCAAGTATTATAACCCAGATTGCAAGTACGCCTACTAATAGCTTAGGAGGACAAAAGCAACTTATTAAAAGACCTCCGGCAAAAGCAATTGCCACAAATCCTTTGTTAAACCCGTGGTGTCTTCGCATTTTGTTTCCCCCTTACAATACCATTATATAAGGGAAAAACAAAAAGGTTACTTTTTTTTGTAATTATCCGCTTCCCACGGCTTTAAATTCTTCATTTCTTCAAATAATTCCACATACGAATTATGGCGACTTGCCTCGATTTTCCCCTCTGCCACAGCCTTTAATACGCCGCAACCGCTTTCTTTAGTGTGAGAACAGGAAGAAAATTTACACTCGTATATACTATCGCCAAAATCTCTGAAATAGTGGGCTAAGTTCTCTTTAAATTCATAGTCGCGACTTGTATAATCCAAAGAAGAAAAACCGGGTGTATCAACCACAAAACCTCCACCTGAAAGGCTATACGCTTCTATATGACGGGTAGTGTGACGGCCTCTGCCTAACTTTTCGCTTACTTCACCCGTAGCGATATTTTGGTTTCCAAAAATGAAGTTTAGTATGCTTGATTTACCCACGCCCGAATTGCCTGTAAACGCGCTGATGCTTCCTTTTAATTCTGATAAAAGCGGTTGCATACCCTCGCCCTTTTCAGCCGAAACCGTAAAGGTTTTAAACCCCGCATTTTTATAAATCTTTTCCCAATTGCTAAAATCACCCATATCACATTTATTGAAAACAATAATCGGCTCAATACCGTTATATTCGGCAATAGCGGCAATTTTATCAATTATAAAAGCGTTGGGAGCAGGAGTAGAATAAGAAGAAACTATAAACAGTTTATCAATATTTGCAACATTAGGTCTTACAAGG
>JAZSDM010000031.1:0-6034 GCA_045531145.1 Acutalibacteraceae bacterium | reverse complement strand
CTTTTGCAAGACGGTTAACCTTACTGAGAATCCACTTATCAGCATCTGTAAGAAGATTTAAATCGATATTGTCAGTATTCTCAGCTTTTTCAATATTCATCATGATAAATCTTGATGCATTCCATACTTTGTTAGCAAAGTTTCTTGATGCCTCTACTCTTTCCCAGTAGAAACGCATATCATTTCCTGGTGCATTACCAGTAATCAGAGTCAGACGCAAAGCGTCAGCACCGTATTTGTCGATGATTTCCAGTGGGTCGATACCATTTCCAAGGGATTTACTCATCTTACGTCCCTGGGAATCTCTTACAAGACCGTGGATAAGTACTGTATCAAATGGAGCCTTACCTGTATGCTCAATTCCTGAGAACATCATTCTCATTACCCAGAACGGAATAATATCATATCCTGTAACCAAGGTATTGGTGGGATAATAATGCTTAAAGTCTTCGGTTTCTTCAGGCCAGCCAAGAGTTGAAAACGGCCACAAAGCAGATGAGAACCAAGTATCCAAAGTGTCAGGGTCTTGGGTTATATTCTTACTGCCACAATGTTTACACTTATGTGCATCTGTTTTGGAAACAGTAATTTCACCGCAGTCTGCACAGTACCAAGCAGGAATTCTATGTCCCCACCAAAGCTGACGGGAGATACACCAGTCGCGGATATTTTCAAGCCAGTGGAAATATACCTTTTCAAAACGTTGCGGAACGAACTTAGTTTCGCCGTTTTTAACCGCATCAATAGCAGGGGTCGCCAAAGGTTTCATTTTAACAAACCACTGTTTTGAAACGCGAGGTTCAACGGTTGAAGAACAACGGTAACAAGTACCTACATTATGGGTATAATCTTCAATACGAACCAAAGCGCCTTCTGCCTCTAAATCAGCAACGATAGCCTTTCTTGCCTCGTATCTGTCCATACCTGCGTATTTGTGGTAATCATCGGTGATTTTTGCATCATCGGTCATTACATTAATTACAGGCAGATTATGACGAAGACCAACTTCAAAGTCGTTAGGATCGTGTGCAGGGGTAATTTTAACAACACCTGTACCGAAATCAACCTCAACATAATCATCCGCAACAACGGGTATTTCACGGTGAACCAAAGGCAAAATCAAGGTTTTGCCGATAATATCTTTATATCTTTCATCATTGGGGTTTACCGCAACAGCAGTATCACCCAAAAGGGTTTCGGGACGGGTAGTAGCAAGTTCCAAATAACCGCTGCCGTCTTTGAACGGATAGCGCAAATGCCAGAAATGACCTGCTTGTTCCTCGTATTCAACCTCAGCATCGGAAATGGAAGTTTTACAGTGCGGACACCAGTTAATAATGCGCTCGCCCCTATAAATCAAACCTTTTTCATAAAGGTTTACAAACACTTCATTTACAGCCTTATTACAACCTTCATCAAGGGTAAAGCGTTCGCGGTCCCAGTCGCAAGAAGAACCCATTTTCTTTAACTGTTCAATAATTCTGCCGCCGTACTGTTTTTTCCAGTCCCAAGCGCGTTCTAAAAAGCCATCTCTGCCGATATCTTCTTTGGTGATACCCTCTTCACGCATTTTTTCAACGATTTTAGCTTCGGTAGCGATTGAAGCGTGGTCAGTACCGGGGAGCCACAAGGTATCAAACCCTTGCATACGCTTAAAACGGATGAGAATATCCTGCAAAGTGTTGTCAAGCGCGTGGCCCATATGCAGTTGTCCCGTAATGTTCGGTGGCGGAATAACTATTGTATAAGTCGGCTTGTCCTTTTCGCACTTTGCGTGGAAATATTTGCCGTCAAGCCATGTTTTATAAATACGGTCCTCAACGTCTTTCGGATCGTACTGTTTGGCTAATTCTTTTGCCATTTTTAACACATCCTATTGGAAAATTGTTCTTGTAATATTTAAAATTTAAAAACACATATTATACTTGTCGGTAAAGAGTAAAAGCGTTTGCATTAACAAGTACCGACACCGCCTGATGTTATTTAAACATCGGGCGGTCTTTAATTTTACCATAATAAAGCCTATAATTCAAGTTTTTCTTGTTTGGCTTCACCTGTTTGCTTTTTACTGCCTGCGGCGGGCAAATTACGGGTACGGTAGCGGTGTTCACTTTCAAGTGTTCCCTTTTCGTAAATGGAAACTTGTGAAATGCGCTGACCTTTTTTCTGTGTCATAACCGCAATACCACCGTTATCCTTAGTAGTTTTAGCAGGAATTGATGCGGTATTTACAATTAACATTCTGCCGTTAGAGGATTCTAAAAGTATATCCTTGTCCTCTTTAACAAACAGTACTGTATGCAGAGTGAACTTTTCACAGTATGCCTTTATAAGTTTTTTACGGTTGGTTTTGGTAACATAGGAAGAAAGCGGAACACGGGCAATTCTACCGTTATCGAAAATAAATACCATATGTCCCGAATAGTCATGGGTTTCAACCATATAAACCGAATTTTCGGCTTCTTCAAACTCAAGTTTGCTTGCTACATAGTCACCCAAAATGCTTGCTTTGGAGTCACCAAATTCACTTGTTTTAGATTTATAAACCTGCGCTTTATTTGTAAAGAACAGTAAATCTGCAGCGTTATCGGATTCTATAACCTGAGTAATCTGGTCACCGTCTTTAAGTTTTTGTTCACCGCTCATACGAAGTGACTGCGGTGTGATTTTCTTAAAGTAACCGTCCTTTGTAAAGAACAATGTAACGGGTGAAGTATCAAGTTCAATTTCTTCTTTATAATCCTCTTCCGTCTCAGCGCTTATAATTTCGGTTTTGCGGTCTTTGCCGTACTTATCGGCAACAGTTTGCAATTCTTTAATTATAATCTTCATTACCTTAGAACGAGAATTAAGCACCGATTCCATTTCTTCAATCTCTTTAATAAGATTTTCAATGTCGGCAGTGCGCTTTAAGATATACTCACGGTTTAAATGACGGAGTTTAATTTCGGCTACATATTCGGCCTGAACCTCATCAATACCGAAACCAATCATAAGGTTAGGTACAACATCCGCTTCCTGCTCGGTTTCGCGAACAATTTTAATAGCCTTATCAATATCGAGAAGAATTTTTTCAAGACCTTTTAAAAGGTGCAAACGGTCTTTAGCCTTGGAAAGCTTGAAATAAACTCTGCGGCGAACACACTCTTCGCGGAAAGCAACCCATTCGGAAATAATTTCTTTAACACCTAAAACTTGTGGCGAGCCTGCAATAAGAATATTAAAATTACAGGAAAAACTGTCTTCGAGCGGTGTCATTTTAAAGATTTTTTTCATTAATTTTTCGTGGTCAGCACCGCGCTTTAGGTCAATAGTAATTTTGAGACCGTTTAGATCTGTTTCATCACGGATATCGTTAATTTCGGTAATCTTTTTCTGCTTTACAAGGTCAATTACCTTTTCAATAATCGCTTCCGAAGTAGTAGTAGGCGGAATTTCGGTAATATCAATACAGTTTTGGGATTTATCATATTCCCAAACACCGCGCACCTTGAAACTTCCTCTACCCGTCTCATAAATTTTCTCAATTTCACTGCGGTTATATAAAAGTCTGCCGCCGATTGGGAAATCGGGTGCTAAAAGAGTATCCGCAACGTTGATATCATTATCCTTAATGAATGCAATGGTAGTTTCGCAAACTTCACGCAAATTAAACGGACAAATCGAACTTGCCATACCTACCGCAATACCTGTATTAGCGTTTACAAGCACCGATGGGAATGTAACGGGAAAGAGTACGGGTTCTTTCATTGTGGCATCATAGTTATCCACAAAATCGACTGTATCTTTATCAATATCGCAGAACAGTTCAGATGCAATTGGCGCTAATTTCGCTTCGGTATAACGCGAAGCGGCGTAAGCCATATCACGCGAATAGGCTTTACCAAAAGAGCCTTTTGACTGCACATAAGGGTGCAAAAGGGCTTGGTAACCTTCCGAAAGCCTTACCATTGTTTCATAAATCGCAGCATCACCGTGGGGGTTTAACTGCATTGTTCTACCAACAATGTTTGCAGATTTTATTGTATTCCCGTTTATAAGCCCCATATTATACATTGTGTATAACAGTTTTCTGTGTGAGGGTTTAAACCCGTCAATCTCAGGGATTGCACGGGATACAATAACACTCATCGCATAAGGCATATAGTTGGTTTCCAGGGTTTCGGTTATAGGTTGTTCAACCGTAAGCCCTGCACCCGCAATATATGCGTTTATCTGCGGTTTTACTTGTTTAATTTCTTTCTTTTTTCTTGGAGGCATATTTTTCTCCCTATAAATAAAATAATTCCTAATTCCGAATTACGAATTCCGAATTAACTAATGTCTGCATCGTCAAGATACATATAACCGTTTTCGGCAATAAAGTCTTTTCTGCCCTGCAAATCGTCACCCAAGAGTAAATCAAACATACGGCTTGTTCTTTCCACATCTTGTGGCATAACTTTTATAAGTCTTCTGGTTTCGGGGTTCATTGTGGTCATATTCATCATATCGGGTTGGTTTTCACCAAGACCTTTTGAACGTTGCATATTATACTTTTTATCGCCTATTTGGGTTAAAATTTCGTTCTTTTCCTTTTCGTCATAAGCAAAATAGGTCATTTCCTTTGTGCCGATTTCATAAAGCGGAGTTTCGGCAATGTAAACCTTGCCCTCGTTAATAAGGGTAGGCATCAAACGGTAAATCATTGTTAAAATAAGAGTTCTTATCTGGAAACCGTCAACATCGGCATCGGTACAAATGATAACCTTATTCCAACGAAGTGCCGATAAATCAAATGTGGCAAGTCCCTTATTTGCTTTAGACTTAACTTCAACACCGCAACCTAAAACTTTAATAAGGTTGGTAATAATCTCACTTTTAAATACCTTATCATAATCGGCTTTAAGGCAGTTAAGGATTTTACCGCGCACAGGGATAATTGCCTGAAATTCGGCGTTTCTTGCCAATTTACAGGAACCTAAAGCAGAGTCACCTTCCACTATGAAGAGTTCCCTTACTTCAACGTCTTTAGAACGGCAGTCAACAAATTTGTCAACACGGTCAAGCATAGAGTTTGAAGACTGCAAGGTCTTTTTAATGTTAATGCGCTCTTTTTCGCTTCTCTCACGGCTTCGTTTATTGATAAGCACCTGATCGGCAATTTTATCAGCCTCTGCCTTATTTTCAATAAAGTAAACTTCCAATCGCTGACGCAAAAAGTCAACCATTGCTTCGTAAATAAACTTATTTGTAATAGACTTTTTGGTCTGGTTTTCGTAAGAAGTCATTGTAGAGAAAGAAGAAATAACTATTACAAGACATTCTTCAATATCCGAAAAGGTAATCTTACTTTCATTGTTTTTATATTTGCCCGCTTGCTTGATATAACTGTCAAGCATACTTAAAAAGGCATTTCGCGTTGCCTTTTCGGGTACACCGCCGTGTTCAAGCCAACTTGAATTGTGGTAATATTCCTTTAAAGGATTTTTGTTGCTAAAACTCATAGCAACATTGATTTTAACCTTGTATTCGGGCTTGTCCTCGCGGTCTTTACCCTTGCGTTCGGTTTGCCAGAACTGTACCGAAGAAAGTTTATCTTCACCCACAATTTGATTTACATAATCGGTAATGCCGTTATTATAAACAATTTCTTGCTGAACAAATCTTGAGCCTTGCTGTTCGCGGAAAACAAACACAAGTCCGTCATTAACAATAGCCTGTCTTTTTAGCGTATCAATAAAATAATCAACAGGAATATCAATATCGGTAAAGACTTCCAAGTCGGGTTTCCAGCGGGTTTTCGTACCTGTATCCTTACCCGAATATGGTTCCTTTTTAAGTCCGCCTACGTTATAACCCTTTTCAAAACGCAGATTATACTTAAACCCGTCGCGCTTGATTTCAACATCCATATATTCCGAAGCATACTGTGTTGAACAAAGTCCTAGACCGTTTAAACCTACCGAATATTCGTAGTTAGCACCGTCATTGGTGTTATACTTACCGCCTGCGTACATTTCACAATACAAAAGTCCCCAGTTAAAACACTGTT
>JAZSDM010000023.1:0-13269 GCA_045531145.1 Acutalibacteraceae bacterium | reverse complement strand
GCCACCGTTTTCCACAAGATTCTTGTGAAAATCGTTAATAGGCCATTGCATATTCATCTGCATAAGCTTTTCATCAAGCGTCATTTTAGATAAAAGGTCTTTTGCTCTTACTTCTGGCGCTAAATCCTTGTTTTTGTACATATCAATACCTCTTTCCAAAAAAATTAACACATAATTTCAATGTTAACTATATTATACTAAAATTTCTTCCATTTTTCAACCATAAAATCTAGAATAATATATTGTTTTCTATTGAACTTTCAATAAAAAAAGCTACAATTCTTACAGTACTTAATAAGGAGCAGTCTTATGAGAAATCCTTACATACAAAACCATTTTGATCCTATATGGATAGCTCCGCAAAGGGCTTTAGCCCCTTTCCCCCACCTGCATAAAGAAATCGAGATTATTTATGTAAAGAAAGGCTCTGCAGTAGCCTATATTGACAATAAGTCAACAAAATTATCCGACGGTGATATTTTTATAGCTTTTCCAAACCAAATTCACTATTTTCTCAATTCAGTTATGGGCGATTATTATATCCTAATTTTCACAACCGACATTCTGTTTGGTATTAACGACATTTTTTATAATAAACTACCAAAAAGTAATGTTCTTCGCAATCAACATAACAGTGAAATTGCGAAACTCTTTCTTAAAACCTTTGAGCAAGAAGGTAATTTCAGTCAAACCTTTCAAGCAGGTTTTATAAATCAGATGATAGGTCTAATGCTTTCTGAAAAAGCATTAATCCCCCGCACCAAATCCAATAACCACACGCTTCAAAATATTTTTGAATACTGCGCCCACAATTACACCGAGAACATAACGCTTGATACGGTTTCAAAGGCGCTTCACCTTAACAAATACCATATTTCACACTTGATGAACAGTCGTATGAGCTTTAGCAACTGTATTAACACTTTCAGGATAAATAAATCCTGTGACCTTTTAAGCGAAACCGATAAAAAAATATCCGAAATTTCGGAAGAGGTCGGGTTTGGCTCTATAAGGACCTTCAACCGCGCTTTCATCCAGATTATGAATTTAACTCCGCTTGAATACCGCAACCGAACGAAATCGACAACCTACAAACTTATATAAATTAAATTTTCTTGACAACAATTCTTCACTATAACAATTTCTATTTAATAATCATTGACATTTAATATGAAATCTATTACAATAAAATTGCTATTATTTAAGCAATAAATAGGAGGATTTTTTATGAAAAACGGTTATTTTATCGACCATAAAAAAGAGTATGTAATTACCAATCATTACTCTAAAAGACCACTTATGAACTATTTGTGGAATGAGACAACATTAGTAGACGTTGACCAATTTGGTTTTGGACCAAGTGCTATTTTTGACGAAAACAGAACACGCCGCAATTTATATTTTGTGGGTGACAACCGTCTAATCTACATAATGGACAATAATGACAAAACCTACTATGCAGCAAACCGCAATTACGGTAAACTCCCCTTCTCAAAATGGGAAACTCACGTAGGTCAAGGTTATTCACTTATTTCATCTTCATATAACGGATTAGATGTTGATTATACAATTTTTGTGCCTACAGAAGGCTATGCTGAATGTTGGGAAATTAATCTCAAAAACACTACTGATACCGTAAAAGATTTATCAGTATATCCTATGGCTCATCTTATGTCTAACACCTCAAATCATAAATCTTATGCAATAACTGATTTTGATGAGGAATTCGGCGGAATTTTAGGCACTTCGAAAGGCTATGCCTTAGACACCGATTTTACCGAATGCTATATGGCTTCAGACTATCCTGTTGAATCTTACGAAATAGCAACCGATAAATTTATTGGATATTATAACTCTACCGCTAACCCTGTAGCTCTTGAAAACGGCGGTGTTCTTTCTTCAAGCGCCAGCTGTTTTGAAAATGACCAAACATATACTTTATGCCATAAAGTTGTTTTAAACCCTGGTGAAGAAAAAACTATTCGTTTGGTAGTTGGTATTGCAAAATCTAAAGAAATGGCAATTGAAGAAAAAACCCGACTTTTGTCAAAAGAAGCATTTGACGAAAACCGTGCAGAATTATTAAAGCGTGTTAATCAGTATGACGACCAAGTTACAATCTGTACCGGTGACGAAACTATCGACCGTTTTGTTAACATTTGGCTTAAACGTCAAATTGATTTAGGTAAAACATGGGCGCGTTGTGACGTTGTAGGCTCGCGTGACACAATGCAAGACGTTACCGCATTCGTACAGCTTGATACCGAAATTTCCAAAGAAAAAATTCTTTACGCTATGGACTTTGTTCGTCCCAACGGCAACATTATGCGTTCATTTATTCCGATTATGCGCCACGTTGCTCACGACTGCTCAAGCTGGATGATTACCGCTGTTTGCCAATACATTAAAGAAAGCGGCGACTATTTGATTCTTGATATTGATCGCCCCTACTTCGAATGTGATGACCACGGCACTGTTTTGGACCACTTACTTCGTGCAGTATATTTCTTACTTGATACCGTAGGCGAACACGGTTTAACCCTTTGGGGCGCTTGTGACTGGAACGACTCACTTAACAACTGCGGAACAAAAATGCGCGGTGAAAGTGTATGGCTTTCACAAGCAAGCTGTAAATGTGCTTTAGAATTAGCCGAACTTTTAGAAAGAATTGATATGGCTGACGAAGCTAAGAAGATTATGGCTAAACGTGCAACTATGATGGAAAACATTTTACGTCACGGTTGGGAAAAAGACCACTTTATTTACGGCTATAACGATTACGGCGAAAAGGTTGGCTCATACGAATCTATCGACGGCAACAACTATCTCAATCCGCAAACATGGGCAGTATTATCCGAAGTGCTTCCTAAAGATAAGTTAAATACATTAATGGATTTGGTTGAAGACAAATTACAATGTGACTTTGGATATGTTCAGGTTGACCCCCCACATATTCATCATAATGATAATATCGGACGTGTTACATATTTCGCACCTGGTTGTTATGAAAACGGTTCTGTATATAATCACGGTTGTACCTTTAAAATCGCTTCTGACTGTATGCTCGGTCGTGGCGACGAGGCTTTAAAAACCGTTAATTATATCCTACCTACCAATCCTCTTAATCCTTCTGAAAAATCGGGTATGGAACCGTATGCTATTTCAAATCAATATTTAGGACCGAAAGCTCCTGCGCGCGTTGGCGAATCTCCAATGCACTGGATAACCGGTACTTGCGGTTGGTTGTTTAGAGGCATCGTTGAATATATGCTTGGTATACAAGCAGATTATGACGGTTTGAGAATCGTTCCGGCAATGCCTAATGTATGGAAAACTGCTTCCGCTCACCGTATCTACCGCGGCTGCACTTATGATATTACCTATACACAAAAAGAATACAACGGCAAAGTTAGCATTACCGTTGACGGCAATGCTATTGAAGGTAATCTCCTACCACACTTTACTGACGGTAAAGCACATAAGGTTGACGTTCAAATCGGTTAATTAAATATAATTAAAATCAATCCCAAATGCTAAACAATAAATTATTCTCATATAATTTATTGTTTAGAAGGGGTTGATTTTTTTGTTTAATCTTTTACTGCAAATAATTTCGAATTTATTCTATTTTGCTTTACACGTAACGGGCGCGGGATCATTTCCGCCGCCGCTTTCAGCAAAAAAGGAAAGTGAACTTTTGAAAAAAAGCCGAAACGGCGATATGGATGCCCGCAACAAGCTAATAGAACACAATCTGCGGCTTGTAGCCCACATAGTTAAAAAGTATTACAGCACCTTTGCCGAGCAGGACGATTTAATATCTATAGGCACAATAGGTCTTATTAAAGCGGTGGAAACCTTTAAGTCCGATAAGGGAATCCGCCTTGCAACCTATGCCGCGCGTTGTATTGAAAACGAAATTTTAATGTTTCTTAGAAACCAGAAAAAGACATCGCAGGATGTGTTTATAAGCGATCCTATTGATACCGACAAGGAGGGCAATGCCTTAACACTTATAGACGTTATTGCCGATAAAAGCGACATTGTTGAAGAAATTGACACAAAAATGAAACTTATTAAACTAAAACAAATACTTACAAATGTTTTAGATGAAAGAGAACTTAAAATCATTGAAATGCGATACGGTATTGGCGGGAAAAACGAACTGACACAACGCGATATTGCAAAAAAACTCGGTATATCACGCAGTTATGTTTCTAGAATAGAAAAATCCGCTTTAGAAAAACTAAGAAAGCACTTTTAAATTGACACAAAAAAATAATAGTGATATAATGACTATTATAATTTTCCGATAAAAAGAGTGATTAAATGAATACCATGGATATAAGAAAATTAACCGAAGAATATAAATTCAAAATTGAACTTCATGCCCATACAAACCCCGCCAGTCCCTGTAGTGATATTTCTCCCGAAAGACTTGTTGAGGCCTACACCGAAATCGGGTTTGACGGTATTGTACTAACTAACCATTTCAGTGATTATTTGCTTAAAAGCGATAATCCAAAAGAAGTTAGCGACACCTACTTAAAGGATTATTATGAAGCAAAAGAAGCGGGCGAAAAATGCGGTTTAAAGGTATATCTCGGAATGGAAGTGCGCTTCCCCGAAAACTGTAACGACTATTTGGTTTACGGCATTAAAGAAAGCGATATTAAAGAAATATTTTCTTATATACACAGCGATTACATTTCGTTTTATAAGGCATTTAAGAACGATAAAAACGTGATTTTGCAAGCCCACCCTTTCAGAAAAGAGATGGTGCTTCAAAACCCCGATTATCTTGACGGGATTGAAACCTTTAATGCGCATCCTAACCACAATTCAAAGGTTGCGGCGGCTACAAGGTACGCAAATAAACATCCGCATTTCATTAAAACCTGCGGCACCGATTTTCACCACGAAGGTCATCAGGGCTTAGGTGCTACACTAATTAAAACTCTGCCCGAAGATTCATTTGAGATTGCCGAAATTCTAAAATCAGGCGATTATTTATTCAATATAGCAGGAAGTATTGTAATACCGTAAAAAAATACCTGAAGGTTTAACCTTCAGGTATTTTTATATTCTTTCATAAATTTCTACCGCGCTTATATCATCATAAGGCGGTATTTTAACCGAAATAAATTCCGATTTAGCGGTAGGAACGTTTTTACCTACATAGTCCCCTCTTATCGGTAGTTCGCGGTGTCCCCTGTCAACAAGTACCGCAAACTGAATGGATGCCGCTCTGCCAAAGCGCAAAACCGCCTCCATAGCAGCTCTTGCCGTTCTTCCTGTAAACAACACATCATCTACCAAAATAACGTTTTTACCCGCAACCGAAAACGGAATATCACACGGATGTATCACAGGGTCTTGCGAAGTAACCGTCAAATCATCGCGGTAAAATGTTATATCCAAAACACCGGTAGGAATTATTTTGCCCTCTATATTATATATGTTGTCGGTAATAATCTGCGCCAAAGGTACCCCTCTGCGCTTAACACCGATTATACACAAATTTTCGCAACCGTTATTCTTTTCTAAAATCTCGTGAGAAATTCTTTTAAGCGCTCTGCCTATTGCCGCCTCATCCATTAAAACAGCCTTATATTTATCCATAAACGTCCCTTCAACAAAAATGCTATAGTCATAAAAACGCCTGCGCTTACATATTATATATGTATATAGGCTCTTTTTACAATACGCTAAAGTATTTTACGGATATAATATATCATAATCTCACTTTTTTGTAAAGCGATTTCACACAATATTTAGTTATAAACTGAAAATCAGCGTAAAAATTACACAATCTTTGGTATAATGGCAGCTTTTTTAGCGTTATTTATCAACACGTTTGTACGATGTTTTGTACAATTGCACAACCGAATTGTAAAAAAATGTCAAAAAATTCCACTTTTCAAATAGTTACAAGTTTGTAACTTTTGGTTCTTTAGTTGTTTTTTCGTCAAAATAACCAAAAACGCATCTGTTTTTTGGTTTGACATTATGAAAAGGTTGCATTATAATGGTCAAGCTTTGAAAAAATAGGCAAAAGGGAGTCTTTTCTATTGCCTATATTAAAGGAGTTATTGGATGATAGAAAAAATAAAGTACCATTTGTCTGCTTTACTCAAAAGCAAGCAAATGCGAGTAAGTGCTATAAGTTTTCTTACCGCTCTTACCATCGCAGTAGTTACTTTACTAAACTGCTCAATCCACACAATTAAAATTTTCGATGGTGAAAAAACATATACCGTTCGCTCACTTAATAATAATGTAGCTTCGGTTATGTCAGGTTTGGAACTTAAGTCACAAAATTATGAAATTTTAAAAACCGAAGTTTCCGATCGTTTAACATCGGTAGAAATTTCATACGGTTTCCCTGTTTACATTACTATGGGTGACCAAACTTTCGAAATTGAATTCTATGGCGGTACTGTTGCTGATGTACTTAAAAACACAGATATTACCGTAGACGAATTTGATTTTATTGAACCCTCCTTGGACACAGAAATTACCGAAACTGTATATATCGATTATACTGATATAGAATATGTTGACGGTAGTTATCAAGAAAAAATTCCCTTTAAAACCGAAACTGTTTATTCTAACAGTATGAATAAGGGTACTTCAAAAACCACAAAACAAGGTAGCGAAGGTCTTAAAAACGTATACTACACCGAAAAATTTGTAAACGGTGTTTCGGTTGAAAAGAATGTTACAAATACCGAAGTTGTAACCGAAGCCGTAAATGCTCAGGTTACTGTTGGTAAAAAGGAAGTTGTTAAAACAAGCAGTGATGTTAAATGTATTTCAACACTTTCACCTGCTTCCCCCATTGAGCTTGACGCAAACGGTAATCCCGTTAATTACAAGTCTAAAATGACTGTACGAGCAACCGCTTACACCTATACAGGCAATAAGTGTGCTACTGGTGTGGCTCCCCAACCCGGATATATTGCAGTAAACCCCAAGGTTATTCCTTACGGCACTAAAATGTATATCAAAACGGTTGACGGTAAGTATATTTACGGTTATGCAGTAGCAGCCGACACAGGCGGTTTTATCAAAAATCACCCCACAGGTGTTGACCTTTTCTTCACTAGTAACAGCGCTTGTGATGCTTTCGGCGTGCGCTACGCAGAAATTTATATTTTAGGATAACAAAAAATCTCTGTTTTTACAGAGATTTTTTTATTTGCACCAAGGTGCATAACATATCTTGTTTATAAATACCAACCGTGTATGCATCTTCGCTATTTGCGCACTTAACTATTGCCTCATCTCTTTGCATAAGCGGTTTTTTGTAAAGAATACGGAAACCGTCTATAGCCTGTTCACCATAGTGTTCAATAATATCCAAAGCATAATCCAAATAATATGTGTTGTGTACGTGGTTGTTAAAATCAATATCAGTAATTCTGACCGCTAAAGTTTTTTCTGTATCATACTCCGTGGGTTCTTTGATTTTAGCAAAATCAAACTTATGGTGCACCTCTTGTTCGGGGTTATATGGTACCATCATTTCCGGAGTGATTTTAATAAGTTTGCCTTCTTTAAGATCTTCAAGCACAAGTCTCTCGCAAGCGTGAATATAAATGTTACCGTCCTTGTCTTTAATTTCATATTCACGGTTTGTAATAAACTCAGGCTTTTTGCAAACCGCCCAGGTATCAATATAAAGTTTTTCGCCGTTTTTGGGCAACCTTTTAATTTCAATATTCCATTCTACCAATATCCAAGAAACGCCGTTTAAACTGCTTTGAACAACATCATCACCGGCAGATGCCGAATGCTTGGCACCCGCATCCTCTATTATACCGATAATACTTTTTAGTGCCAAATTGCCTTTTTTATCATACTCACTTACCCTTGGCTCATAAATTTTACTGAATTTCATTTTGTACCTCTAATTTAAATTCCTTATTACTGCATACCGAAATTATATAATCGCCTACAACAAATGTATTAAGCGTTTCGGGTATATCAAAAACATTAAAACTGTTAAGTCCGCCTGATAAACCTACGCCTTTGTATTTTAAATAGGCTTCCTTTTTGGTCCACACCTCAAAAAAACGATTGTCGCAGTCTTGCTCTAATATATATCCTCTTTCGGTTTCGGTAAACCGCTTTGCAATGCGCAAATCCGCCTTGCGAAGCCTTTCAACATCAACACCAACTTCACACTCTCCTATTGCTATAGCCTGCAAATCATATGAGTGGGATATATTAAAGTGAAAATTTTTCAAATCTTTAAAATGAGGCTTGCCGTGAGGACTTCGCACAATTGCAGTTGCTTTAATATTAAGTTTTTGCTCTAAAAAGTTTTTAACAAATGCGTAAGCATCGTTTTCGGAAGATATCAAATATACAGTATTCATAGATATTATTATATAATAACTATTATAAATTTTCAATATTTTAAAAAAGACTTGACAAAACATACTATTTAGTGGGATAATATAGAGGATATTATGGACAATGGATTTATTGTGTCCTGATTATTTGTTGACTTTTGGTGATGTAAATGCGTGTAATTACGGGTATTGCTCGCGGTAAGCGTCTTGTAACACCCGCAGGCCGTGATGTTCGTCCCACTTCCGAAAAAGTAAAGGAAGCACTTTTCAGCGCCTTACAATTTGATATTGAAGGCAGAAGAATTTTAGATTTGTTTGCAGGTTCGGGCCAATTAGGAATTGAAGCCTTAAGCCGAGGGGCTAAGAGTGCCGCGTTTGTTGATTCGGGTACCACTTCGATAAAAGCAGTAAAACAAAACCTTGAAACTACAGGTTTTACCGATTCTGCTAAGGTCTATATGTCGGACTATGCCACATTCTGTGCAATGTGCCGTGATACGTTTGATATTGTTTTTTTAGACCCGCCCTATGCAGAAGGTTTACTCTTGCCCGCAATTAAATCGGTTTTACCGCTTATGAGTGACTTTGGTACTATAGTGTGCGAATATCCGCCCGAAGTTGAAATTCCTGAAGATATCGGCGGTTTTAAAATTTACCGCACCTACAGTTACGGTAAAATCAATGTTACAATTTATAGGAAAGGGGCATAAATATGATAAACAGTGTTGCAATTTGCCCCGGCAGTTTTGACCCTGTAACATTTGGCCATCTTGATATTATTGAAAGAGCAGCCAATATGTTTGATAAAGTAATTGTTGTTGTGGCTGATAATTCGGCTAAAAAGAATTGCTTTACTTCAGAAGAACGGGTTGAAATGATTAAAAAATGCATACCAAACCTTAAAAATGTTGAAGTTGATCATTATTCGGGTTTGCTTGCAGACTATGCGGCAAGTCATAACGCTACCGCAATTATTAAAGGACTTCGTGCTATGTCGGACTTCGAATATGAATTCCAAATGGCATTAACAAATAAGAAGTTAAATCCCCATGTCGAAACTCTGTTTTTAACCACCGCCGCACAGAATATGTATCTTAGTTCAAGTATGGTTAAGCAAATCGCTTCTATGAACGGTGATATATCAAGTTTTGTGCCCGAAGTTATAAGACAGGATATTATCGACAGAATCAGTTCAAAAAAATAATACCTTATGGTTTACGGAGGAAGAAAAAATGACACTTGACGAATTATTGGAACAGTTTGACGAAGTACTTGACAGCGGTATTAAAATCCCCGGTAAAAAGACTGTTGTTGACATTGAAAAATTAAGAGCAGTTGTTGACGATATCCGCCTTAATATCCCTGCTGAAATTAAGCAGGCTAAAGGCATCGTTGCTGACCGTGCTGACATTATTACCAACGCTAAGCGCGAAGCAGACGCTATTATCAGAAATGCTGAAGAAAAAGCAAAAGCAATGGTAGCACAGGAAGAAATTGTAAAAATGTCTCAGGCAAAGGCTGCTGAAATTATTGCTACTGCTCAAGGTAAGAGCCGTGAAATGAGAAAAGCCGCTCAGGACTTTGTAGACGATATTATGCGCCGTGCTGACGAAGGACTTACCGCTAACTTAGGCGAAGTTCGCAAAACAAGAGCAGCATTAAAACAACAAATCCCCACTGTAAGCGAATAATTTAACAAAGAAACACTTTTTAATAACTTTGACGGAGACTGCGGTTTTAGTCGGAATTTTTAGCGAGTAAGGGACGGTGCAAGCCTTATAATTCTTAAAACCGATATCACTCCCGAGTTGACGGCTGAAATATAAGTAGGCTTAGTCCGTTTGTTTCACGTTACAGAAACCGCAAATGTTAGTTTGACGTAATAGGTGGTTGTAAAGTATGTTCCCTTTACCCTATTATGCGGGGTAAAGGGAATTTTTTTGAAAGGAGAAGATGAAGTGTATAAAAACATTTCACCAAACCTCAATTTTGTAGAGGAAGAAAAGAAAATCAAACAATTTTGGGACGATAACAAAATTTTTGAAAAAAGTATCGAGCATCGCGCTCAGGGTGAACCCTATGTTTTTTACGACGGTCCCCCTACCGCTAACGGTAAACCGCATATCGGCCACGTTTTAACCCGTGTTATTAAGGATATGATTCCCCGTTACCGCACAATGAAAGGCTCAATGGTTCCAAGAAAAGCCGGTTGGGATACCCACGGTCTTCCCGTTGAACTTGAAGTCGAAAAACTTTTAGGACTTGACGGTAAGGAACAAATCGAAGAATACGGACTAGACCCCTTTATCAGTCACTGTAAAGAAAGTGTTTGGAAATACAAGGGTATGTGGGAAGATTTCTCAAAAACCGTTGGTTTCTGGGCTGATATGGAAAATCCTTATGTTACTTACGATAATAACTTTATCGAATCTGAATGGTGGGCATTAAAACAAATCTATGAAAAAGGCCTTTTGTATAAAGGCTTTAAAATCGTGCCATATTGCCCACGTTGCGGCACTCCCCTTTCTTCACACGAAGTGGCGCAAGGGTACAAAAACGTTAAAGAGCGCAGTGCAGTTGTTCGTTTCAAAGTTGCAGGCGAAGATGCTTACTTCCTTGCTTGGACCACAACTCCATGGACACTTCCGTCTAACGTAGCGCTTTGTGTTAACCCTGACGATACTTACTGTAAAGTAAAAGCGGCGGACGGTTACACCTACTATATGGCTAAAGAACTTTTGGATAAAGTGCTCTCAAAACTTGCGACCGAAGAAACCCCCGCTTACGAAATTATAGAGGAATATAAGGGCGCAGACCTTGAATATAAGGAATATGAGCCCCTTTTCGATTTCCAAAAGCCTGTTTGCGAAAAGCAACATAAAAAAGCTCACTATATCACATGTGACAGTTATGTTACAATGAGTGACGGTACAGGTATTGTTCATATCGCCCCCGCTTTTGGTGAAGATGACTCTAAGGTTGGCAGAAAGTATGACCTACCCTTTGTTCAGTTTGTAAACAGTAAAGGTGAACTCACCGAAGATACACCCTATGCAGGCAAATTTGTGAAAGACGCTGACCCCATTGTTTTAACCGATTTGGATAAAGCAGGTCTTTTGTTCGATGCGCCCAAATTTGAACACGATTATCCGTTCTGTTGGCGCTGTGACACTCCCCTTATTTACTACGCGCGTGAATCTTGGTTTATCAAGATGACCGACGTTAAGGAAGATTTAATCCGCAACAATAACACAATTAACTGGATTCCCGAAAGCATCGGTAAAGGCAGATTCGGTGACTGGTTGCAAAACGTTCAGGACTGGGGTATTTCACGTAACAGATATTGGGGTACTCCGCTTAATATCTGGACTTGTGAGTGCGGACATCAACACTCCATAGGCAGTATTGAAGAATTAAAGCAAATGTCGGATAACTGCCCTGATGATATTGAACTTCACCGCCCTTACATTGATGCGGTTACCATTAAATGTCCTGAGTGCGGAAAGCAAATGCACCGTGTTCCCGAAGTTATTGACTGTTGGTTTGACTCGGGCGCTATGCCTTTTGCACAACATCACTATCCCTTTGAAAATAAGGAATTATTTGAAGCGCAGTTCCCTGCTGACTTTATTTCGGAAGCAGTTGACCAGACACGTGGTTGGTTCTATTCGCTTCTTGCGATTTCTACCCTTATTTTCAATAAGGCACCTTATAAAAATGTCATCGTTTTAGGCCACGTTCAAGACGAAAACGGCCAAAAAATGAGTAAATCAAAAGGTAATGCGGTTGACCCGTTTGACGCGCTCGAATCCTACGGTGCTGACGCTATTCGCTGGTATTTCTACACCAACTCTGCTCCGTGGCTTCCCAACCGTTTCCACGGTAAAGCCGTTACCGAAGGTCAGCGCAAATTTATGGGCACACTTTGGAACACCTACGCCTTCTATGTGCTTTATGCAAATATTGATAAGTTTGACCCCACAAAATATGACATTAACGATTATGAATTAACCGTTATGGATAAGTGGTTATTATCAAAACTTAATTCAATGGTTAAGGCGGTTGACCAAAATCTTTCAAATTACCGTATTCCCGAAGCCGCACGCGCTTTACAGGAATTCACCGATGAAATGAGTAACTGGTATGTTCGCCGCGGACGTGAACGCTATTGGGTACAAGGTATGACCGACGATAAGATTGCCGCTTACCTTACCCTTTACACTGCGCTTGTTACAACCGCTAAAACTGCCGCTCCCATGATTCCGTTTATGGCAGAAAATATTTACCTGAACCTTGTAGGAAGTGTTGATAAAACCGCACCTGAAAGTATTCACCTTTGTGATTTCCCGACTGTGAACGAGGCATTAATCGACACAAAACTTGAAGAACAGATGGAAAAAGTTCTTGAAATTGTTGTGCTCGGCCGTGCAGCACGTAACGGTTCTTCACGTAAAAACCGTCAACCCCTTAATGTTATGTATGTTAAACTTGACGGTAATCTTGAACAAACTTATACCGATATTATCAAGGAAGAACTTAACATTAAAAATGTTAATTTTACAGGCGAAGTAGACAATTTTGTGACCTATACATTTAAACCTCAACTTAAAACTTTAGGTCCAAAATACGGCAAGCAGTTAGGCGAAATCCGTACCGCTTTAGCCGAAATTGACGGTAACGCCGCTAAGAAACAACTTGACGAAAACGGTAAACTTGTTTTGAACTTAACATCGGGCGATATAGAACTTGAAACCGAAGATTTGCTTATTGACGCTAACCAAAAAGAAGGTTTCTTTACCCTTAGCGACAACGGTATTACAGTAGCACTTGATACTGTTTTGACCGACGAATTAATTGCCGAAGGTTTTGTTCGCGAACTTATAAGCAAAATTCAAACAATGCGTAAAGA
>JAZSDM010000123.1:0-1593 GCA_045531145.1 Acutalibacteraceae bacterium | reverse complement strand
AAATGTTACGGCGGTGATATTACCCGTAAGAAAAAACTTCTTGAAAAACAAAAGGAAGGTAAAAAGAGAATGCGCCGCTTAGGTAGTGTTGAAGTGCCACAGGAGGCATTTATGGCAGTACTTAAATTGGACGAATAGGTGATTTTATGACAAATAAGCAAAAAGCAATTATAAAAAGAAATATTTTCTTGAGCTTTTGTGTTTTGATTTTAATACTTATAATAGCGCTTGTTGTATTTATAATTTCGGCTGTAACGGGGGACAGTGAAAAGGACGTATCCTCACAGCAAAGCGATATTTCTTCGAGCGAGATTACTTCTTCTGAAGACACTTCGAGCGAAGAAACCCCCTCAGGACCTGATATGGTACAGCGCGGCGAATATACACTTGACGCAAATTATAGCAATTTACTGCTTGTAAACGGCAGTAATCCGTTGCCCGAAGATTATGATTACGAGGGTAACCTTACCGAAATTCCGCAAAAGTATATTAAAGGCTCGTTAACCAAGGTTGATAAAGACGTTTGGCCTTACTTACAGGCAATGCTTGATGCAGCGCTTGGTGAGGGTATAGATATAGGTGTGTGGTCGCCCTACCGTTCTTACGACACACAGAAGATGCTTTTTGAAAGACAGATTGATAAGCAAATAGCCAATGGCGTACCCGAAAATGAAGCAGAGGACAAAGCCGCCACAATCGTTGCCCGTCCGGGTACCAGCGAACATCACACAGGCTTAGCGCTTGATATAAACTGCGCGAACGATTCTTTTGAAAGTACCGATGCATTTAAGTGGTTACAGGAAAATGCCGAGGATTACGGTTTTATAATGCGCTATTCGGAAGAAAAGCAGGATAAAACAGGGGTTATTCACGAATCGTGGCACTGGCGTTTTGTAGGCATTAACACCGCAAAAGAAATCAACCGCCTTGGTATGTGCCTTGAAGAATACCTTGAGTATAATTCGTAATTCGGAATTCGGAATTCGTAATTAAAAACCGACCTTTTTTTAAAGGTCGGTTTTGTTGTTATTTCTTTGGTTTGTCTTCTATATTTTCCAAGGCGTATTTGCAGCATTGAAGAACTAAAAGGTTAAAGGAAACGTTATTTTCCTGTGCGGTTTGATTTAATTTTTCAAAAAGCGGTTCGGTAAAGCGGACAGTACGCGCAATATTAGCACTTTTTAATTCATTGTCTATTTTAAACATTTTTATCACCCAACATAATATTATGCTCATTTTTGGTTGCGTTTATATAACCAAAAATGGTTGCAAAATAGAAATCGATATGTTATATTATGGTAGGGTGATGGTTATGCGATGCGAAAATGAATTTTGTATATACCAAGAACAAGGTGAATGTATTTTAGATGACATTAAACTTGATATTATAGGACAATGTACCGATTGTATATATGTAAATATTCCTGAAGAAATATTAGAAAATTTTAAAAGCGAACACCGAAAAAGAAAAACCGACCTTTTTTAAAGGTCGGTTTTGTTATAGCCTATTTAGAATGAATAATTAAAAATAATTCCGAATTCCGCATTCCGAATTCCGCATTAATCAATGTCTTTCCCGCAGCAGCGTTTGTA
>JAZSDM010000027.1:0-1883 GCA_045531145.1 Acutalibacteraceae bacterium | reverse complement strand
TTCATTCCGCTGTTTGATTTTTCTGACATCAAATTGGATTTTGCGCTCCTTTCACAATTAAAAGGAGACATTTAAATTATGAAAAACAATCATTTCCTCGCATTTATATTTTAAACTCTTTCCAGAAAATTGTCAAACTTTAAAACTGTCAAACTTTTTTCACCGTTGCAAATCGACTGATTTTTTACAACTTGAAATTCAGCTTTTGGAACAATAGAACCGCAAAATGGGGGTAACAGGTCAAACTATACGTACCCCTCGGTTATCGCACTTTCAATCCCTTATATATCAACGATTTCAGAACGTACTTTTCCTACTTTTTAAAACAAATAAAAGGAGTTTTTTTACTTATGATTAATAATATTATTTCTTGTGAATTTAATATCGACACCGCTTGTGTTGAAGTCAAACTCACCGATGGTTCTATGGTATCAATCGACTGCATCGCCGTTGAAAACGAATTTGCAAACAATATGTACGAAACATCAGAACTTGATTATCTCATCTACAACGAGCCTATGAGCTATGTCAGATTACTGCTCACCGGCAAGATGAAAGAATACTTGAAAAACAACACAGACTATACTCCATTATCAGAAATGAGATAAAATGTTGAAAGCTCTCTTGCGATATGCAGGAGAGCTTTTTGTATCAGTTAAATGACGGAGGGTTAACTTTTGTTTCCGAAAACGGATTGTTGTTCGGCGAGGGTTCGGACATATCTATGCCGATTACCCTTGCCGCACCTCTGCCGACAAAATCAATGCTGTTGTGACCGTAGCCGCAACCCAGATCAAGAACGGATTTTCCGTTCAGATCGGGCAGAAGTTTACGCATTGCAGGCTGTTCAATTAAATCGTTGGCGTTGCAATCGCTGTCACGAAGAGCCTTGTAGCCACTGAAAAATGTTTCGTTGTCAAATATGTTTTGTCTGCTCATAATCCCTCCGTACCGCCAACCTGAAAGCTGACGGTAGACTTTGGTTATTTACGGTTTTAGATAATCAATCGCATCAAGAATTTTTTGAATTTCAGCTTTGTTTTCTGAATCACAATATGCATATACAGCGGTATGTCCAACATAAACAGCTACACTATATTTACCCAAAGAATCTAAGGTATAAATAGTGTAATTAGCTATTTGTGTTTCTATTTCAATGCTGTGTGCAGCATTGTATTTATAACTAATTTTTTGATATGCTTGTTGGAACAACTCAATTGCACTATTATCATTATTAAACTCAAAAAACTCAAAATGCAAATCATCTTTTTCAATTGCAATACATTTATTGAGAACTCTTTTGAAGTCAACATCTTTATTATAATAGAAATCTGATATATCTTGCGGTTCATATCCTTGTGCAGTCATTACTGATTTTACCTGCTCCAGAGTAGCGGGTGTTTTCGGAACCGCAAAAAAGTTAAAAAACACAATTGCTAAAACGATAAAGAAAATAATAACAAGTGCAAGTTTAAGATAACCTTTCCAATCGGGTTTTACATAAGAGCCCGCAGGTTTGGTCCTGTGAGGTCTTGACGACAGTTTTGCCAAAATTAATTCCTCCTTCTTTGATAACAATTGAATCATATTTATTATACACTACTTATTTTCTGTACGCAACATCACCCCAACCGTTTCGGCTGAGGTGAGTTTTTTACAAGTATTTTTGCATATAAACCAAGTTCTGATATGTGCCGTCTTTGAGTTTGCAGTAGTTGGGTTTGACTGCAACAACTTTAAAACCGAATTTTTCGTAAAGCGCTTTTGCTCTGTCGTTGCCCTCAATAAAATCAAGTTCGACGATTTCTGTGCCTTCGTGATTTTTGGCGACTTCAATAAGCACCTCAAACATTGCGGAGCCGATTCCGAGATTCCAATGTTTT
>JAZSDM010000143.1:0-8137 GCA_045531145.1 Acutalibacteraceae bacterium | reverse complement strand
TTTGACGCTATGACAATTATCCAACAGGGTAATAAGTTTGAATTGTATCAGATTATAATCGGCGTTATAGGGATACTTTGTCTTTTAGAACTTTGCCGCCGCTGTGTAGGTATTCCGATTATTGTTGTGGCGGTTGTGTTTATTATTTACGCAATCGGTTGGGGACTTACTAATCCCGATATGATTCGCAGAATAGAAGGTTTGGTTGGTAAACTGTTTTACACTACCACTTCGGGTATTTTATCTACACCTATTAACACTTGCTCTAAATATATTGCAATATTTATTATTTTCGGCGCTTTCCTTGAAAGAACAGGTATTGCAGATTTCTTTATAAAAATTTCCAACTCTGTTGTAGGTGGATTTTCGGGTGGACCTGCTAAGGTTGCCGTAGTTGCAAGCGCTTTGGAAGGTATGGTATCGGGCTCTTCTGTTGCTAATACGGTAGGCTCGGGTTCGGTTACTATTCCGCTTATGAAAAAGACAGGTTATAAACCCGAATTTGCTGCCGCTGCTGAAGCATCGGCTTCTACCGGCGGACAGATTATGCCGCCTATTATGGGTGCTGCAGCTTTCCTTATGGCTGAAAACATAGGCGTGCCTTACAGCAATATTGTTGTACGCGCTATTTTGCCCGCTTGTCTTTATTTCTTGGGTGTTTTTGTTACAGTTCATTTGGAAGCTAAAAAGGAAGGACTCAGAGGTCTTTCAAAAGAAGAGCTACCAAGATTTATACCCCTTTTAAAGCAGTCTTATTTAATGCTTCCGCTTATTATATTAATTGCTCTTGTAGGCTCGGGTTCTCGCTCTATTGCTTATGCTGCTGCAATTGCTATCATAGCAACAATTGTTGTAGGTATATTCAATAAAGAAAACCGTATTTCACCTAAACGCATTTGGGAAGCACTTGCGGCAGGTGGACAAGGAATGATTACGGTTGCTGTTGCTTGCGGTGTTGCAGGTATTATTGCAGGAACAATCACAATGACAGGCCTTGCAACAATGCTTATTAACGGTATTTTAGCCCTTGCAGGCGATAAGGTTATTATAGCCCTCTTCTTAACAATGCTTACCTGTATTGTTTTAGGTATGGGTGTACCGACTACTGCTAACTATTGCATTATGGCGGCAACTTGTGCTCCTATTCTTATAAAGATGGGTGTACCCGATATTGCGGCGCACTTCTTTGTGTTCTATTTCGGTATTGTGGCTGACTTAACACCCCCTGTAGCTCTTGCGGCTTATGCAGGTGCGGCTATTGCCCAAGCAAATCCAATGAAGACCGCGTTTACCGCTACCAAGTTGGCGATTGGCGCTTTTATAGTGCCTTATGTGTTTGCGCTTAACCCTGCAATGTTATTTATTGACACAACAGTCTGGGAAGTTATTCAAATTTGTATAACTTCATTTGTAGGTATATTTGGTGTATCGGCTTCGCTTGAGGGTTATTTCCTACACCATATGGCTTGGTACGAACGCATTATCAGCGTAATAGGCGGTTTATTGCTTATTTATCCGGGTGTTGTAACTGATATTATCGGTCTTGCTTTGGTAGGTATAGTTGCTTTAATCCAGGTTATAACCAAAAAGAAGACTGTAATGTCCATTGCTTAATATTTCATATGAAAAAGCCGATCATCTGGTCGGCTTTTTATGTTGAATACTGTTCTGAGGAATTATATGAAAAAAATATTAAATTATTTCACAAAGTTCGAACTTATTTTATGGGTGTGTTCGGTACTGTTTATAACAGTTTCTTTTCTTTTGTTTGATAGATCTAATTACTTAACTCTTACGGCTTCGCTTGTAGGAGCAACGGCGCTTATATTCAACGCAAAGGGAAACCCCGTTGGGCAATTCTTGTTCATTATTTTTGGTGCGCTTTATGGGATAATCTCTTACACTTATGCCTATTACGGCGAAATGATAACCTATATGGGAATGACTGTACCAATGGCATTTATTGCGTTGATTTCATGGCTTAAAAATCCGTACAAAAATAAAAAGAGCGAGGTTGCGGTTAGCAGTGTGAATTTTAAAGAGGTTTTATTAATAATTCCTTTCGCTTTGGTGGTTACGGCTGTTTTTTACTTTATATTAACTGCTTTCGGTACAGCTAATATTGTGCCAAGCACATTCTCTATAACAACAAGTTTTGTTGCGGTTTACTTAACTTTTAGAAGAAGCCCTTACTTTGCGCTTGTTTACGCTTTAAATGATATTGTTTTAATTGTTTTGTGGACACTTGCCACTATTACCGATATTTCCTACTTATCGGTTATAATCTGTTTTGTAATGTTTCTTTTTAACGATTTATACAGTTTTATAAACTGGAAAAGAATGCAAAAAAGACAGGCAAGGGGAGAATGATTTAAAGTTCATAATCAAATAGACTTTTTAGGATTGTTATGGTATACTTAAGGAAAGTGTTATGGATAAATAATCCGCTTTAAATGTTAAACGAAATATGATAAAATTATTGTAAAGGGCGGGAAATTATGAAAATGGTTTTACTTACGGCATTAGGTGTAGGGGGAGCGTCGGTTATAGGTGCGCTTATCGGTTTTGCTTTTAAAAAGATAAGCCATAAATTCAGCGACATTGTGTTGTCTTTTGCGGCTGGTGTTATGCTTGCCGCCGCTGTTATAGGGCTTATTCTACCGTCACTTGAATACGGTGGTAAATTTCCGCTTATTGTAACTGTTGCGGGTGTTTTTTGCGGTGCATTTTGCGTTAATGTAATTGATAAAGCAGTACCGCATTTACATAAGCTTACAGGGGTTGACGGTGAAACCCACCCCGAAAAGCAGGCGCAACTTAATAAGGTATTGCTTTTTGTTATTGCTATTGCTATACATAATCTGCCCGAAGGTATTGCCGCAGGTGTTGGCTTTGGTACGGGGGACGTGAACCAAGCTTTGATTATTGCAAGCGGTATCGCATTACAAAACATTCCCGAGGGTATGGTTATTATAGCCCCAATGGTAAGCCTTGGCATAAGTCACAAAAGGACCTTTTTAATTGCTGTAATTACAGGCGCCATTGAGGTTGTGGGAACATTGCTCGGCTATTTTGCAGTTAGTATTTCAAACGCTATATTGCCGTTCGCCCTTGCTTTTGCAGGCGGTACAATGCTTTATGTTATAAGCGATGAAATGATACCCGAAACCCACGCTCACGGCAGTGAACGGGGAGCAACATATTCTTTACTTGCAGGTTTTTGTTTAATGCTTATTTTTGATGTATTGTTAGGATAGGAGATTTCAAATGATTACAAAGGATATTAAATATGTTGGTGTTAATGACCATATTGTTGATTTGTTTGAGGGACAGTATGTTGTTCCGAACGGTATGGCATATAATTCTTACATTATAGAGGATGAAAAAATAGCCGTTTTCGATACGGTTGATGCTAAATTCGGTCAAGAATGGCTCGGCAATATTAAAAATGTTTTGGGTGACAAGGCTCCCGATTATTTAATTATTGGGCATATGGAACCCGACCATTCGGCTAATATTGATGAATTTATAAAGGTTTATCCAAATGCGACTATTGTTGCTACAGATAAGGCTTTTGTAATGATGAAAAAATTCTTCGGTACAGATTATGCCGACAAAAGAATAGTTGTAAAAGAGGGCGACACTTTAAACCTTGGTAAACATACCCTTACTTTTTACACTGCACCGATGGTGCACTGGCCCGAAGTTATGATGACCTATGACAGTAGTGATAAAGTATTGTTTTCGGCTGATGCTTTCGGCAAATTCGGCGCACTGGATATTGAGGAAGATTGGGCTTGCGAAGCGAGAAGATATTACTTTGGTATTGTCGGAAAATACGGTGTTCAGGTACAGGCGGTACTTAAAAAGTTAGGTGGACTTGATGTTCAGATTATCTGTCCGCTTCACGGACCTGTACTTTCGGAAAATTTAGGGTACTACCTTGATTTATATAACACCTGGTCGTCATACGGTGTTGAAAGCGAAGGGGTTTTAATTTGCTATACTTCGGTTTACGGCAACACCAAAAAAGCGGTTGAGTTACTTGCAAAAGAACTCGAAAATAGTGGTTGCAAAAAGGTTGCAGTTAATGACCTTGCACGCTGTGATATGGCAGAAGCGGTGGAAGATGCTTTCCGTTACGGTAAAATTGTACTTGCTACTACTACCTATAACGGTGAAATTTTCCCCTTTATGCGCGAGTTTATTAATGAACTTTGTGAGCGCGGATATAAAAACCGCACCGTAGGTATTATTGAAAACGGCAGTTGGGCGCCTGTTGCGGCAAAAACTATTAAAAAGATGCTTGAAAACAGCAAAAATCTTGAATTTTGTGAAACAACCGTTACAATAAACTCTGCGCTTAATGAAGAAAGCAAGGGACAGGTTTTGGCTTTGGCTAAAGAACTTACGGTTGAATAATTTCGTTAAATAGGTTATAATAAATTAGAACACAAGGAGGTAAAAAATATGAGATATGTATGCGATATTTGCGGATATGTTTATGACGAAGAATTAGGCGATATGGATAACGGTATCGCAGCAGGCACAAAATGGGAAGATTTACCCGAAGATTTTGTATGTCCGCTTTGTGGTGTAGGCAAAGACCAATTTTCACAAGAAAATTAATATTAAAAGGAGATAGTAAAATGTCGGTATTAGTAATTGATAAAGACAATTTTGAAAATGAAGTTTTAAAAAGCGAAAAAACTGTATTGCTTGACTTTTGGGCGAGTTGGTGCGGACCTTGCCGAATGGTATCTCCTATTGTGGATGAAATTGCCGAGGAATATCCCGAATATAAGGTCGGGAAAGTTAATGTGGACGAGCAACCTGAACTTGCCTCTGCTTTTGAGGTTATGAGCATTCCGTCACTTTTCGTTTTGAAAGACGGTAAGATTGTAAACAGTTCTGTAGGGGCAAAGCCCAAAGCACAAATTCTTGATATGTTAAAATGATTAAAAGCCGCAGTATTACTGCGGCTTTTTTATACTAAAAACAGCATTAATGAAAGGAATGTATAACTTTGAATAACAAAATTTACGATACAATTATTATTGGTGGCGGACCGAGTGGATATACCGCGGCGCTTTATGCCGCAAGAGCAGGGCTTGATACGTTGGTGCTTGAAAAGTTTGCGGCAGGCGGACAAATGACCGAAACTTCCCAAATTGATAATTACCCCGGTTTTGACGAGGGGATAGACGGTTTTACTTTAGGCTTTAAAATGCAAAGCGGCGCAGAGCGTTTTGGCGCAAAAACGGTACAAACCGAAGTATTAAAGGTTGATTTAAAAGCCAATCCCAAAGTTATAAAAACAGATGCAGGGGATTTTTCTTGCAAAACTGTAATTATTGCAACAGGTGCTAAACATAAACATTTGGGACTTGAAAACGAAGAAAACCTTATAGGTAAAGGTTTGGGATACTGCGCTACTTGTGACGGTATGTTTTTTAAAGATAAAACGGTTGCGGTTGTAGGCGGAGGTAATTCTGCCGCGGCGGATGCTTTGTATTTATCAAAAATTTGCAAAAAGGTGTATCTTATTCATAGAAGAGATACCTTAAGGGCGACCAAAATTTATCACGAACCATTGCTTGAAGCTGAGAATGTTGAGTTTAAATGGAATAGCCAAATAATAAAATTGCTATTTGACAGTAAACTCAACGGAGTTAAAATTCAAAATATTAATGACAAAAGTGAAAGTGAAATTGCGCTTGACGGATTATTTATAAGCATTGGCAGAGAAGCCGCAACCGAACTATTCAAAGAACAGCTTTTACTTGACGATTACGGGTATATTATTGCCGACGAAACTACCAAAACAAATATTGACGGTGTGTTTGCCGCGGGTGATGTGCGTACAAAGGCACTTCGTCAAATTGTGACCGCCGCCTCAGACGGAGCAGTTGCCGCACATTTTGCTGAAGAATATTTAAATTCTATTTAAATCGGTTTATTTCAAACCGCAATATTTGACCAAAAAATAGGATATAATTGACTTGATAAATTTGTCGGAAATTTATATAATGCAATGAGAGGTAAAGATATGATTAAATATGCTACTATTGGAAGAGGAACAATAGCGGACCGTTATATAAAAGGCGCCGAAATTTCTAATAAGTTTAGGCTTTTGGCAGTTTATTCAAGAAACCTTGAAACAGGTAAAGAGTATGCACAAAAATGGGATTGTGAAAAGGTTTATACAAACCTTGAAGAATTAGCAAAAGACCCCGAAATCGAGGCGGTGTATATTGCATCACCAAATGTTTGTCACGCTAAGCAAACCGAAATTTTGCTAAAAGGCGGCAAACATGTAATTTGTGAAAAACCTATTACTACAAGCGCTACCGAATATAAACGCCTTAAAACTTTGGCGGATAGTTTAGGTCTTATATATATGGAAGCAATTATTCCTATATATCGTCAAAGCCGCGAAACTATTAAAAAAGCAATTTCTGAAATTGGCAATATCTCAATGGCGAAAATTGATTATTGCCAACTTTCAAGCCGTTATGAAAGTTTTTTAAAAGGCGAAAAGGTTAATATCTTTGATATGTCGCTTCACGCAGGCACTTTAATGGATTTAGGTGTTTACTGCGTTTATGCCGCGGTTGATTTTTTCGGAATGCCTGAAAATATTAAAGCATCGGCAAGTTTTCTTAAAAACGGGGCAGACGGTAGCGGCAGCGCCATATTTGAGTATGACGGTTTTTCTTGTTTACTTACATACAGCAAAACAGGTCAAAGTATGACCCCTTGTGAAATTGTGGGGGATAAAGGCTCGGTTACAATTGACAAAATAGGGCTTTATGCGGGTGCAGAACTTTATGTTCAGGGTGAAAAAACTGCACTGAACGTTTTTGAGGATAAGGAAATATTAATGTCTTACGAAGCATCGGCTTTTGCGGATTTTATAAACGGTAAAAATTTGGAAGTTTATAACGATAACAGTATTCTTTGTCACAACGTTCATACTTGTATGGACCAAATTAAGCAATCTGCGGAAATTAAATATCCGCTTTAATTAAAAAATTATAAAGCATAGGAGGGCAATTATGAAACTTAGAATAGTTACTGCAATTTATGACGGTTTCACTTTTGAAGAAATGATAGACCACGCTTCAGAAGTAGGGTGCGAATGTGTAGAGGTTGCATGTTGGCCTTAGGGTGCTGCCCAGCGTAGATATGCAGGTGTTTCACACATTGATGTAAACAATACCACACCCGAATATATTGCATACGTAAAGGACTATTGCGCAAAGAAAAGTATCGAAATTTCTTCTTTGGCTTTCTACCCCAACACGATGGACGGCAATCTCGCAAGCAGAAGTGCTAACATAGAACACCTTAAGAAAGTAATTAATATGAGCGCACTTTTGGATGTTAATATGGTTACAACCTTTGTGGGCCGTGACCAAACCAAAACCGTTGAAGAAAACCTTGAAATCTTTAAAGAAGTTTGGCCGCCCATTATCAAATTTGCAGAAGAAAAAGGCGTTAAGGTTGCTATTGAAAATTGTCCTATGCTTTTTGGGGCTGACCAATGGTCAGGCGGTCAGAACCTTTTCACCACACCGAAACTTTGGAGAAAAATGTTTGAAATTATTGATAGCGATAATTTCGGTATTAACTATGACCCCAGCCACTTTATTTGGCAGCTAATCGACTATATAAAACCCCTTTATGAGTTTAAGGATAAGATTTTCCACGTACATTATAAGGATATTAAGATTTATCCCGATAAACTTAACGATGTTGGTATTATGGCTTATCCGCTTGAATATATGTCACCTAAACTTCCAGGTCTTGGTGATGTAGATTGGGGCAAATATGTATCTGCTTTAACGGATATCGGCTTTGACGGTTGTGCCTGTATTGAAGTAGAAGATAAGGCTTTCGAAGACTGTAAAGAAAGCATTTTGAAATCCGTAACTTTGAGCTATCGTTATATGCGACAGTTTGTAATTTAAAAAATATCAAGAAGGAAACTCACAATGGCAAAAGGCGCGGATTTAGATGCATATCAAACTAACCAAGAAGTAGAAGTTATTGATGTGTCTAAAAAAGTAAAAATAGGTATTATTGGTACAGGTTGGATTGCGGAGGCTCACGTTAAGGCTTTGCAGCAATGTCC
>JAZSDM010000147.1:0-10303 GCA_045531145.1 Acutalibacteraceae bacterium | reverse complement strand
GGTAATATAAGAAAAATTGTTAACCGTGACTGCGTTGGTAGAGATGCAGATGTAATTCTCGCAAAAATCGGTATTAAGGTTAGCAAGGACATTCGCTGTATCATCTGCGAGACAGACTTTAATCATCCTTTCGTTCAGGAAGAATTGATGATGCCTATTTTGCCAATCGTTCGCGTTGACAACATTGAACAGGCTATCGAACTTGCGGTAAAAGCAGAACACGGCAACCGCCATACTGCGCATATGCATTCTAAAAATATTGACCATCTTTCTGCTTTTGCACGTGCGGTAGAAACTACAATATTTGTTAAAAATGCACCGTCTTATGCAGGTATCGGTTTTGGCGGCGAAGGTCATGCAACATTTACTATTGCAGGACCTACAGGCGAGGGTATTACTTCTGCCCGCAGCTTTACTCGTCAACGCCGTTGTGTAATGGCAGACAGTTTCCGTATTATTTAAGGAGTGTAGATTAATGGCTTATGATGCTAAATTAGTTGCCGAAATAGTTAATCGTGTTATGGCACAGTGCGGTGGCACTACCGCTTCTGATGATACTGTTCCCGTAGGCGTTTCCAACCGCCATATTCACCTATCAAGCGAAGATTTGGAAACTTTATTCGGTAAAGGTTATCAACTTACACCTATTAAAGATTTATCACAACCCGGTCAGTTTGCTTGTAAAGAACAACTTACCATTGTAGGTCCGTCCTTACGTCCTATTGAAAATGTGCGTGTTTTAGGACCTGTAAGAAGTGCTTCTCAGGTAGAAATCTCCCGTACAGATTCGTTCACCTTAAAGGTGAAACCTCCTGTGCGCGAATCGGGGGATATTAAAGGCTCTGCTCCTGTTACCATTATCGGTCCTAAAGGAACGGTAACTTTAAAAGAGGGCTGCATAATTGCCAACCGTCACATACATATGAGTGATGATGAGGGCAAGGCGTTCGGGCTTAATGACGGTGACTATGTAACCGTAGAAGTAAACGGCGAACGCCGTACAACATTCTATGATGTTCAGGTTCGTGTTAATAAAGCGTTCCGCTTGGAAATGCATATTGATACCGATGATGCAAATGCGGCAGGTATCGGTAATGGTGCAAAGGTTAAAATAGTACGATAAATTAAAACAATACACCTTACAGAATTTTCTGTAAGGTGTTATTTTTTTTGTAGACATCTTTGGAAATATATGCTATAATCAAAGTGAACTGATTTTATATATTATTTGACGATTATTTTGATTTTATATGTTTTTGTTTCAAGGAAGTGAAAATATGGCTGTAGATAAAGCAGATTTGTATATTGAAGAAATAATAGATACGGCGAGACCTAATAATATTTGTGACCATTGGGAAATGCTTTGCGTTACAGAGGGTGAAATCACCGTCACAAAAGGCACTGCGGTTTACAAACTAACCAAGGGAAATGTTATATTATTTGCGCCTGATGAATTTCATAATATATGCAAACGAGATTTTGCAGAATATATTTTTATTGCCTTCAAGGGTAGCGGAGAGTTCCTTTTTGAAGTATCAGAAAAAGCAGTTAATATAACCGATAAGGAAATGCAGTTAATAGAAAACACAAAGTTATTAAGAAATTATACCGAGAACGCGCTTTCGATAAAACAGGCATATACAATGCTTGAACTGTTTCTATTGCTTTGTTGCGAAAAAGAGGGCATTAAACCGTGTAAGGACAAAAACGCTGTTTTATTTTTTGAAGCAGCGGATATTTTAATAAAAAATATTGATTCTAATATATCGGTTTCGGCTTTGGCAGATGAACTTAATATAAGTCTTTCCAATTTAAAGCGGTTGTTTGCGAAGTATACAAATATTGGAGTACACGAATATTATACATTTATAAAAATAGCGCAAGCGAAAGAATTGTTAAGAAAAGGCGAAACGGTAACCGCTACTGCCGAGCTTACAGGTTTTGCTAATCAGGCTTATTTTTCTGCCGCATTTAAAAGAACAACAGGAATAACCCCGAAAGAATATTCGGGGAATAAAAGAACGATTTCTAATCACGTTAAATCTGCGCCGAAAAAGAAATCTAAGCAAAAGGAATTGCCAAGTTATTTGCTTTAGTTAGACAAAATTATATATTATGTAATAATCGCTTAAATATATTTGAATTTGGCTCAATTTATTAATAATCATAAACTAAAAAAACAACGTGATAGTCACGTAATTAAAAAATGAAACACTCACCTTTATGGTGAGTGTTTCATTGTGTCTTGTGATACCAATTTAGATGGTATAAGAATTATTGCGGTATCTTTATGCTGATATCACCCGTGTCAGTGGTGACTTCGCATCTGCCACCGGTTGCTGTTTTGGGGACATCGACACTACCTGTATCGGTTTGTGTAATAAATACCTTATCGGTAAGCAAGCTGCCTCTGACATCACCGGTACCAGTTTCGACAAAAATTTCGGCAGCATCGCACCCATCAAACTTTACATCACCGGTACTTCTTTCAATAGAAAACTTTTCTGCAGCAATCACATTTTTCAGGGACATCGCTCCCGTATTTCCATTCGACATAACATTTTTACACTTGATATTGGTCAGATTCGCCTTTCCGGTAGAAACCTTGATTTTAACATCACCTTCGCAGGTTACATTAGAAACCGTAACCCCGCCCGTTGAAACGGAAAGATTAAGTGTGTTTGCGGATACATTTTCAACACGAATATTGCCCGTACTTGTTTTAATTATTATATTTTCCGAAGCGGAAGCATAGTTCGTTACATTGCCTGTGCTTTCCGAAATATCAATATTTTCGAATTTGAATTCTTTGGGTATTTCTACATTACCGGTACTGGATTTCACAAAAAGCGCACCGTATTCGCCCTGCGGAATATATACTGTTATTTTCGGCGTGCCGAAGTTTATACCGATATGCTCATACCATTTTCTCGTATCGACAACCTCAATTACAAGTACGCCATCATTTACCGCAACGAAATGCTTTGCGTTTCTCTGTTCGTAGCAAGAAACCGAAGTTTTTGAGTTTTCGGAAGGTAAAAACACAATATCGGCGGTATTGGTTATAATTGATATGCTTTTAAAATTCTCAGTAATTTCATAATCGTTCGTTTCATATTTGACCGTTGATAATTTTGTAAAATCCCATTTAAGCATTGACATTACACCACCAAAAATAATACCTCCAACCAACACAAGAGAAGCTGCTATAATAAGCCATATCTTTGTTATTTTACTCATTAGGCTTCCTCCTTTTTCATAAAGCAGTTCTTAATCCATACTGCAAATTTCTTTGCAAGTATCAAACTGCCTTTTGTTGCTGCCTTGCATCCGTAGAACATAAAAATGGAAAGCCCTGCACAAACGATTCCTGCACCAATCGTAGCAATTCCCGTAAGAACATTACCGTTACAAGTAAAGACAATCCCTGCTACAATACCGCCAAATGCACAACCAATCAGCGAACCGAAAACAGCCCACAAGGAAATTATCACAGACCACAACGCAAAGTAAAGCGAAAGAATTACGGCAAATGCGGCAACAACCAACGAAAGCCATATAGGAGAGCTGAGAACTATAAGTATAATTTCCCATGCTTTTAGATGTTTCTTTGGTGTTATTTTTTCTCTTACGAGTCTGGCAAGCGGGATATCTGCCTTGATCTGAGATATAATCGTATCGACAGATCCGATCCTGCTAACCGCATCTTCTTCCAAAAGGCCTTCTTCCGTTCGGTCATCAATCATTTCACTGTAAAATGTCAAGCGTTCCTCAATGTCCTCTTGGGGTAAGCCTGATAAACCTTTGCGCAACTGCGCAAGAAACTCTTGTTTACTCATTGCCATTATCCTCCTTGGTTACGAATCGATATATAGACAGAATTTCTTTCCACTCATCCTTGAATTCCTCAATACGTTTTAGTCCCTCGCTGGTTATCCGGTAATATTTACGAAGCCTGCCGCTGTGTTCTGCGGTTCGTACTGTAAGCATATTAGCGGTTTCTAAGCGTTTAAGAATGGTATATAAGGTCGATTCGGACAGTTCAATATACGGTTTCATATCTTTAATTATTTTGTAGCCGTATGAATCTTCGCTCTTAATCGCTGCCAATACGCATACGTCCAAGAGACCACGTTTCAATTGAATATCCATAGCATACCTCCTATCGTGTAATACATCATAACACGAAGTATTAGAAATGTCAATATAATTTGTAATAGTGTCAATACAAAATAGGATAGTTCACGGTGTCGCTCTTTGTAAGTATTGCAAAATACTTTTCCCTTGCAGAGATTAGTGAAGAGGTAAAAAAGTATCCTCGGAACGAGTCCGAGGATATTTTTTGGCGAGGGATACCAATTTAGATGCCGTTATTTTTCTTCAAGCAAATAGTGTAACATCTTTTCAGGGTTTTCTAAAAACCTTTTTGTGATTTTGTAATGTTCCGTATCTTGATAGTTCACTCTTTTAATACCGCTTTGCGAAAATTCGATAATTTCAGAATTTGGAAAGGTCATAAGCATAGGGGAGTGAGTTGCTATTATAAACTGTGAATCCTTTTTCACCAGCGAGTCAATTTCTGCCATTAAAGTAAGCAAACGCATAGGCGAAAGTGCGGCTTCAGGTTCGTCGAGAATATATAGTCCCTTTCCGAAAAAACGGTTTTGCACAATAGATAAAAAACTTTCCCCGTGGGACTGATTATGTAGTGAAACTCCGCCGTAACTTTCTATGACAAGTGGGTCGAACGAGGGTTGTTTGTCCATATCGTCTATATTGGTTGCAACATTGTAAAGGCTTTCGGCACGAAGAAAAAATCCGTCCTTTGCGAATCCTCTTTTTACAAGCGTTATATGCCTGAAAAGCTCGGAATGGGTTTCGTTAGTGGAAAACGTAAAATTACGCGAACCACCTTCGGCATTAAATCCGTAAGCAACCGCTATTGCTTCAAGCAAGGTGGATTTGCCTGTGCCGTTTTCCCCAACAAAAAAGGTTACATTCGAAGAAAAGGACAACTGATTTTCTTTCGAAAGAAACTTTATTATAGGCAAATTGTTAAGATATGAGTTTTCATCTAAACAATTGTCAAATAATATACCACTTATATATTTCGCCTGTGTCATTTCATATTCTCCTTGGCGGTGCGACAGGAAGCCACAAGCATTACGCGAATCGTAGTGCATTTGTTAGAAAGTGATTTAAACTGTGCGTCATCAATATAGTTTGTTCTATGTAAAAGTTCAAGCCAATAGCCTGTTTCACTTGCTTCTTTAAGTGCAATTTCAAGTTTGGAAATAAAATCTCTTTTACCCTGTGCATAGTTTGCTTCGTGAATATTTGCACCAATGGAGGTGCCAGAACGACCGATTTGATTGGAAACAACCGTTTCGTGTTTAGATTTTAAATATTTAACGAGTTCTATGATTTCAACAGCAAAGTCCATAGATATATCAGCAAGTTTATTTTCTTTCACTTAGATCACTTCCTTTAAATTGAATATAGCACAAATTTTATGGTTTTTCAATGATGTATCTCGCTTGCGCTCGAAATGATGATACACCTTACGGTGTAATAATGTTGCTCATTTCATTCGCAGTGATGTGATGTTTGCCACTTATGTGCCAGCAGGCACACATCATTAGCGTAAGCGGCATCATTGGGCGAAGCCCTACATCATTTGCCGAATGCAAACATCGTTCCAAAAAAATAGCAGCCGACAAAGTCGACTGCATTTTTTTGGTTGCGGAGGCTGGACTTGAACCAACGACCTTCGGGTTATGAGCCCGACGAGCTACCAGCTGCTCCACTCCGCGATATTTAATTTCTACTGCTTTATTATTATACACAAAAACTTTAATTAATGCAACCCCTTTTATTAAAATTTTTTAAAAAATTTATCGCGTCTTTTCGACAGTGTTTCTTGACAATAATATAATAGGCGTTTAAAATGTAAAGGATAAATGATTTTTGGTGATTTTATGAGAATGCGAAAAAAGAAATATCTTGAAGAAAGACTTGCGGCGGTTTCGGACTATCTATATATAATGAATACCGAAGACCGCAATTTTAATACCGCCATTTTAGAAAAAGAATATATAGATTTTGGCGATTGGTTTGGGAATAAAAACCCAATTTTTCTTGAAATTGGTTGCGGAAAGGGTAAATTTGCCTGCGAATTTGCAAAATTGAACCCCGATATTAACGTTATTGCGGTGGAAAAAAGCGCAAATGTAATAGTAAACGCTTGCGAAACTGCAAAGGAAAACCAAATAAAAAATCTGCGTTTTATTTGCGGTAGCGCCGAATATATTGAAAGATTTATAAAACCCAAGAGTATTGCAAGAATATTTTTGAATTTTTCTTGTCCGTTCCCTAAAAAAGCGTATGCTTCGCACCGTTTAACCCATCAGAAATTCCTCGAAATTTACAAAAGAATTATGTGTGACGGGGCGGAAATTCACCAAAAGACCGATAATATGCACTTTTTTGAATTTTCGCTTGAGCAGTTTTCATGCTGCTCCTTTGCGCTTCAAAATGTTTCGCTTGACTTACACGCAAGCGATTTTGAGGGCAACATTATGACCGAATACGAAAGCAAGTTTGTAGCTTTGGGACTTCCTATTTATAGGTTAGAGGCAAAACTTAGAAAGGATTAATATGATAGATTTTAATATTACCGAAATAGCGCCGCTTTGTAATGAGTTCGGCGTGGAATTAAACGACGATATTATAAAAAAATTAAACCTTTACGGAAATTTGTTGCTCCAGTGGAACGAAAAAATTAATTTAACCGCAATAAAAGAACCTAAGGAAGTGCTTTACAAGCATTTTTATGACTGTATTTTATTTTTTAAAAATGTTGAAGTAAAAAACGGCGCTTCGGTTATAGACGTCGGTACGGGAGCAGGTTTTCCGGGTATGGTTTTAAAAATTGTCCGCCCCGATTTAAAGGTAACCTTGCTTGACAGTTTAAATAAACGCATAATATTTTTGAATGATGTTATAGAAAAACTTGGGTTAAAAGATATTACCGCAGTACATTCCCGTGCGGAAGAGGGCGGAAAGAACAAAATTTACCGCGAACGGTATGATATCGCCTGCGCGCGCGCGGTTGCGGCAATGCCGATATTACTTGAATATTGCACACCTTATGTAAAAGTCGGCGGACAGTTTGTTGCTATGAAAGGTCCGTCAGTCAGCGACGAGGTTGCCCTTTGCGACAATGCAATAAAGGTGCTTGGAATGAGCAAACCTACAATTTTATGCGAAAATTTACGCGAAAATGAAAGCCGCGCTTTTGTAAGTTTCAAAAAAATATCGCAAACACCGTCAAAATACCCCAGAAATCCTTCAAATATTTCAAAACAGCCCTTATAAAAAGGGCTGTTTTTGTGTTTTTAGGGCGAATTTGCACGACCTCTTTTTCTTTACAAATACACAACATATTGACATAATTGAGTGTGGGAGGCGGATTTATGCACACTATATCGGATAAAAGACTTCTTATGTTAAAACCAAGTGAGCTAAAAGTTTTGGACAATCAGCCAAGAAAAACTTTTGATGAATACGAACTTAAATTATTGGCGGACAGTATTGCGGCTAACGGAATAATTCAACCCCTTTCGGTAAGGAAAGCGTTAGACGGAAAATATGAAATTATTGCTGGAGAACGCAGATACAAAGCGGCGATAATGGTAGGGCTTCGAAGAATACCCTGTGTTTTACATAGGGTTGACCGACAGACAGTGGCGGTTTATTCCATTGTTGAAAATTTGCAACGCAGTAATTTGACCTTATTTGAAGAAGCCGAGGCTTTAGAGCAGTTGAATACGGTTTACGGTATGTCACAGTCCGAGACGGCGGCGAAGTTGGGGATTGCGCAGTCAACCCTTTCAAATAAACTAAGGCTTTTAAAACTAGATACCAAACTTCGCGAGCGGATTGAAAAATCGCGGCTTACCGAACGCCACGCAAGAGCCCTTTTAAGAATAGAAGAGTCCCGAAGAGAACAGGCGCTTGATTACATAATTGCAAACGGTTTAACCGTAGCACAGACCGAGGAATATATAGAATCGCTTATTAACCCACAAATGAAGGAAGTAAACAAAGAACCTTTAAGAAAATTTGCAATAGGGGATGTAAGACTTTTTTATAACAGCCTTTCAAAACTTGTTGATACATTGCAAAATGCAGGGGTAGATGCTAAGACCAGAAAGTTTGAGAATGATAAGTATATTGAATATAAGGTAAGAATAAAAAAAGACCAACCTTTAAGTAATAAGTGTAAACAGTTGAAAATTTGCTAATTTTTCTTGTACTTCCTTGACAAGTTTCTGTTTTTTACCTAATATAATAATGTACAGATAAAAACAGGAGTTCCCAAAAAATGAGAAATTTTGTAGAAGATTTAAAAACTTTACGTTGGCAAAATTTTATTGCCCTTTTAATAGCCGGTTTAATTAATGCCTTTGGCGTAACGGTATTTTTGTCACCCGTAAAACTTTACGACAGCGGTATTTCAGGCACTTCAATTTTGCTTTCGCAAATAACCCCTGAATATATGTCATTATCGATATTTCTTTTAATTTTAAATATTCCTCTCTTCCTTTTCGGACTTAAAAAGCAAGGCTCGGCATTTACGGTATATTCAATTTTTACGGTTGGGATTTACTCCTTAGGCTCTTGGCTTATTACCGATGTATTGCCGATTGATGTAAGTATAGCATCCCCGCTTGCAGGTGAAGATTTATTGCTTTGCGCGTTGTTCGGCGGCATTATTTCGGGTGTGGGCAGCGGTTTAACACTTCGTTACGGCGGCGCTATAGACGGCGTTGAAGTAATGGCGGTTGTATTTGCCAAAAAACTGAATATTACGGTTGGCACCTTTGTTATGATGTATAACGTAATACTTTACATTGTTTGCGGCGTTGTTATGAAAAGTTGGATTTTACCCCTTTATTCCATTGTTACTTATGCCGCAGGGCTTAAAACGGTGGACTTTATTGTAGAGGGTATTGACCACTCTAAAGAGGTTATGATTATAACCGACAAACCCGAAGAAATAAGCAACGCGTTGATTGAGGAGTTTGAATGCGGTACAACAAAAATTGCCGCAACGGGCGGTTATTCAAATGCTTCGAAGACGGTTATTTACTTTGTTGTAAACCGTTTCCAGATTTCAAAAATGCGTAATATCGTTCATAGAATAGACCCCAAAGCTTATGTTACTATAAGCGATGTGGCTGATGTATTTAAAAGCGTGGCTTGAAGCCACGCTTAAATTTTTTTATTCGATGTTTATATTTTTCAAAATTTTTTCTTTCTTATTTGCAGACCGCTTTTTAAAACGGCGGTCAGTCAACAAAAAAGGAGGAAAAATATGATTAAGGCAAATATTTATGAAAAGGAATTATTTATTGAGGGGAAGTTAATTTCCGACAGCGTTAAGTTTGACACTATAAAATTTTCTTTCCCTGAAAGTTGGGATTCCTACGAAAAAACGGTTGTTTTTTCTAATGATGAGGGCACACAGTTAAATGTTGTGCTTAATTCCCAAAGCTCACTTTACACAGGTGAAAACGAATGTTACATTCCGCACGAAGTATTGAAAGCTCCGGGGTTTTCGGTTTCGGTTTTTGGTATCAGGGATGACAGTGTTGCCACAACAACCAAAGAGTTTGTAAGGGTGGTAGAAAGCGGTTACGCTTTAGGAGATGAGCCGAGCGAACCAACACCGAGCGAATATCAACAGATAATTAATCTTACCAGTCAAGCGATGGAAATTGCGCAATCGGTGCGTGACGATGCCGACAGAGGCGCTTTTAATGGAGATAAGGGCGAACCAGGCCAGGCCACACCTGAGTTTATAGAAATGGTTGAGAGAACTGAAGAAAATGCCCAAAAAACCGAGTCTGCCCGTGCGGCACTTGAAAACGGTACGTTATGGGTTTTTGACGGCGGTAACGCAGATGTAAATACAGTAGATATTAAGTTAATTCTTGATAATCAGATGTCAGACACCAGCGAAAACGCGGTTAAAAACAATGTTATTAAAAATTATATTGATAATTTGATTGATGATTTGAAAAAGCAGGCTAAATTAGATGCACACCCTGTTGGCTCATATTATTGGAGCAGTGTAAGTATTAACCCGTCGGAATTATTTGGCGGCACTTGGGAGCAAGTTAAAGATAGGTTTGTTTTAGCCGCGGGAGATGTTTATACTGCCGGAAATGTTGGCGGAGAGGCAGAGCACACCCTGACGGTTGACGAAATGCCGGGGCATAATCACTATTTGTTCGCC
>JAZSDM010000142.1:0-9381 GCA_045531145.1 Acutalibacteraceae bacterium | reverse complement strand
AAAGATGCCGTAACTGCGGCAAGTGTTACCCCTGCCCAATGGCTTGGTATTGATATTAACAATTCCACTTTTCTACAAGGTTGGGATGACAACTATATTCCGCAGTATACATTTATAGGAAGCAATGTATATAATTGCAATTTCAATGATAAAGGATAAATAGAATGTACAGATTAGGAATTGATTTGGGCGGCACTAATATTGTTGCAGGGGTAGTAGATGAAAATTTTAAAATAGTATCCACTGCCAAAAGAAAAACCAATTGTCCAAGACCGTGTGAAGAAATTGTTGATGACATTGCCAAGGCGGCAGTTGAAGCAATCGAAAAGGCGGGTATTGCACCCAATGATATAGAGATTGCCGGTATAGGCGCGCCTGGGGATATTGATACAAAAAACGGTGTGGTTCTTTTGGCTGATAATCTAAATTTTGTAAATGTGCCTCTTGCACAAATGCTTTACGAACGCACAAATATAAAATTTTGCGTTGAAAACGACGCCAATGCCGCAGCCTACGGCGAATTTGTTGCAGGCGCGGGTCAAGGAACCAAGGATTTTATTATGGTAACTCTTGGTACGGGTATAGGTGGCGGTGTTGTTATCGGCGGTAATCTGTACGCAGGCTTTTCTAACAAAGGCGCCGAGCTTGGACATTCGGTTATTTGTATGAACGGTGAAATGTGTAGCTGTGGAAGACGCGGCTGTTGGGAGGCTTATGCTTCGGCAACGGCGCTTATTAAACAGACAAAATCTGCTATGAAAGAACACAGCGACAGTATTATGTGGCAAATGTGCAACAACAATATCGACGAAGTAAAGGGAACAACCGCTTTTAACGCTATGCGCAAGGGCGACATGACCGCAAAGAACGTTGTTGATGAATATATTTATTACGTATCGGTTGGAATTGTTGATAACATTTATGTCTTTCAACCCGAGGTTATATGTATCGGCGGAGGAATATCAAACGAAGGCGATAATTTAATTTTACCTATATTAGAGCACGTGAAACAACAAATACCCAGTTTCAATCCCGAAAAGGATACTAAAATTAAAACTGCCCTTTTGGGAAATGATGCGGGCGTTATCGGCGCGGCATTTGTTTGTGATTTGTAAGGAAAAAGCACCCGAAAGGGTGCTTTTATGATTTTAATTTGCCGATATTTTTAAGTTTATTAATAATGTATTCGTATATTTCTTGTTTTCTTTTCTGAGGAAAAGCGCGCATAGCAATTACAGCAATTTTTTCGTAAATATTTTGTGTAACAAGCGGTTGTATTTCCGATGTATCAATAGGTTCTATTGTTATTTCTTCAAGATTTGAAAGGGTTGTTTGTGATTCTTCCTTTTCCCCGTATAAAAGGGTTAATGCGTCAATATCGAGAACGGCGGTTAATTTAATAAGCATTTCACAGGTAATATTGCCCTTTCGCTCCATTTGGGAATATGTACTTATCTTTTCGCCAAGCTGTTTTGCTACATATTCCTGAGTGTAACCTGACTTTTTTCTATACCGTCTAATTCTCTGGTTTATTGTTTCTTGCATACAATCCCTCAAAATTAAAAAAGTGCGCAACCGAAGTCACGCACCGAAAAACGTATAACTTCGATCTGTTGCTACACAGTTTATTTCAACAAGGAAATAAAATCAAAGCATACATTTTTACTAATAGTATGCCTCGTTGAAAAATATTAAACTGTGTAGCAAATTTAGTTTACCACTTTTAAACCAAAAAATCAAGGTATATTAATATATATTGTAGGGGAGGGGTCACCCCTCCCGATAAAATTCGGATAAATTAAAAAGGGCGACCAATGGTCACCCTACATTATGAATTAACTTAAAATTGCTATCAGAACATACCGTGCATCGTCATAATCAGAAGAGCAGGTGGATAATGTAACAATATTGTCACCCTGCGTGTACTCTACAGAGGACTTAAAGTTGGATTTTTGCTTGACACTTGCCATATATTCCGCCAACGACTCTTCTGTGTGGTTTATAATATAGCAATCCGAAGTGGCAGAGGTCACAAAACCCGCAAAGATTTTTAATGTATACTTCTTTTCGGGGGTTGTGTAATAAATTACGGGATGCGCATCATAAAACGACTGTTTTTTATATTCTGAAAGTGAGCCGAACATAGTATCGTTTTTCATATTATGACCGTAAATAATATAATTGCGGTCTTGACCTAAATCACCGTTGCGGCAGTCGGCAAAAATGCTTCCTGCGGAATTGTATTTTCCGTTAGGCATTATTTTGAGATATTCGTTATTATCCTTACTTTTAACAACAGGATAGTTAATTTTTGTATTTGGCAAATATATCCAACCTGTAATATCTTTATACTCGCCAACAAGTGAATCGAAATTTATTTCTAATTCCTGGTTTGAAGATTCAGTTTGCGAATCAGTGTCGGTAACAGTAACCGCTTGGGTAGCCATATTGCTATAAAGGTCCTTTGACTCGTTTTGCTCTACAAAATAGGTCACAATTTTTATTGCCGAAACAACAAAAACCGCAAAGCAAACCACCATAGCGATTGCCCTTATTGTCTTGCTCACTATAATCCCTCCTCGCTTAAAGGTATTTATATTATACATTGTTTTTCAGCCAATTCCAAGTGTAAAAGTAAAAACCGATGCAAAAAGCATCGGTCTTAATTATTTAAAGTTTACATAGTTTGAGGGGTTAACTCTGTTGCCGTTTTTAATAACTTCAAAATGAAGATGCGGTCCTGTAGAGCGGCCTGTGTTACCGAGTTTTGCTACCTGCTGTCCCTGAGTAACAGTTTCGCCTTTTTTAACACAAAGTGCGCTTGCATGAGCATATCTGGTTTTATAACCGTCACCATGGTCGATAACAACGCAATAACCGTATGCTCCGTCATATCCGGAGAATTCCACCGTACCTGCTTTGGAAGCAAAAATAGCAACGCCTGTATTACCCGAAAGGTCTACAGCTCTGTGACCTCTACCGTCACCCCAATAAGCGCTTATCATTTTAATATCGCCCTTGTTCATAGGACAAATAAAGCCTGATGAAGCGACATTTGCTTTCTGTGTGCCCGAAGAATATACTGCTTTGGTACCTTTTTCAATAACCTGTGTTACAGGTTCTTTAATTACTTCGTTTGAAATTTCAGTTCTTGCAGTTTCAGAGCCGTTAATTGTTTCAACCGTTTCAACTTTACGGTTTAAGCCGTTAACACCCGCCGTTACAATTTTTGCATAACCAACATTTTCTTTGTTGTTATTCACAGTTTTGGTGGAAAAAGCAACTTCCTTTTCACTTGTAACGGTAGCAACAGTTTTTACCTGCAAAGTATCTAATTTAGACTTAACGGTTTGCTCATCTTCAAGTTTGGAATTTAAATAACAACCTTCCTCAACCTTAACATCATCAACAAAGGACGCTGTGTTTTGGGCACCTTCAATATAATAACGGCAACGCACCTGTTCGATATAATCTTTTACATCTTTACTGTCGGTATAGGTTAAAACCTCACCGTTTACTTTAATTGCAAAACCGGTCGTAATTTCTTCAGTGTTTTCAATAATAGCGTCAGCAACTTTAGTTTCACTGTCAAGCTTGTCCGTAATAGTAATCGTAAAAGCAAATTTGGGTTTTTCAATAGCATCAGCTGTCTTTTTATCTTCCACATTTTCAAGAACCAATGCCTTAGCCTTTTCAAAAACAGAAGTTTTGCTTACAACCGCAATATTTTTACCCGAATAATTAACATTAAAGCCAAAAGTTATACCGCAAGCTACAATGCTAACAACAAGGGAAAGCACTGCAACCAAGGCAAAACTTGTAAATTTCACGAATATTCTGTTTTGTTTTACGAATTTGAAAACTATATCAAGTTTTTCATTAATCAAATCCTTAAAAATAACAGTCATCTCCTTAAAAAGTTACATTTTGTAATCATCACGAATGTTATTATAACAAAAAGGTTACAAAATTGCAACCTTTTTTGTTACTTTTTTTAATATTTTTTTAATTTTTTTGAAAAACATTCAAAATTTGGGTTAGTAAATATTTCCTTTTTGTGCTTATTGCAAAATAAAAACCGCAAAAATTTGCGGTTCTTACTTTTAAAACATTGAAATTTGGTTGGTATCGGGCAAATCATTTAAAGCGCCCAAGTCTGCAAGGTTTTGAATAATGGTTTTAGATACACCCGATTCTAACTGAAATTCCTCTTTAGAAATGAAGTTGCCTTTTTGCGCCGCTTCATATATAGAGTACGCCGCTTTTTCACCCACGCCCGAAAGTGCGCCGAACGGAAGACGGATTTTTCCGTTTTCGGGCAAATATTTCATTGCGTGAGATTTATTAAGGTCAATCGGCAAAACTTCAATTCCGCGGGAAAGCAGTTCGTTAAAGATGAGCATATTTTCATAAACATCAAGTTCTTTTTGGGTGGCGTCCTTGCCTTTCGCCTTAATATCACGCAAGTAACGTCTTACCGCTTCCTTACCGCCCATTATTGTAGGCACGTCAACATCTTCGGGACGGGCAGTAAAATAAGCGCAGTAAAATTCAAGCGGATAGTAAACCTTGTACCAAGCAAGGCGAAGCGCACCTATAACATAAGCCGCAGCGTGTGCTTTAGGGAACATATACTTAATTTTATAACAACTGTTTATGTACCATTCGGGCACATTAACGGCGCGCATATCATCTTCCATTGCGCCCCATTCCTCTTTAGAAACCTTACCTTTTGCAACAAGACCTTTACGCACCGTTTCGGTAATTTTGAAAGCTCTGCCTTCTTCCATACCCTGATGTATCAGATACACCATAATATTGTCACGCGTACCGATAACTTCCGAAATGGTACAAGTTCCGTTATCAATAAGGTCTTTGGCGTTGCCCAAATAAACGTCAGTACCGTGTGAAAGGCCCGAAATCTGCAAAAGGTCAGAAAAGTTTTTGGGTTTACAGTCAACAAGCATTTCGCGTACAAACTTTGTTCCAAATTCGGGAATACAGAAAGTACCGGTTTTGGAGTCGATATCTTCAGCCGTAACACCCAAAGCCTCAGGCGAAGTGAAAAGGCTGTAAACTTTCGGGTCACTCATAGAAACTTTGCTTACGGGTATTCCTGAATATTCCTCTAAATATTTATATGTAGTAGGAACAACGTGACCGAGTTCATCAAGTTTTAAAATCGTATCGTGGATAGAATGGAAGTCAAAGTGGGTTGTTATAACACCCGTTTCTGCTTTGTTGGCAGGATACTGTATCGGACAGAAGTCATAAATTGTATTGCTTCTTGGCACTACAATCATACCTGCAGGGTGTTGACCTGTAGTAGTTTTGATTTTACTGCCCTCCACAAGACTTGCCAAACGGTTGAGTTCCGCACCGCTTAAAGTGATGCCTTTTTTCTCGGCATAAGCCTTTGCAAAACCGTAGGCGGTTTTTTCAGCAACAGTAGAAATTGTACCCGCTTTGAAAACGTTTTCGCTACCGAAAAGGGTTTCGGTATATTTTTGCACTTCGGTCTGGAATTCGTCCGAGAAGTTAAGGTCTATATCAGGCACCTTGTCGCCCTTAAAACCTAAGAAAGTTTCAAACGGAATATCGTGTCCGTTGCGATCAAGCGGTGTATTACAATGCGGACAGGTCTTTTCGGGTAGGTCAAAACCTGAGCCAACTTCACCTTTTGTGAAAAATTCACTGTGCTGACAGTTGGGGCAAACATAGTGCGGTGCTAAGGGGTTAACTTCGGAAATGCCCGCCATTGTAGCAACAAAGGACGAACCTACCGAACCACGCGAGCCCACGAGGTAGCCGTTATCCTCACTGTATTTTACAAGCCTCTGCGCCGAAATATACATTATAGAGAAGCCGTTGTTGATAATTGAATTAAGTTCTTTTTCAAGGCGCTTTTCAACTATTTCGGGCACATTCTCACCGTAGATTTTATGCGCGTTATCCCAACAAATCTGTCGAAGTTGCTCGTCCGAGCCCTCGATAACAGGGGGATAGTTACCCTCAGGCACGGGGATAACATCATCGCTTACCATATCGGCAATTTTATTTGGATTGTCAATTACAAATTCCTTGGCGCGTTCTCCGAAGTATGAAAAATCCTCAAGCATTTCCTTGGTTGTTTTAAAATAAAGCGGTGCTTGATAGTCAAATTCGTCGGCTTCGTAACCTTGACCTGCCATAAGAATTTTACGAATAATTTCGTCACTCTTTTTAAGGAAGTGAACGTCACCCGTTGCAACAACGGGTTTGCCCAATTTGTCCGCCAATTCCACAATTTTGCGGTTATAGTCTTTAAGCACTTCAACACTTGTTACATGGCGGTATCTGTTAGGTATTACATTGCCCTTTTTGTCCTTTTTATCGGGCATGGTCGACTCACGAACCATAAAGTCGTTATTGCCGAGAGGCTGAATTTCAAGATAATCGTAATAATCGGCAATACGCAAAAGTTCCTCTTCGGGTTTGTTTTCAAAAATTGCTTGAAAAAGTTCACCCGCTTCACAGGCAGAGCCCACAATCAGTCCTTCGCGCAGTTCATCCAACTTACTGCGAAGAGTAAGCGGTCTGCCCTTATAGTTATTAAGGTGCGCATCCGATACCAATTTATAGAGATTTTTAAGCCCCACAAGATTTTTGACCAAAATAATCTGGTGATATCTTTTAATCTGACGGGCAGTAAGTTCAGAAATATCCTCGTTAACATCGTCAACAAAGTATGCTTCTACGCCGTAAATCAGTTTAAAATCTCCGCCCGATTTGCGAATCTTTTTAACTGCGCCTGCAGCGGCAGGGTAGGCTTGTACTACACCGTGGTCAGTAATAGCAACCGCTTTATGCCCCCATTTGAAAGCCTGCTCCACAATGCTTTCTGCCGAACAAACCGCGTCCTTTTCGGACATATTGGTATGGCAATGAAGTTCAATTCGTTTTTCGCCGTCATAGTCGTCAGTTTCACTGTAACTTTGCAAAACCGCCATAGCAGTTGGTTTTACAATAAATTCTTTTTTATAATTATCAAATTCTTGAACACCGTTTATAAGCAAGAAATTGCCGTTTTTAACTTCAGCAAGCGAGTCCATTTTTTTAGGGTCTGCAAACATTGAAACGCTTAAAGAATTGGTGAAGTCCGAAAAAGAAAAACTTAAAATATTGGTTTCACCGCGTTTGGTGTTGATTTTTCGCACTTCTACACCAAAAACCTGTCCCCAACAGCAAATTTCACTGTCTTCGGGTGAAACTTCAATCATACTTTTTACGTTTGAATTAATTCTTCTGCCGTAAAAAAGTTTTGGATTATCAAGATAAACAATGCCGTTTTCGGGTTTTTCGTTTCTTTTTTCAAAAGATATTTTCTTTGGCTCTTCGCTTTGGGCTTTCTTAGGCGCAGAAACAACCTTCGGTGGTTCTATTGGCGGAAGTTCCATCTCCACATCATCGAGCTGACCGCAAAATTCGACATTTATTTCTTTTTGGAACTGCGTTTTTACAAGCACCTTAAACTGATTTTCAAATCCGCTTAGGGCTATTTTTTCGTAACCGCCGTGTTTTAAGGTTATTGCTAATGTGTCGCCAAAAAGGGCATACTCCGCCCCGTTAAAATAGCCGTTAAGTACTGCGTTTTTAAGTTTTAATTGATCAGTTAAATCAGCGCAAGCCTCATCACAGAACGCATCTTCACAAAAAGTGTAGGAAATTTCGCAAACTTCAAGTTTCAGTGCATTCTTTAACGAATTTTGTATATTCAAACGGTCCCTACGTTTTATATATGTAGGCGATTTAACCCAAGCGGTTAAATCACGCGCGTCAATATCCAATTTCCACTGTTCTAAAACAGCGTCCTTTAAAATTTCTAAAAGGTTGCTGTCCAGATAAATTGAAAACACATCTGAAAAGAGTGGGGTAGCCATTTTTTCAACTCCGTTACATTTTTTCTACTTCTTCTACTAAACGTTCAAGCAGTTGGTCTTCGGACAGTTTGCAAATAATTTCGCCCTTTTTGAAAAGCACTCCACAGCCCTTACCGCCTGCAATGCCGATATCCGCCGCCGATGCTTCACCCGGACCGTTTACAACACAACCCATAATTGCTACTGTTATATCCTTGTTAATATTTGCAAGGCGTTCTTCGGCTTTTTTGGCAATTCCTATTAAATCAATTTCGGTTCTGCCACAAGTGGGGCAAGAGACGAATTTAACTCCGCCTTTGCGGATTCCTATTGCTTTAAGCAGTTTTATTCCTGCTTCTACTTCTTTTACGGGGTCATCTGTCAAAGAAATTCTGATTGTATTTCCTATTCCTCGAAGCAATAGTCCGCCAATACCTGCGGAAGATTTTATAACACCCATACTTTCGGTGCCCGCCTCGGTAACACCCAAATGAAGCGGATACTTGCAATTCTGGGCGGCTAATTCATAGGCTTTATACATATTTAAAGTATCCGAAGATTTAAGCGACAACACAATATCGCCAAAATCGAATTTTTCAAGTAAAGATATATGGTAAAGTCCGCTTTCTACCATAGCCTCGGGCGTAACTGCGCCGTATTTCGCCAAAATCTCCTTTTCAAGCGAGCCTGAATTTACACCGATTCTTATCGGTACTCCGGCTTTTCTGCAAGCGTCAGCAACCGCTTTTACCTTATCGTCAGAGCCGATATTACCGGGGTTGATTCTTATTTTATCCACCCCTGCCGCAACGCTTTCAAGTGCTAAGCGGTAATCAAAATGAATATCGGCAACCAAGGGGATTTTTATTGCTTTTTTAAGCGCTTCAACCGTTTTTAGAGCCTCTTTATCAGGTACAGTAACGCGCACAATATCACACCCTGCGTTTTGGAGTCGCAAGGCTTGTGCTACATTACCCTCAATATCGTGAGCGGGAACGCAAAGCATTGACTGTACCGTTATATCGGCACCGCCGCCTATATAAGTATTCCCAACCTTTACTTTTACGGTTTCATCATTCGTATATAACATAATTCTCTCCTCTTAATTACGCATTACGCATTACGAATTAAAATATAAGGCTCCAAATATCCTTTGCAGTTACAAGCAACATAAATCCTATTAAAATCACAAAACCAATAGCGTGTACCAAAGATTCGTATTTTTGAGGAACGGGTTTTCTTGTAATCATTTCAAAAAGAATAAAAACAAGTCTTCCACCGTCAAGCGCGGGGAACGGAAGTAAATTGAAAATGCCTAAATTTATTGTTATAAGTGCCATTATCGGCAACAAATTTGCAAGGCTTTGTTTTGCAACTGTACCTATTGCCACCGCTGTACCAACAGGGCCCGAAACTGCACTTATTCCGTATTTTCCGCTTATTAAATCAATTAAACTGCGCCATATAACCGCACAGTAGGAAA